>CANDJC010000100.1 GCA_947384955.1 uncultured Eubacterium sp. | reverse complement strand
ACAGCCAGCAGCTAAAGGTGCCGCTTCGGCTTCGCCGCCTGGTTTTCGGGCAGAAAGCTAAGGGATTCTAAACATTCTTCCAATGCCGCAGGAAGACCGTGCAAATCCCCTCTCCCGGCTGGTTTCTGGCTGACGTTACATGAGACATTATGGGTGTGCATGGGTGCTTTCCAGTGGAAGTTTACAGGGTGATATTGGAACATTTGACAGGGTATATGCTGTTTTTATGCAATGACTATGAGAGACATCTTTTTCAGGCTGACATTGAAACAATTAGAAAATCATCTGACGCTTTTTATGTAAAATCTGTGTTAAACAGCGGTTTACAGACTGACATTGAAACATTCAGCTGCCGCTTTTTATGAAAAGTCTGTATAAGACAGCAGTTCACAGGCTGACATCGAACATTCCACAAATCGTCTGATGCTTTTTATATAAAATCAGTGAATATCAGCAGCTTATAAGCTGACATTGAAACATTTGGCAAATATTCCGCTAATCGTCTGACGCTTTTCATGTAAAGTCTGTGTTAGACAGCAGTTTACAGACATTACATGAAACATTCCGCTAATCATCTGACGCTTTTCATGTAAAATCTGTGTTAGACAGCGGTTTACAGACATTACATGAAACATTCCGCTAATCATCTGCCACTTTTTATGTAAAATCTGCATAAGACAGCGGTTCACAGGCTGACTTTGAAACATTCCGCTAATCATCTGACGCTTTCCATATAACGTCTGTATAAAACAGCAGTTTACAGACATTATTATGAAACAGTCTGCCAAACGTTTACCATTTTCCATGTAAAAACCTGCAAAAGCCAGCCGGGTGACGGGAAGATGCACTGGATTCCTGTGACATTGGAGGAATGTTTAGAATCCCTTAGCTTTCTGCCCGAAAACCAGGCGGCGAAGCCGAAGCGGCACCTTTAGCTGCTGGCTGGAGGCCAGGGCGAACTAGGTGCCGCGACCGTCCGCAGCCACAGCGTAAATGCAGAAAGCTTAGGGATTCTTAACATTCCGGAGCCGTCACAGGAATCCAGTGCATCTTCCCGCCACCCGGCGTCCGAGAGGCCATCCCCCCACACACATCTAAACTCCTACAAAAACTCAGCTATCAGAAAGGCGTTTTCATGGCATTTCATTCTGACACTATCATAGAATCAAAAGAACACGGCATCTTAAAAGGCATTCAGCGTGAAATCGCGTGTGAATGCTGGTTTACCAGCAGCGGCCGCAGCATCCCCAAAATCATCAAGGTCATGGATGAAGAAGGCATTCTGCATACCATCCGCCACATTGAGCTGCTGACATCGGAAGAAAAAACCTACTGCGGCATCCAGACAGTAGAACATCTGTGCAAAATACTGCTCGGCGGCAGGACAGAAGTCGTGAAGCTGGTTTATACGAAAGAAAACTGCAAATGGACAATTGTTGAAATATAAAATACTTTACACTTACCGGGCGGCGGGCTATAATAACTGCAATTGCTTAAAAGCCCGCATACCGGAGGTACATAATTTTGAAAAAAGATGAAATATCGCTGATAACGAAAAAAACACTTGCCGATACCCTGAAAAATATCATGCGCAGAAAAGCATTTTCGAAAATTACGGTCACAGAAATCATTCAAAGCTGCGGCATGAACCGCAATACATTTTATTATCATTTTGAAGATATCTATGACCTTCTGCGCTGGACGCTGTTAAGCGAATCGACAGATTTAATCAGACATTTTAATGTATTTACAGACTATGAAAATGCCATACGCGCTGTTGTAAATTATCTGGAAGAAAACAGATATATCATCAGCTGTGCTTACGATTCTATAGGCCATGATGAATTAAAGCGGTTTTTTTACTCAGATTTTATAGCTGTTACGTCTGCTGTCATTGACCTGGCCGATAAGGAAGCTGATACGCACCTCGAGCCTGATTTTAAAGAATTTCTCGCAAAATTTTATGCCAAGGCGTTTGCTGAAACCATTCTGGACTGGATAACAGAAGAACAGATGCAGGGGAAGGAAAAGATGGTTCGCTATCTTACTGCTGTTATCCAGCATGAACTGTTATCTTTTAAAAATTAGTCTGCCTGTCTGCGCGGCTGCCGCATCCTCTTGTTTGCGGCAGTCAGCAGACACACTATCGCTGCAAGTGCTGTTATCCACAGCCATACACCGACGGATACTGCCCTGCCCTTTTGGGAAGCTTCTATTACACATCCTTCTGCTAATTCCTTCCCCTCCGCGGTAAACACATAGCAGCTCCCTTCTGTCTGCACTGGAATCTCACGTTCTCCGTCAGCAGATATCAGCCGGAGCGAAACCTCTTCCCAGTCTTTGAAAGGCGTAAACCGCATGGTGTATGTATCCGTATCCCTGCATTTATCCTTATTTTTATTCTTATTTTTATTTTTGTCTGCGTCTCCCTCCAGTCTGACATCCCAGCGTTCTTTTCCGCTGCTTTCTTCTTTCAGCTGCGCTTTTAATTCTGTATCCCCGGAAAACCTGCCTTCCACCAAAAATACGTCATGGACACCGTCGCGCGTTCCTCCGCCTGGCAGTGATGCGGCATAAGGCGTGTAAACAGCTTCGAGCCTGTAGTCATGCGTAATGCTGTCTGCTCCGGTTTCTTCCCAGACCCCGTAATATCCTTCTTTTTGCGGTACATCTGGAATCTTTTCCTCTGCCAGCGGTTTCCCATAGCCGCAGGAGACTGCTTTTACCGTCTTTCCATCCACGGCAAATTCTACCTTCATGCTGTCAAACTCTGCCGGAAGCTCTTCGTTTTTTATAAGCTTCCGATAGCTGACCGGCTCTGCTTTCCCGCCATAACTGACACCGTCTGCCCCGGCAGTGCCAGCCGGAACAAAACGGTTTTGGGAAAGCTCTCCGTCTCTGCGGTCCCAGTCACCGGCAATGGCTCCTGCGCAGCCGTCAGCTCTGCTTATAAAAACCAGGGCCGTACATTCATAAATACCATATCCATAGCCCGCAATGCCGCCTGTATAATTGTTCCCGGCAAGACGGCATTTCGCATAAGACCTGCGGACAGACGCCTCTGAAATCCCTGCAATGCCGCCGGCATAATCACCTTCTGTGCTTTCTACCGCTCCGTAATTTTCGCACTCCAGTACATACCCTAAAGACATGCGCCCTGCCACACCGCCGGCGGCGTCTTTTTTTGAAACGATATCTCCTTCGTTTCGGCAGCCCTGTATCACTGCCCTTGTTTCATAATAAAACCGCAGTGTTTCCTCTCCTGTCATCTGAATGTCTTCTTCCGGGTCCAGTTCATATTCCACAGACATCACTCCCGCAATGCCACCGATGTTCAGGTCTCCTTCCACAGGCCCGCTGTTTACGCAGTCTTTCAGCTTGCCCTGTGCAGACCGCGCTGCTGCCTCCTCGGATACATCCCTCCAGATATCATCCGCATCCCTTTTATCCGCATCCTTATCTGCATTCACAAATAGTTCTGTAATAATCTGAAACTGCCTGGCAATATCGTTAAGTTCTGCTTTCCATCTGCCTGTACTGCCCTGTGCCGTTTCCACAGCCTGCTTCATCTGGCTGTTCATCCGTGCCAGCGTGCCATACAGCATATCTTCTGCCTGGCGGAAATCCTGACTGTATGCATTCAGCGATACCGGCTCCCTTTCCGACAAAAATTCTGACAGACGGTAAATGCTGTCCGCTGTATCTCCCGCCATTTCCGTACAGGATTCGAAAATATCCAGAGAATCCGCAACGCCGCTCATGCCTTCCTCCAGCGGGCCTGACATTCCCTGCAGTCCTCCGAAAACATCCCGCATGCCGGCAAAGAACTGGCTCATCTTTTCACCGCCTTTGATAAACTCGTTCATAGCGGCTCTTACCTGGCGCATTGCATCCTGCGCAAGCGCCCAGTCCATCTGGGCATTGAGACGGTTAAATCCAGAAAACATTTCCTGCACCGCTCCTGCCGCATCATCCATCCCGTCTGCCAGCCCCGACAGATATCTGCGCAGCGCGTCCTGCAAGGCTGGGTCCAGGCTCCAGGCGGACAGTGTCTGCTGTATCTGCCGCAGTGCGGCTCCTGCACTTTGAAGTGCCTGTCTAAACTGCGCTGCACTGCTTTGAATCCGTTCCAGCGCACTTCGGATGGCAGCCGGGTCTTTTAGCTGAAGAGCCGCCGCCAGGTCTTTCAATGCCCTTCGGATAGCATTCAGCTCCTCTCCCGCATCCTTTAAAAGTCCTCCAAAATCTTTTACGGCTGTATTCACCTTCCCGGCTGCTTCCTGAATCCCTTTCCAGTCCACCTCTCCTGCCAGGGCATTCAGCAGAAAGACAGCCTCTCCTGCATAGGAAATGGCTTCGTCCATACTGTCCCGGAACACCGCCATCTGCTTTTGCAGCTCTTTTTGATCTAAATTCTTCATCAGGATGTCCGCAGCCTGTTTTATCTGTTCCGGCGTAAGCTGGCCGCCGCTTACAATCTGCATCACTTCCTTCCACTGCTCCTCCTGCGGCTTTCCCCGGGCCAGAATCTGAGCGATTTTTTTTGCAGCGTCCGAGCATTTTGCGACAGCTCCCTGAAATTGTTCCATTCCTTCATGCAGCTGCGCCAGTATTTTTTCTGCCTCCTGCGCATCCTGAAACTGAAATGAATTCTGAAATTCCTCCAGGGAGCTGCTGATTTTATGGATACCTTCCTCCAGTTCTTTCACTGTATCCTGAAAAAAGACGTTCATAACAGCCGATACTTTCTGCGCGGCATCCTGCAGCTGTGTCCAGTCTGTCTGGCCCGCCAGAATATTCAGGTTTTGTGCAAGCTCCTGTACTGCCCGGCCCGCAGACTGCATGCTCTGCATCAGCTGGTTCATATATTTTTGAAGCTGGCTGCGCGTATCCGCCGGCATATCCAGGCTGGATAATATCGGTGTCAGCTGTTTTAACGTCTGTGTGCATACCCTGAGCGCAGCGGTCAGACGGTCTGCTGCCTGATTTATCTGTTCGAGCGCAGCTTTTACTTCCTGTGAATTCTGGTCTGGCAGTGCGTCCCACAGTTTTTCCCATGCGCTGCTGAAAATCCCAAGCCCCGCTGTCATATCTGTCATCGCACCGCGCAGAATGTCCATGGACTGCCCGGCTTCGCCTGATACCTGTCCGGCCATGCTCCCGGCCTGCGCAGACTGGTTTAACGCCTGCTCTAACGTATCCATGCCCAGGGCAGCTTCATTTAATATCCCTTCTCCGTCCGCAAGAATGTCCGTCAGACGCTCCATTGCAGCAGACATCGTTTCTGCCGCCCCGTCCGCTGCAGCAGCTGTGCCGTCCGTCACCGCATCCGAAAGGTCCCGGATACTGCCGGAAGCATCCTGTGCGGAATCCAGCAGCTGCATAAACTGCTGCGTCATACTATCGGCATCTGCTCCCGGGCCGTCCAGCGCATCGCTCAGCATGCCGTTTAGTATGTCAAGCTCTTCCGTCAGCCCTTGCGCCATATCCTGCGTAAATACCATATTGATTTCCGGAATCATCTGCCCAGCAATGCCTCCGGTATCCTTGCGCCCCATAATTTTTCCTGTATTACGGCAGTTTTCCACATACCCGGAGGAAGTGCCCGCAATCCCGCCGACATTATATCCGACATGCGGATATCCCACCGTTCCTTTATTCGTGCAGTTTTGCAGAATGCCTGTACAGGAGCCTGTAATCCCGCCCGTATTCGTGGTCGTGCTCTCTATATTTTCCTGATCCAGGCTGGCAGTAAGGTCCACAGACCCGGACTGTTCTGACTCATAAACGGTATTGACCCTGCTCTGATTCACACATCCGGTCATCATGCCGCTGTTTCTGCCCGCAATTCCTCCGGTATCCTCCCGGCCTGTAACCATCCCTTTCACACGGCAGCGGTAAATCGAGCCGTCAGCCTCATTCACCCCCGCAATTCCTCCGGTCTGCATATTCCCGTCGATTCTGCCAGAAAAAGAGCAGTCTGCAATCGTCCCTTCATTGCTTCCCGCAATCCCGCCAAGGACAGACTGGCCGTCCGGCGCGCTGGCATTTCCCTGTACATGCAGGTTCTTTACCGTGCCTGATTTTTGAATATAACGGAAAAGCCCCTGGCAGGATGCCTCTTCTGACAAATCCAGGCCGGATATCGTGTGGCCGTTTCCGTCAAAGCCGCCTCCAAAAGAAGGAATCTGTATAAATTCCCCCTTCAAATCTATATCCGCTTTCAAAAGCACCCTTTTTCCCTGTGACCAGGTATCCAGCATACAATTTTCCGCAAGCTGTTCCAGTTCTTTTCCTGTACGGATAACGATATCTGCTTTCTTTTTTGCCGCGGACACTGTAAAAGGCTTTATGGAGCCAAAAAGCAAAGCCACTGCCAGTAAAACCGCAGTTCCCCTGAATATGTTACGTTTCTTTCCCATTGCCGTTTTCCTCCGTAATGCAGGCCGTACTGTCTGCCTCTCCGATATGATCCATTCCGCCTGCCTCCCTGCCTTTTTCTCCGATATGAACCATTCCGCTTTTCTCCCTGCTTTCCTCTTCGGCAAAAACCATTCCGCTTTCTTCTCTGCTATCCTGCCCGATACGGACAATTCCGTTTACGCTTCCTTCCAGTACACCATGCACTTCGGCATTCAGCTTTCCGGATATTTCACCGCGCACCCAGCCGTCCAGATGCACCCTTCCTTCCGCCTCAGATGTCTGCCAGAGTTCCGGATATCTGATATCAAAAGAAGTCCTTTCAATCACGGAATCTCCCAGCAGCAGTATCGTAGGCAGCACAATCAGCACAAGAAAGATAGAAATCAGGGTACCGCGCCCGATGCTGACCCCGACACCGTAAATAGCGCCGTCCGAAGTCATTCCGCTAATGGCAATGCCGACGCCTGCCATAATAGAACCCGATGTCAGTACCGTTGGAAATGCCTGATTCAGCGTTTCCACAATGGCTTCCTTCGGATGCATTTCCTGCTTCAGCTCCTGATAACGGCTGGCAATCACAATCGCATAGTCAATATTTGCCCCCATCTGAATGGAACTGACAATCAGATAGCTCAGGAAGAAAATATAATCCCCGGATATCGCCTGCGCCCCGAAATTCATCCAAATGCTGCCCTGTATCACCAGAATCAGCAGCACCGGCATTCCTACAGATTTAAAGGTAAACAGCAGGACTATGATAACAAATACAATCGTCAGAATACTAATCAGCACATTATCCGTTTCAAAGGAAGCTGCCAGATCAAAATCACTCGTAGAATTTCCCACAATGTAAAAAGAACCTCTGTCATAATAACGCTCTGTCAGTGTGTGAAGCCGCTCTAAAAATGCGAACGTCTCGCTGCCTTCCTCCGGCAGATTCAGGCTGATAACCAGTCTGGAATAAGTCTCCCCCTGCAGCTGTGCCATGGCATCCGTAATCTGCCCGTGCATATCCTCCATCTCCCCGCGCATCTCATCTTCCAGCTGCACAAATCCCTCTTCCATGCGGTCATAAGCAAATAAGAAAAGTTCCAGAATGGAAATGCTGTAATTATCCGTATCGCCAATGATACGCCCATATTCTTCATGCTCCGCCGCATAAGCCGCATACAAAAGGCGTATCGTTTCGATATCCATATCCGTCATTTCCGCAAACTGCCTGGGTGTCAGCCGGTCAGTCAGCACATAGCCGTCTATCCCAAGCTCCACATTTGCCAGACCCATAGCAGAATCAATTTCCTCTAACTGTGACAGCTCCCGCAGCAGCCTGCCCTCTTTCTCGTAATCCCCTACCGGCACAAGCACCGCCAGTGTATTCTGTGTGCCGAAACGCGCGGTAACAGCCCGCTCCTGCATCGATGCGCTGCTTTCATTGCTTGTCTGTATCAGACTGTATCCATATGCATACGGACATTTCGCCGAATACCAGCCGGATACTGCCAGCACACAGACAAACAGCGGCGGCACAGCAAAGCGCAGCTTCACAGCCATCTTTCCCAGAAACGAAACCTTCGGCACAAAGCTGCGGTGCCTGGTACGGTCAATCAGTCCGCTAAAAAGCATCAGCAGCCCGGGCATCAGCGTAAATACCGTAATAATGCTTAAAATCACCGCTGTAATCAGCACCCTGCCCATATCAAATCCGATTTTAAACTCCATAAACATAAGCGCCAAAAGTCCTGATAATGTTGTCATACAGCTGGATGAAATCTCAGGAATCGCCTTGCTTAATGCCACAATGCACGCTTCCCTTGCATCTGCCTTCTCGCGCTCGCTGCCAAACCGGTGGCACAGAATAATCGCATAGTCAATCGACAGCGCAAGCTGAAGCACATAATAAATAGAATTGGAAATAAACGAAATCTCCCCATATATAAAATTAATGCCCATATCCAGTACCATCGCCGTTACAAAAGTAAGCACCAGCACTGGAATTTCCCCGTAGCTTTTAGATGTAAAAAGCAGCACAAGCAGAATAATCACAGCCGTAATCCCCATAACTACACTCATCTCATCCTGCATATTTTTAATATCTTCATTTCCGACCGATGCCGAAACCGAGACATCATAATCTCCAAGCGCTTCTTTCACTGCTTCTAAGGCATCCGCACAGGCTTCATCCGTTTCTTTCCATTCAAACGTAATATCATAAAGCACCGCACATTCCCGGTAATGCGCCTCCCTGTCCTGCGCGCTGTCCGCACTGCCCATATCCACCGCAGACACCCCGTCCGTCTCTTTGATTACTTCCGCCAGGTCACATGCCTTTTCATATATAATATTCGAGACCATGACACGCGCCGTGCCAAACGTCGTGAACTGCTCTTCCATTACCGTCAGACCCTGCTTCGTTTCCGTTTCTTCTGACAGATAGTCTGTAATATCGTTATTTACCGATACCCAGTTTCTTGAAAAAAATGCAAAAATAACTGCTGCACCATAAACAAGAAAAATCAGATTTCTCCGGTCTACAATCCACGCAGACACCTTTAATAAAAAATCAGGCCCGTTTTTTTCTTCTTTCATAATCGTTATCCCTCTTTCTGTTTGGGATATTATAAAACAATATATTCTTTGAAAAAATAGTCATTGGGGGCAATCTGTATACATACTGGACAAAAGTTTTAAAGTGTCTGACATGGAGGAAGGAGAGGGGGTGGGGGTGGGGCCTCTCCCGGCTGGTTCTGCGTAAAACACTGTGGGTAGCGCATGGATGCTTTTTTGACAGCAGTTTATAGTTCGTCTGTTGATTAAAGTTCGTCTGAAGGTCTGTAGTTTAAGATTCTAATAAATGGCATCCATTAAGTTTTTGATAAATATCTTTCAATTAATTCCGATAAGTGTCTGTCCTTTTTGATTCTGATACATGTCCGTCTTCTTCCATTCTGATATGTGTCTATCGATAAAGATTTAGCTGAATATCCTGTCTCTATTTGTCAAGGACTTTTTCATCATTTTCCATCACTTTTTTCTGATTGCCCTGTTTACCATGCTCTAAGTCATGGAGAACGACACGCTTTAGCTTGTCCACTACGCTTTGGGTACTTGTGTCAGAAAAATGTACCTCGACTAAATACTTTGTTTTGCCAATCGTCTGTTGTATACAGGGCAGTGTCTGTCCTGTGGTAGTGCTCCGAATATTGTCGCTCATATTTCTCCTTTGGGATGCAAAAAAGACGCATGGTTTACAATTTACTGTTCCATACGCCTTTACGCTTTTATTTTGGTATTAAGTTTTTTTGCTGATTATGCTAACTGCATAACATCGGTTCCTATTTCTTCCACTTCTTCAATCGATAACCCTGTTCCATTGGCAATTTCTTCAAAAGAGAGTTTTCCCATTTTTATCAGCCTTTCCGCTGTTTCCCTGTTTGCGTCATGCCTTTCACCTCGTCCAAACATCTTCATAATTTCTTCTTCATCGAACAAACTCATCATAATCGTCACAACCTCCTTTTCCCTGTCAAGCAGATATTCCCTCAATATATTCCGGTCCTTGCATATACGAATTGTTTCTGTAACTGCTTTCTGCGTCATTCCATATTGTTTTGTCTGCCCGTTAAAAACTTTACAGAAAATAATGTACTGGTTGATAATATCCTCTGTGTCACTCTCGTAAATAACCTTTGCCTTTACCTCAATATCAATATCCGC
The DNA here is from genome assembly GCA_947384955.1 of uncultured Eubacterium sp. Lineage (GTDB taxonomy): Bacteria > Bacillota > Clostridia > Lachnospirales > Lachnospiraceae > Eubacterium_J. The sequence continues at coordinate 7,282 of CANDJC010000100.1, read as the reverse complement.
ACCCTCAAAAAATTCTTTTGACAAAGATATTTTATCAGGTTTCCGGCCTTTGTTTCCAGTAAAAATAATATAAAGTTCCGGCCTTGGCATTTTCACTTTCCTGCTTTTATAATAATTTTGGCTCGTACGCTGAAAATATTCGTGATAGCTCTGCGCCAGATACAGCAAAACTCTTACTAAAATATTCATCGTCCATGTAGACTGCGCTTCTATAAGGATCATCAGCTTATTATTGACAATAAAACCCAAATCGTTATACAGATTATCAGTCAGCACATTTTCTATCGTTACATCAGTCAATGAATCCTCTGTCGCTGCCTCATCCTCTGGGTGGAGCGTTTTATACAGCTTTAACAGATAACTCTTATTTTGAAAAAGGTCAAGGAATACACTGTTTTTAGCGGTACGTTTTGCCATGACTTTCTGTGTCTGTTTTGATTCGTCCTGCACCTTATCACCCCGTTTTCTAAAAATCCATGCTTATGGAAATGCCAGCGTTCCATTTAGATGCCACAGGATATGCTATACAGCCGGCTTCTGTTACATTTCAATTATACAAAAAAACACCTGCCTTTACAATAAAATTCTCATTAAATTGCAATCTTACAATTCCATATCCCGTCTTTTCACATGTCCGCGCTGTGGCTGCTCCGCCTGCATCACCCGTTTCACATTCCGCGTGACTGCATCGGCTTCTTTCGCTGCATCCCTTAACCCGCTCATTTCGTCATACAGCTGGTCTTTCTCGAATGCAATCCTAGAAATATCGGCTTTCCATGCCTCCAGCATCATTTTCCGGTCAACGGTATGCTCAAGCAAATACTGTTCCGCATGGCTGTAAAGCGCAAGCTCGTCCGGTGCCTTTCCGCAAAATCTGCCTGTTTGCGAGGCTTTATCTTTTTATACAGGACATAGCACTCACGATTTTCGTGGCAGACATGTGCCTGCCGGATCATTTCCTGCTGCTCATGCAACCTGCCTTCCACTTGTTTGATCTGCTCCGTAACACACCTGCACCGGCTCCACAATTCCGACGCCGGCTCCTGAAGCTCCTGTATGGATTCAATGCTGTTTTCCCTCAGGAATGCCGCACCGTCCGCAAAATCTATCGCATCACTGCGTTTTCCATCCCTGAGTGCCCGGTTCATGGCTGCGTCAAACAAATCTGCAAGTGTCGGCCCGCGCCCCTCATCTTCTTTCTGTTTATTCAGTTTTTTCAGATAAAGACACAGCCCTGCGATTTTGCGCCCTGTTTCTTCCAGCATCCGGTTCTCTCTTCTCCCATGCTGATGAAATTGACGGCCATATCAGGGAGCCTGACAGCCAGATTGACAGCTTCATGAAACCGGAGGAAAAAAGGCTGTCGAAGCCGTCAGTGAAGTCACGGACCCGGGCATGGACAGTTCAAGGATTATTATTTCCGTAACCGGCACGGACATGGATCGCTTCCCGACAGACGCCCATCCGGCATCCTGGGCAGGCCTGTGTCTAGAAGACAGCGAAAGCGCTAAAAAGCGGTAGTCCAGAAAAACCAGAAAAGAAAACAGGCTGCTGCGGTCTGCTCTTATTACATGCGCCCACTGCGCAGTAAGGAATAAAAATTTATTCTTCTATGCACAGCGGGCACGCATCCGTGCTCACCTCGGGGGAATGCGGGCATATGTGGCCGCGGCCCATTCCATGCTGACGGCTGTGTACCATATATTGAAAGACGGAACGAAATTTAAGAATCTGGGAGCCGGGTTTTATAATCAGTTTAATAAGGAGCGGAAAATTAAATCATATTTAAAAAGATTAAAGGCACTTGGCTGGGAGCCTGAGCAGATCCCGGCATGCCGGACAGCCTGAGCAAAGATAAAACTATAATAAAACTATATATAAAATTCTGCGTGGTATAAGCAAGCCGCGGAGAAAGTCTGCGTTTTTTTAAGGGTATTTCCGCGAATCGGGAGTTCGGTTTCATAGTAATCCCTTAGCATTCTGCAAGAAAACCAGGCGGCGAAGCCGAAGCGGCACCTTTAGCTGCTGGCTGCAGGCCAGGGCGAACCAGGTGCCGTGACCGTCCGGGGCCACAGCGTAAACGCAGAATGCTTAGGGATTCTTAACATTCCGGAGCCGGAGCAGGAAGCCGGTGCATCTTCCCGTCACCCGGCGTCCGAGAGGCCAAACTCCCCCTCTCCTTTCACCAACAAAAATTAATATTATTTATTGTCATCTTCCCCGAAATAGTTTACTATAAATACAAAAGAATCCACATTCGCAGAAAGAGGTAACCAATATGAAAATTATCGTTTTAGCCGGCGGCCTGAGCACGGAACGGGATGTCTCCTTCGTAACAGGCAGCATGGTCAGCAGAGCGCTCCGGTGCAAAGGCCACCAGGTAATGCTGCTTGACGTATTTATGGGCATTGGCAGAGCCGGTGATAACTTAGAAGAAATCTTTAAAAACGGCGCCAAAGCAGACCTTCCGACAGCAGGCGTCCCAGACCAGGCGCCGGATTTAGCACAAATCAAAGCGCAGCGCGAAGACCAGTCCGACTGTTTTTTCGGCCCGAATGTCATCGGATTATGCCAGATGGCTGACATTGTATTTTTAGCGCTTCACGGAGAAAACGGAGAAGACGGCCGGATACAGGCGGCTTTTGATTTATTCGGCATCCGCTATACAGGCAGCAATTACTTAAGCAGTGCCATTGCCATGAATAAAAAACTTGCGAAACGGCTTTTTGCATTAAACGGTATTCCGACACCTTCCGGCATTTCCATGAAAAAAACAGAGCAGATTCCTGATTTTTCGCAGACCGGCCTGACACTGCCATGTATTGTAAAGCCATGCCGCGGCGGCTCGAGTGTAGGCATTTCCATTGTACATACGCCTGAACAGTTTGAAGCGGCATTAACCGGAGCTTTTCAATGGGAAGATGAGGTCATTATTGAATCTTACATCCAGGGGCGTGAATTTTCCGTTGCCGTCGTTAACTCCAAAGCGTTTCCTGTTATTGAAATCGCGCCGCTGGAAGGATTTTATGATTATGTCAACAAATACAAACCCGGCAGCACGATAGAAACCTGTCCGGCTGACCTGCCGGCTGAAACTGCCGCAAAAATGCAGGATTATGCTGTCGTCGCGGCAAAGGTTTTAGAACTGGATACGTATTCCCGCATTGACTTTATGTTAAGTGAAGATAACCAGATTTTCTGTCTGGAAGCAAATACACTGCCCGGCATGACGCCTACAAGCCTGATGCCGCAGGAAGCAAAAGCTGTCGGAATCAGCTTTGAAGATTTATGTGAACAGTTAATCCAGCTTTCTTTAAGCAGACTTTCTTGAAATAAAGCAGCCAGATAATATGCTTTCCGCAGGAATAAGGAGTATAAACAGTATGAAAGGAATGACATTAGAAGCCATGGCAAAAGCGTGCCATGGGCAGTTAATCGGCGCAAATGCCATGCAGTATTTAACCGCACAGGGCATTGTTACGGACAGCCGCAGGGTGCAGGATGATTATGTATTTGCCGCTCTGAGGGGCGAACGTACAGACGGCCACAATTATATCAGCCAGGTATTTGAAAGCGGCGCACTGGCCGTTATTTCGGAACAGCCGTTAAATATTTCCAGACCTTATATATTAGTGGAATCTTCCAAGCAGGCTTTAAAAGACCTGGCAGCTTTTTATTTAAGCGGACTGGAACTGAAAGTAATCGGTATCAGCGGAAGTGTCGGCAAAACAAGCACGAAAGAAATGATTGCTTCCGTCCTTTCCCAAAAACTGAACGTCCACAAAACGGAAGGAAATTTCAATAATGAAATCGGCCTTCCTCTGACAATTTTTAAAATCCGCGAGGAACATCAGGCGGCAGTGCTGGAAATGGGAATTTCCGATTTTGGCGAAATGCACCGCTTAGCTTCCATATCCCGCCCGGACATTGCCGTCATTACGAATATCGGCTTTGCACACCTGAAAACACTGAAATCCAGAGAAGGAATTTTAAAAGCCAAAACAGAAATGTTTGACCACCTGAAAGAAAACGCGTCTGTGATACTAAACGGCGACGACGATATGCTCAGCACCATTGCAGATGTTCATGGAAAAGAACCTGTATTTTACGGCATCGGAACCGAAAAACCAAAAACAGCCGTATATGGTAGCAAGACCATTTATGCGACGGATATTGAAAATCTCGGACTTAAGGGTATCCGTCTTGCCATCCATACCCCGGAAGGAACCTTTGAGACGCGAATTCCGATACCTGGCAGGCATAATGTATACAATGCACTGGCAGCAGCGGCCGCCGGAAGACAGCTGGGTCTTACAAACGAAGAAATCCAAGCCGGCATTGAACAGGCCAGAACCATTGACGGACGCACAAATCTGATTGAAAGCCGCGGCATGACCATTATCGACGACTGCTACAATGCAAACCCGGTTTCCATGAAAGCCTCCATTGACGTACTGGCTACCGCGGACGGACGAACCATAGCCGTTCTCGGCGACATGGGCGATTTAGGCGAAAACGAACGCGGCCTTCACTATGAAATCGGCATGCATCTGGCTTCTAAAAAAATTGATGTCCTGTTCGGTGCCGGAACACTGATTCAGGAAACTGCCCGCGCAGCCGCTGAACATCATCCAAAATGTGAAGTGCACATATTTCCATCCCGCAATGAAATGTTAAAAGAACTGCTGCCGTTTCTGCGCGAAGGAGATTCTGTGCTGGTAAAAGCATCGCACTTTATGGAATTTCATGAAGTAGTAGAAGAAATTATTACAATGTAATCTGATTACAGACAGGAGGAATTCCCTGTAAATTGATACAAATATTCCCCGGGTGCTATCGTTTTTTATCTTAAAAAAACAGCTACACCCAGGGAAATGCTGCTATTTTTCTGGCTATCATACAAATGGAAATCTGCTATTTACGAATAACCATTCTCATGCCGCTGCCACAAAATTCATGCGGAATTAACCGAAATCCCATTTCCATATAAAAAGCTTCTTTTCCTTTTTCCGCAATCAGCTGTATACTGGAACGTCCGCCAGCTGGTGTTTCAGCATTCACATACTCAGTCAGCATACTGACCATTTTACTGCCAATCCCCTGCTTCTGATAATCTGGATGTACCACAACATCAGCTATCATGTAATACATCCCGTCGCCTATCAGTCTTCCCATTCCAACAGTCTGATTATTCTGCACCGCAGCTATTGTATATAAACTATTTCCAAGAGATTTCCGAGCATTTGAAAAAACCGGCCACCCGGCACTTTCCCTTAATTTACAGTAATCTTCATAAACTAAACTATTTTCTTTATATTCCATATTTTATCCTCATTCATATATGGATACACAGAAAGTTTCATTTGCCTTCTAAATCTGCTCATTCTGCATCTCAAATTCCGCCTGCAGCATCTTTCTAATAATCTCCTGCGTATAGCTCCCAAGATGCTTCTTCTGTTCCTTATCCAGCTCCTTTACATAAATCGGCTCCCCGTAAGTCAGTGTCACATGTGTTTTCTTCACAAAAGGCACATGTTTTTCAAAAATATCCGCCGTATGCGTAATCGCCATCGGAATAATCGCGCATCCGGTCTTTTCAGCCATTTTCAGGCTCCCTTCCTTAAACGGAAGCATATCCAGCTCATTTTCCCCTTTCCCTCTGGTTCCTTCCGGGAAAATGCACATCGAAATTCCGTTTCTAATCTGGTCAATTCCTGTCAGCACCATTTTCAGGCCCGCCTTAATATCCGTCCGGTCTAAGAACAGACAGTGCAGCCGCTTCATCCAGATTCTCAAAAACGGTATCTTCAGCATACTGTCTTTCGCCACATATCCCGTCAGTCCCGGACACCTTGCATAAGTTATCACGATATCAAAATAACTGCGGTGGTTGCCGATATAAAGCACCGCTTCATCCTTCGGCACATTCTCTTCGCCCCGGACTTCTGTCTTTACACCGGAAATCAGCAGAACAATTTTAAATGCAGCCTGCACTGCCCGAAGACAGATGATATCCTGCCTGTATTTATTAAAATGCCCGATTACTGCGGTAACTGCCCAGATTAGAATGCCTGCAATAAAAAATATCAGCAAAAACAGTGCAATCAAAATGGTACGTATCATGATTTCCCCCTGCCTGGCTGCTTTATAAAATAGGCAGCCTTTGTATTTTTTACTAATTATATGAAATATCGGACGTTCCTGCAATCTTTTTTTGGTTTATTTCCTGAAAAATGCTGATGGATGGTGCAAGGGAGGGAGAATTGGCTGGACGGACGCTGGATGGAGAACGTGTTTCCTTTTGATGTTCCACTTCCAAAAAGCAGGAAGTTCTAAGTTTTCTGCGCCAGGGCTGTGGCAGCGGACGGACCGGCGCCTGATGCCCTGGCGTTACTGGCTGGATTTAAGAAGTGGCACTGGCAGGCGCCTTTTGGGGACTGTAAAGTTTTTTAAGGCGGTATGTAACGTGTCCCCAAATCCTGGGTATTGAGCAGAAAACTAAGAACTTCCAGCTTATTTCCAGAGTCACATCAATAAGGAAACACATTCTGCATCCAGCTGTTTTGGGCAGAATTTACGCTGTCAGAATTTACCGTATAGCAGTTTATTTTACGTTTTGTCCGCTTAAAGGAATATTTATATATTGTCCCTGATGCATGTAATTCAGCTGCTGTATTTGGCAACGCCTGCTTTATGGCAAGAAACGCATCAAATCTGAAAAATGCATAGGCAGCATCTGTTTTATGGCAGAAAATCAATCAAAATCACCCCTAAAGTATCCGCTATCTTATAGAAAGACACCAGTTTACAAGTTTTTTATTCCTTGCTATAAAAATATACAGCCATCAGCCAAAATCTGAACATAAATCAAAACAGAGCCCAAACTCAAATCAAAACCATAACATGATTTCCACAGCATCCAAACGTAATCTCCGCCAGAACCATAACATAAATTCCGCCAGAGCCATAACGTGAATTTCACCAGCATCCGAACGTAAATTCTTCCAAAACCAGCCGGGCGGGGAAATTTTTTCCTTCTTATGCCCTGCAATGGCTCTGGAAAAAAGCTGGAAGTTCTTAGTTTTCTGCTCAACACCCAGGATTTGGGGACACGTAACATACCGTCTTAAAAAACTTTACAGTCCCCAAAAGGCGCCTGCCAGTGCCACTGCTTAAACCCAGCCAGCAGCGCCAGGGCATCAGGCGCCGGTCCGTCCGCTGCCACATCCCCGGCGCAGAAAACTTAGAACTTCCTGCTTTTTGGAAGCGGAACATAAGAAGG
>CANDJC010000099.1 GCA_947384955.1 uncultured Eubacterium sp. | reverse complement strand
GCCGAAGCGGCACCCGTAGCTGCTGGCAGAAGGCCAGGGCGGACTGGGTGCCGCGTCCCGTCCGGGGCCACAGTGTAAATGCAGAATGCTTAGGGATTCTTAACATTCTGGAGCGTCCCCGCAATCCAGGACAGTTCCCCGTCACCCGGCGTCCGGGAGGCCAAAATCCCCCTCCTCCCCCACACAATCGCCGCCTTCCTCCCTGGATTTTCCACAGAATGAAAATTTATATTGATTTATAGAATCACATATAGTATATTGTAAATGATTTGTTACCAGTGTATGGCAGTTCCATGCATGGCGGCGTCAAATTCTCAAACGAATGCAGTCAGTGCAGGCAGACAGGAGGAGCATATGAGTACAAATGTCAGGGTAGTCGTCGATGCAATGGGCGGAGACAACGCACCAGGAGAAATAGTAAAAGGAGCTTTGGAGGCATTAGACGGGCAGAAAAATCTGACGCTGATTTTCACCGGACAGCAGAAGCCGTTAGAAGCGGAGCTGAAAAAATACAAATACGATAAAAACCGTGTCAGGACTGTGTTTGCCGAGGAAGTCATTGAAATGGCAGAGCCGCCCGTGGCCGCTATCCGCAAAAAGAAAAATTCATCCATTGTAACCGGCTTAACCATGCTAAAGCACGGCGAAGCAGATGCCTTTGTTTCAGCCGGCAGCACTGGAGCCGTATTAGCCGGAGGCCAGCTGATTGTTGGAAGGTTAAAAGGCGTAGAGCGTCCTCCGCTGGCGCCTCTGATACCGACGTCTAAGGGAGTATCGCTGCTGATTGACTGCGGGGCCAATGTGGATGCGAGAGCTTCTCATCTGGTGCAGTTTGCCAAAATGGGAGCAATTTATATGCAGCATGTCATGGGAGTGAAAAATCCGCGGGTAGCAATTGTTAATATCGGGGCAGAAGAGGAAAAGGGAAATGCCCTGGTCAAAGAGGCGATGCCGCTTTTAAAGGAATGTAAGGATATCCATTTTACAGGCAGCATTGAAGCGCGGGACATACCATACGGAGCAGCGGATGTCATTGTATGCGAAGCGTTTGTCGGAAATGTCATATTAAAGCTGTTTGAAGGAACCAGCTCCATGCTTCTTTCACAGGTGAAAAAGACGCTTATGACTTCTCTTCGGACAAAAATAGGCGGGGCACTGATAAAACCTGCTTTAAAGGCGACGCTGAAAGACTTTGACTCGTCTAAGTATGGCGGGGCGCCGATGCTGGGATTAAAGGGGCTGGTCGTAAAAACACATGGGAGTGCGAAAGCACCCGAGGTGAAACATTCCGTGATTCAGTGCGTGAATTTTTCAAGGCAGAAAATCAATGAAAAAATCAGCCAGCAGTTTGCAAAAGAATCGCCTGAATCATAGAAGTCCATAGAGGTAACCGTGATAGTATTAAAACGGTTATCCATATAGAGCATAGTGGTAAAGGAGGAAAGAGTCATCATGGAATTCGAAAAAATCAAAAAAATCGTCGCAGAAGTATTAAATGTCGATGAAGAAGAAATTACAATGGATACGACGTTTGTCGACGACCTTGGTGCCGATTCTCTGGATATTTTCCAGATTATTATGGGCATTGAAGAAGAATTTGATATCGAAATCGCCAATGAAGAAGCAGAAAAGATTGCGACTGTCGGCGATGCAGTAGAACAGATTAAAAATGCATTGAATTAATGGAACGAACCTTTAAGGGTGTTTTGAGACGATTGCTGTTGTTTTAAAACACCCTTGCAGTTTTAGAAAGCGAGGAATTATGAGAAAACAGCTGCAATTTCAAGAGGTCATAGGCTATCAGTTTCAGCAGGACGGGCTGTTAGTCCAGGCGCTGACCCACAGCTCTTATGCCAATGAGAAAAGAATGAAAAAGCATTCCGATAATGAAAGGCTGGAGTTTTTAGGCGATGCGGTACTGGAAATTATCGCAAGCGAATACCTGTATCATCTTTTCCCGGACCTTCCAGAGGGAGAACTGACCAAAATGCGTGCCAGCCTTGTCTGTGAGCCGACACTTGCATACTGTACAAAGGAAATGCATCTGGGCGATTATATTCTGCTTGGCAGAGGGGAAGAGCGCACAGGCGGAAGACTGCGTAATTCGATTCTGTCGGATACATTAGAGGCGGTCATCGGGGCAGTTTACCTGGATGGTGGTTTTGCTAGTGCGAAAGAGTTTATACTGAAATTCATTCTGACGGATATTGCGCATAAGCAGCTCTTTTATGATAGCAAGACTATCCTGCAGGAGACAGTGCAGGGACGGAATTTAGGAGCGATGGATTATAAACTGATTGGGGAAAGCGGGCCGGACCATGACAAAATGTTTACAGTAGAATTAAGCATTGGCGGAAACAGGATGAGCACGGGAGAGGGGCATACGAAAAAAGCAGCCGAACAGGAAGCGGCATATCATGCCCTTGTGCAGCTGAATGAATAAAGCCGGAGGATGCGATGTATTTAAAAAGTATTGAAGTGCATGGCTTTAAGTCTTTCGCGAATAAAATCGTATTTGATTTTCACAACGGAATTACAGGAATTGTCGGGCCCAACGGCAGCGGCAAGAGCAATGTGGCCGACGCGGTCAGATGGGTGCTCGGCGAACAGAGTGCAAAGCAGCTGCGCGGGGCCAGCATGCAGGACGTTATTTTTGCAGGCACGCAGAACCGCAGGCCGGTCAGCTACGCGTTTGTGGCAATTACGCTGGATAATACAGACCATACGCTTGCGGTGGAATTTGAAGAAGTCACGGTTGCAAGGCGTGTCTATCGTTCCGGTGAGAGTGAATACCTTTTAAACGGCAGCGTATGCCGCTTAAAAGATGTGGCGGAGCTTTTTTATGATACCGGTATCGGCAAGGAAGGCTATTCGATTATCGGACAGGGACAGATTGAGCGGATTTTAAGCGGCAAGCCGGAGGAGCGCAGGGAGCTGTTCGACGAGGCGGCCGGCATCGTGAAATTTAAACGCCGCAAAGCCTCGGCCCAGAAAAAACTCGAGCATGAGCGGGAAAATATGGTGCGTATTCATGATATTTTAACCGAGCTCGAGCGCCAGGTCGTTCCGTTAGAGCGCCAGGCGCAGAAGGCGAAAATCTATATCCATAAGAAAGAAGAATTAAAGATATTTGAAGTAAACCTGTTTCTGACAGACCTGCAGCGTAATGAGGAGCAGATTTGCGAAATCCAGAAAAAATACGAGATAGCAGACAGACAGCTGCAGGAAGCACAGGCGCAGTTTGAGCATGCAAAAGGGGAATACGAAAGCCTGGCCGGACATTTAGAGCAGATGGAAGCTGAGGTGACGAAAATCCGGGATGATATCGCAGAATGCGCCCTTGCCAAAGGAAAGATAGAAGGCGAGGTCAATGTACTGCTCGAACAGATTCACACAGCCCGTATGTCGAAGGAGCATTACCAGAACCGCAGGCAGGCCATTGAACAGGACAGGCAGGAGCGTTCTGACAGCAGAAAGGAATATGAAAAGCAGCAAAACGGTCTGAAAACGCAGAGCAGTGAAATTGCCGCAAAACACACGGAAGCTAAGGAGCGTCTTGCACAGATTCAAAAAAAAATCGCATCCTGTAATGAAATCATGGAACATGGGAAGAATGAAATCATAGAGCTGTTAAATAAAAAAGGTTCTGTAAAAAGCGAGCAGCAGCGCTTTGACATGGTATTAGAACAGATTAACATCCGCACCGCAAAGCTGAACCAGCGCAAGCTGCGAAGAAAAAGCGAGGAAGCGGATTTAGAGGCGGTTATTCAAAAATACAGCAAAGAGCTTTCAGAGCTGAATACACAGGTTACAGAGTTAAAAGAGAGAGAAAAAGACAGCGCGGTTCAGCAGCAGGAGCAGCGCAAAAGGCGGGATGCAGCGCAAAAGGAGCTGGAGCTTGCCATGACTGCTTATCACAAAACGCAGTCCCGGTTAGAAACCATGCGCAACATTGCAGAGCGTTATGACGGCTATGGAAACAGCATCCGGCGCATTATGGAGCAAAAGCAGCACGAGCCCGGCATTCACGGAGTGGTAGCGGATTTAATCCGGACAGATAAAAAATACGAGACAGCCATTGAAACAGCGTTAGGCGGGAGCATTCAAAACATCGTTACAGAGGACGAAGAAACAGCTAAGCGGATGGTGCAGTATTTAAAAGAAAACAAATACGGCCGCGCGACCTTTCTGCCTTTAACCAGTGTCCGCCAAAGAAGCCTGAACCGGAATGAGCGGGCGCTTTCCTTTGAAGGGGTCATCGGCATGGCTAATACGCTTGTGCAGACAGAGCCGTTATATAAAGACATTATGGCGTATCTGTTAGGCAGGGTTATTGTAGCGGATAACATTGACCATGCGGTGGCGCTTGCAAGGGAATTTCATTATTCTCTGCATATCGTAACGTTAGAGGGCGAGCATTTAAGTCCGGGCGGTTCGATTAGCGGCGGTGCTTTTAAAAACAGCAGCAGCCTGCTCGGGCGCAAGCGGGAAATTGATGAACTCAAAAATGAGCTGGCGGGTCTGGCGGAAAAAAGGGACAGGCTGCAGCACCAGATTCAGACGATTCAGGCTGACCAGGAGCTGCTTCGCAAAAATCAGGAAGACTGCAGAATAAAAATCCAGGAAGCATATCTTGCGCAGAATGCGGCAAAAATGAATTTAGACCGTGTACTGGAGCAAAAAAACGAAGGCGAAAAGGCTGCGGCATCCTTAGCGGCAGAGACCAGAGAATTAGAGCAGCAGAAAATGAACGCGGCTGCGCAGAAAGAGCAGGCAGCGCAGCAGCTTTTCGAACTGACGCAGAAGGAAACTGCCATCCATGAGGAAACCGCCGCGGCACAGGAATCCTTAGAGCAGCAGCAGAAAGAAGAAAAAGAAGCTTCAGAGGCGCTTTCAAACATCCAGTTAGAAGAGGCGAATTTTACCCAGCAGACAGGCTTTATCCAGGAAAACTTAAAAAGAATCGACGCAGAGCTTGCAAAATTAGACGAAGAGCTCTCACAGCTTGCAGGCGGTGCAAAGCAGGCGGATGAAGATGCCGTATTCAAAGAACAGGAAATCGAAAAGCTGAAACAAAAGGCGGCTGATGCCGAAGAAACAGGCAGCCTCCTCGGGCAGAAGCTGGATGAAAGGCTGAAGGCAAAAGAGGAAACGGCAGCCAGGCAGAAAGAATTTTTCCAAAAAAGAGAAGAGTTATCCGAGCATAAAAACAGGCTGGATAAGGAGCGTTTCCGCTTAAGCAGCCAGAAGGAAAAGTTAGAAGAGGCAAAAGAATCACAGACGAATTATATGTGGACAGAATATGAACTGACGCCTCACAACGCACTGGAACTAAAAGACGAACAGTACCAGGACCCGGTAAAGACAAAACAGCTGATAACGCAGACGAAGGACGAAATAAGAAAACTGGGCGATGTGAATGTCAATGCGATTGAGGAATACAAAGAGGTTTCGAAGCGTTACGAATTTTTAAAGACCCAGCATGACGACCTTGTGCAGGCCGAGCAGACGCTGCTTGCGCTGATTGACGAGCTCGATACCGGAATGCGCGCGCAGTTTGCCGAAAAATTCGCAGATATCCAGAGGGAATTTGACAAAGCATTCAAACAGCTGTTCGGCGGCGGCAGCGGAACGTTAGAACTTGTGGAGGAAGAAGATATTTTAGAGTGCGGCATCCGCATCATTGCGCATCCGCCGGGGAAAAAACTGCAGAATATGATGCAGTTATCCGGCGGGGAAAAATCACTGACCGCAATCGCGCTGTTATTTGCCATTCAGAATCTAAAGCCGTCCCCGTTCTGCCTGTTAGACGAAATCGAAGCGGCGCTTGACGACAGCAATGTGGACCGGTTTGCGAAATATTTACATAAGCTGACACAGAATACGCAGTTTATTGTGATTACCCACAGAAGAGGAACAATGGCGGCCGCGGACAGGCTGTACGGCATTACGATGCAGGAAAAAGGAGTGTCGGCTCTTGTTTCCGTAAGCCTGGTTGAGCGGGATTTAACATAGTGCAGGGTTCACAGACAGGAGGAATTTATGGGAGAAAAAAAAGGCTTTTTCAAACGTCTGGCAGAAGGCCTGACCAAAACACGCGATAACATTGTGGCGGGAATTGACGCAGTGTTTAGCGGATTTTCCAAGATAGATGATGAATTTTATGAAGAAATTGAAGAAATACTGGTTATGGGTGACTTAGGCGTAAAAGCTGCGTCATCGATTATTGAAAACCTGAAGGCACGCGTGAAGGAAGAGCATATCAAAGACCCGTCAGCCTGCAGGCAGCTGCTGATAAACAGTATCAAAGAACAGATGGAATCAGGAGAGGCAGCTTACCGGTTCGAGCAGGAGCGTTCTGTCGTACTGGTTATCGGGGTAAACGGCGTCGGCAAGACGACAACCATAGGAAAACTGGCAGGAAAGTTAAAAGACCAGGGCAAAAAAGTCGTGATAGCCGCTGCGGACACATTCCGGGCCGCCGCAGGCGAACAGCTTTCCGAATGGGCAGCCAGAGCCGGCGTGGAAATGATAGGCGGACAGGAAGGTGCAGACCCGGCTTCGGTTGTATACGATGCCGTCGCAGCCGCAAAAGCAAGAAACGCGGATGTTCTTCTGTGCGACACAGCCGGGCGCCTGCATAATAAAAAGAACCTGATGGAAGAGCTGAAGAAAATCAACCGGATTTTAGAGCGGGAATATGACCAGGCTTACCGGGAAACTTTAGTGGTACTCGATGCCACAACCGGACAGAATGCCTTAAATCAGGCAAGGCAGTTTTCAGAAGCGGCGGACATTACCGGTATTGTACTCACCAAAATGGACGGCACGGCAAAGGGCGGCATTGCGGTTGCCATTCAGTCCGAGCTTGGCATACCGGTAAAATATATCGGCGTCGGGGAATCGATTGACGATTTGCAGAAATTTGATTCGGAGCAGTTTGTAAACGCGCTGTTTCAAAGACCGGAAGAGGGAACAGAGTAATACGGTTTTAAGCCGGGAAAGCTGGAAGGAAAGAAGGAAAAAAGCATTATGCTGACATTGGATAAATTTGAGGAAGCAAGCGAGAAAGTAAAAGAAGTCATCCAGGAAACAAAACTGATATACAGCGATTATTTAAGCCTGCAGACCGGGAACAAAGTCTATCTGAAGCCGGAAAACATGCAGTATACAGGCGCATACAAGCTGCGCGGTGCTTATTATAAAATCAGCACCCTGTCAAAAGAAGAGCGCGAAAAAGGCCTGATTACCGCGTCCGCGGGAAACCATGCCCAGGGTGTTGCTTATGCAGCAAAATCTTACGGTGTAAAGGCTGTGATTGTAATGCCGACTACAACGCCGCTTATCAAAGTAAACCGTACAAAAAGCTACGGGGCAGAAGTGGTGCTGTATGGCGATGTTTACGACGAAGCCTGTGAACAGGCGTATAAGCTGGCTGAAGAGCACGGCTATACTTTCGTGCACCCGTTTGACGACCTGGCGGTTGCTACCGGACAGGGTACGATTGCCATGGAAATTTTTCAAGATTTGCCGCTGGTAGAGTATATTCTGGTTCCGGTCGGGGGAGGCGGGCTTGCAACGGGCGTATCTTCCCTTGCAAAATTGCTGAATCCCAAAATAAAGGTCATCGGCGTAGAGCCGGAAGGCGCAGCCTGCATGAAGGCGTCTTTTGAAGCCGGCAAGGTCGTAACACTGCCTGGCGTGAATACAATTGCAGACGGAACGGCAGTGAAAACACCGGGTAAAAATATTTTTCCGTATATTCAGAAAAACCTGGACGGGATTCTGACGGTTCCCGACAATGAGCTGGTTGTCGCGTTCTTGGATATGGTAGAAAACCATAAGATGGTAGTAGAAAATTCCGGCCTTCTGACCGTTGCAGCGCTCCGGCATCTGGATGTAAAAGGAAAGCGCGTGGTGTCCATACTTAGCGGCGGAAATATGGATGTGATTACCATGAGCTCTGTCGTACAGCAGGGGCTGATTTTCCGTGACCGGATTTTTACCGTTTCCGTACTGCTGCCGGATAAGCCGGGAGAACTTTGCAAAGTGGCAGACGCCATTGCGAAGGAGCAGGGGAATGTCATTAAGCTTGAGCATAACCAGTTCGTTTCCACAAACCGCAATGCCGCGGTCGAGCTGCGCATTACGATGGAGAGTTTTGGGCCGGAGCATAAAAAGCAGATTCTGGACGCGCTAGAGAAGCTGAATTATAAGCCGAGACTGGTTCAGACGAATCTTTAAAAGAAAATATTGCATGAAAATTTATACAAGGATAACATAAATTTACTTGAAATGCAAGTTTCTCCTTGGTATACTGAGAAGGTAAAGCCTTAGCACAGAAAGGAGACTTGGAAATGAATATTAAAGTAGAAAAAGTAAACCAGGTAAACAAGTTATTCGAGGTAATCGACAGCTGCACGAGTAATGTAGAGCTTGTAACGGGTGAGGGTGACTGCTTAAACATGAAATCCAAGTTAAGCCAGTATTTGTCCATGACACGCATGTTTGCAAACGGGGATGTACCGCAGATGGAATTTATTGCCAAAGACGAGCAGGATGCGCAGAAGCTGATTGAGTTTTTGAGAGAGGATGCAGAGTATTGTGAAGACGAGCAGGATACATAGTTACCGCGTATAAAAGTTTTTCAATCGAATAGTGCAAATGTTGATTACGTAACGAACAGCCGGGGTCTGAGAAATCAGGCCCCGGCTGTTTTCCGGTCGTTTCACAGGAGTGTATTTTTTCTTGATTTTTGCCTGATGCTGTTGTATCATCGCATTATCCATTGATGAAAAATAGAAAGAGAGGATGCACGCAATGAGTGAGAGAGAAAAACTGCTTCAGCTGGTAGATGCGATACCGGATTATAAGATGTGTTATGCGATAACTTATCCAGACAGAAAGGCGGAATCTTGCAATGCTGAAAATATGGTACTATGGCGGAACAGAATTTATGACGGATGCTCCTTCTTATTTTAACAATGTTTATGAAGACGAATGGCTTGAAGATGAATTTGTAAAAGAAATGATTCAGGATGTAGACCGTTCCACAGTCATCAGTCCGCATATCATTGAAAGCCCTGTACTGGGAGCCATTACGCCGAAAGAATTGTCAGGCGGGGTCAAGGTGCTTATTTTAATGCTGAAAGATGATTCTTTTATTTATAATCTGTCAAACTGCGGCAACAACTGTGCGAAATGGGTATTAAAAATCGCCGAAAAAAAAGATTTAACCGTGTATCTGCAAAATATCATGCATTTTGAAGGAGAATTTGAGATGCAGATTATGAATACAGGAAGAATCGTTCATAACCCGGAAGAATATGTAACGGGACTGTTAGATGCGGAGGCGGTACAAAATGAAGGGCAGATATCATTTCAGGGTAAAAAGCAGGAAGACGGTATTTGAGTTTGAGATTAAAAGAAATATTACGATTTTAAAGGGAGACAGCGCTACAGGAAAAACGACACTTCTGCATATGATGTATGAATATTTGAGAACGGGAAGGGAATCCGGCTATTCGGTATCTGCGGACGGTGCCTTTTATGTGTATCTGCATCGTGAGATAGGACGCAGCTGGCAGGATATATTATATCCGCTTAGAAATACAGTTATTTTTATAGAAGAGAATAATCATTTTGTATTCTCAAAAGAGTTTGCGCAGTTTGTAAGGAATTCGGGTAACTATTTTGTACTGGTGACCCGTTCTCCGGTAAAAACGCTCCCGTACAGCATACATGAAATATACGAAATCATTATAAGTAAAAAACATTCCGGTATGAGAGAAACGTATCATGAGTTAAAGGAGCTGTACAGCAATTTTCCGGTTACAGAAAATAACAGGGCGGATATTGTGGTAACTGAGGACAGTAATTCAGGATATCAGTTTTTTACAGAACTGTTTGAAAACAGCAGGGTGCTGAGTGCGGGCGGGAACAGTCAGATGCTGGATAAAATCAGACAGCTGCAGCAGGGAGATATTCTTGCTGTTGCAGACGGTGCAGCGTTTGGCGCTATGATTGAAGACTGCCTGGAATATACTGTGACAAGAACCGGTCAGAGGATATCTGTCTGGATGCCGGAGTCATTTGAGTATCTGATTCTGCGGTCAGGACTGATTTCATCAAAAGAATTGGAGCAGATACTGGAATTTACACCGGATTATGTGGAGGCAGGGGAATATGTAAGCTGGGAGCAGTTTTTTACAAAGCTTCTGATAAATCTGACCCGTGATTTGATATGCAGGTATTCCAAAACGTGTCTGAATGCATATTATCTGCGGGAAAAAAATGTCCAGAAAATAGCAGAGAGTTTTCCGGAAGCGGTGAAGGATTGTTTAAAAGCCGAATAAGGAAACGTAAAATAGGAATGATAGGAAGCACTTATGCAAAAACGAAAAGAAAGGAAACGAAAATGAAGAAATGGTACGCTGAAGAATATGAATGGGAAATCGAAGTAATAGGATTTAACAAAGATAATACGGAAACAGAAAGATTCTGCAGAAATGGTGAGGAAATCGGAGATAAATATACCTGTACGTATGGCTGTCCGGTAAATGCACAGGGACAGGGAATCTGCTCCAAAGTAATGATGATGCTGTATCCGGTTATGGAAGCTGTCAGAAGCGGCGGAGATTTGCGAAATGCAGGCGGGGACAGCAGATACAGCAAGACGGTTATGTGCCCGGACGGATGTGTATTATTTCGGATTACGGCAAAACCGCTAGGGAACGAAAACTTTTTTAAAGGGAAATTTTTTGATTCACCTTTTCAAATAGGATAAAAATCTTTTTGTCAATGGGCTGAATTGCAGAAAGACAAATATATGTTCTGTAAATAAAAAATACTTGACACCGCATCATACTTATGTTACGATACACAAGGCTTAAGCGCACAGCAGCAAAAGCAGCGCTTTTTCGCGGGGTACATGATTCATGGAGCAGAAACTAGAACAGGCTTATCTATATGATTTTTATGGCGAGCTGTTAAAGGAACGCCAGCGTAAAATATATGAAGATTTCATTTTCAACGACTTATCCTTAGGGGAAATCGCTGAAGAGGAAGGAATCAGCAGGCAGGGCGTGCACGATATGGTAAAGCGCTGCACGAAAACGCTGGAGGGATATGAGGACAGGCTGCATCTGGTGCAGAAATTTCTGAGCACAAAGGAACGGGTGGGGAAGATTCACGCGCTTTCCAGGCAGCTTCATGAAAACAGGGATGAGTCGCTGTTAGACGAGATAGAACAGTTATCCAGTGCGATTTTGGAAGAATTATAAGGAGTTATTGCAATGGCATTTGACAGCTTATCAGAAAAACTTCAAAATGTGTTTCGGAATCTCCGCAGCAAGGGACGTCTGACAGAAGATGATGTGAAGACCGCGTTAAAGGAAGTCAGGCTTGCGCTGTTAGAAGCGGACGTTAATTTTAAAGTGGTAAAAAGCTTTACAAAAGCAGTTCAGGAGCAGGCGATTGGCTCGGATGTGATGAACGGGTTAAATCCCGGACAGATGGTTATCAAGATTGTAAATGATGAAATGGTCCGCATGATGGGTTCGGAAACGACGGAGCTGTCTTTTCAGCCCGGTTCACAGCTGACCGTCATTATGATGGCCGGGCTTCAGGGCGCCGGAAAGACGACGACTGCGGCAAAGATTGCCGGAAAGCTGAAACAGAAGGGGAAAAAACCGCTGTTAGCAGCCTGTGACGTGTACCGTCCCGCAGCGATTGAGCAGCTGAAAATTAACGGGGAAAAGCAGGGCGTGGAAGTGTTTTCCATGGGTGATAAAATCAGCCCTGTGAATATTGCAAAAGCAGCTGCGGAGCATGCCGCAAAATCCGGCTGCAATGTACTGATTTTAGATACGGCAGGACGTCTGCATATTGATGAAAGCATGATGGAAGAGCTAGCGCAGATAAAGCGTGAACTGGATGTTTTGCAGACAATTCTTGTGGTGGATGCCATGACAGGGCAGGATGCGGTCAATGTCGCCAGTACATTTGAAGAAAAAATCGGCATTGACGGCGTGATTTTAACAAAGTTAGACGGCGATACAAGAGGCGGCGCAGCGCTTTCTATCCGGGCGGTTACCGGAAAACCGATTTTGTTTGTGGGCATGGGTGAAAAGCTGTCAGATTTAGAGCAGTTTTATCCGGACCGCATGGCTTCCAGAATTCTTGGAATGGGAGATATTCTGACGCTGATTGAAAAAGCAGAAGCCGAGATTGACCAGGAAAAAGCAAAGGAAATGGAGCAGAAGTTCAAAAAAGCGGAGTTTGGCTTTGACGACTATTTAGACTCCATGAGCCAGATGAAAAAGATGGGCGGGCTTACCAGCGTGCTTTCGATGATGCCGGGAATTGGCAGTTCTCAGATGGAAGAGATTGAAAATGCCATGGATGAAAAGAAAATGGCACGCATCGAGGCAATTATTTATTCGATGACGCCGCAGGAGCGCAGCAATCCCGAAATCATTAATATGAGCCGGAAACGCCGGGTGGCAGACGGGGCCGGGGTGGATATCTCAGAGGTCAACCGTTTAGTCAAGCAGTTTGAACAGACGCGCAAGATGATGAAACAGATGTCCGGCATGATGGGTGCAAAAGGAAAACGCGGCAAAATGGGAAGGTTCAAGCTCCCATTCTGACAGCGGCAGAAATGAGATACGGCAAAATGGGAAGTTCAGGCTTCCGTTTTCGCATAGATAATCTGAGTCAGAAGCGATGCAGCAAAAGCTGCGGAGGTTCTGCATAAAATGAGGAGGTGAAACAAATGGCAGTTAAGATTAGATTAAAAAGGCTTGGAAAGAAGAAACATCCTTTCTACCGAATCGTTGTAGCAGATGCCAGAACATCCAGAAACGGCAAAAGCATTGATGAAATCGGGACTTATGATCCGATGAAGAACCCAAGTGAGTTCCATGTAGATGCAGATGCAGCGAAAAAGTGGCTTTCAAACGGTGCACAGCCTACAGAAACTGTAGCTAAGATTTTAAAGCTGGCAGGAATTGAAAAATAACAGGAACAGCCGCAGTCGGCAGGTTCAGTGAAATTTTGCATGTAACAGGTCAGTGATTCTGAGCTGTTACAGGTAGCGGGGTGTATGCATGAAAGAATTGGTTGAAGTGATTGCAAAATCACTGGTAGATCATCCAGACGAAGTGATTGTGACAGAGACAGAGAACGAGAAAGCGATTGTTGTTGAACTGCGTGTAGCACAGACGGATATGGGCAAGGTGATTGGCAAGCAGGGACGCATAGCCAAGGCGATTCGTTCAGTTGTAAAAGCGGCAGCCTCAAAAGCAGAAAAGAAAGTGATTGTAGAAATTGTACAGTAGGCATTTGAAATGTTTTGATATATGTCAGACTGTGCAGCATACACAGGCAGCTGATTTTCAGGGCTTTGTGCAGCAGTTCATAAGAAGCATTGTAAGAAAAGACTTACAATGCTTTTTCCGCTTTCTGGAAAATAAAAGAGAAGAAAGGCTTTTTATGGAAGAATTATTACAGGTTGGCGCGGTTACAAGCACACACGGGCTGCGCGGAGAGGTCAAAGTATTTCCGACGACAGACGACCCGTCACGTTATAAGAAATTAAAAGAGGTGACTGCTGATACGGGGAAAAAGCAGGTTACTTTGAAAATAACACAGACCCGTTTTTTTAAACAGATGGTGATTGTTAAATTCGAAGGAATTGACACCATCGAAGAAGCGGAGCAGTATAAAGGGGCGAAATTATATGTTGACCGCAGACACGCGGTCAGGCTGGCAGAAGACGAGTATTTTCTGGCTGACCTGGAAGGACTTCAGGTTACGACAGAAGAAGGAGAAGAGCTGGGAGTGATTGCGGATATTCTGCAGACCGGTGCAAATGATGTGTATGTCATCCGTCAGGAAGAGAAAAAGGATTTGCTCATACCAGCAATCAAAGACTGCATCCGGAAGGTTGATATCGAACATGGAACCATGACGGTGCATCTTCTGCCGGGACTCCGTGAAATCAATGAAGGCGGTGCGGATTAGATGCATTTTTATATTCTGACTTTATTTCCGGAAATGATAGAGCAGATTTTTCATACAAGCATTACCGGGCGGGCGGTGCAAAAGGGACTGCTTACCATGGAAGCGGTCAATATCCGGGATTATACGGCGGACAGGCATAAAAAGGTGGATGATTATCCGTATGGCGGCGGCGCGGGCATGGTGATGCAGGCACAGCCGGTTTATGATGCCTGGAAGGCGGTGACAGACCGTCTGGGGCCGGAATGTCATCCGAGAACCGTATATCTGACCCCGCAGGCAAAAGTGTTCACACAGAACATGGCGAAAGAGTTTGCGAAAGAGCAGCATCTGATTTTTCTCTGCGGACATTATGAGGGAATCGACGAGCGGGTATTGGAAGAGACAGTAACCGATTATGTATCCATTGGGGATTATGTTTTAACAGGCGGAGAGCTTCCTGCTATGGTAATGGCAGACGCGATTGCAAGAATGGTGCCGGGAGTATTGTCCAATGAGCAGTCAGGCAGCCTGGAATCGTTAGAAGGAAATCTTTTGGAATATCCCCAGTACAGCCGTCCGGAAGAATGGAACGGCAAAAAAGTACCATCCGTGCTTTTATCCGGCGACCATGCCAGAGTCGATGCCTGGCGCAGGGAACAGTCGGTACTTCGGACGATAAACCGCAGACCGGATTTACTGGAAACGGCGGAGCTTGCGGACTGGGAACGGGAAAAATATTTATGATAAAAACCTATATCATCGAAACAGACACACTGCCAGACCCGCTTGAGCAGGCAGGGCTGATGAACGGATTTCCCAAAGAGCGGATAGAAAAAATACAACGCATCAGACATCCGGGTGCAAGGAAACAGAGCTTTGGGGCCGGACTGCTGATTCGGGAAATATTGAGAAAGACTGCGGAAAAGAGCACTGTGCAGGCTCAGGTGCGGATACCACAGCAAACCCTGGGACAGACAGCACAGCAGACTCAGATGCAGATACTGCAGCAGGGACAGGGACAGATTTCGCAGCAGACCCTGGGGCAGATTTTGCAGCAGGGACAGATTTTGCAGCAGACTCAGATTCAGATTTCACAGCAGGGACAGGGGCAGATTTCGCAGCAGATTCTGATGAAAACTCTTGCAGGAACAGAAGGCAGTGCACAAATTTTTTATAACTCTTTTGGAAAACCATGTTTGAAGGATAAAGTGTTTAGTCTTTCACATACAAAAAACTTTGCCGCTCTCAGTATGTGGGAAGAGACAGACGGTACAGAGCCGGAATCTTTGGAAGACGCTTTGTGCCCTTTGGAAGGAAAAACTAAGGTATTGCTCGGATGTGATATCGAAATCATGCAGCCTTACAATTCCAGGATTGCCCGGCGTTTTTTTACACAGAATGAATACCGGAATCTGGAAGAGGCAGCCAGCGAACAGGAAAAGGCCAGCCTGTTTGGCCGTTACTGGACACGCAAAGAAAGTGTTATGAAACTGACGGGACTTGGGATGGCTCTGCCTATGGATGTATTCGATGTATGCGGTAACACGGCGGCAGTGAACAGGGAAAAAATAAAAGACTGGGAAGCTTCTGTAAAGGAAAAACCGCAGCCGGAATACAGACAGGCTGTGGAAATTCTGCTGAATCAGGAGCTGTTTTTTAAAGAATACAGAAAAGATGCTTACTGTATGACCGTATGCAGTACCAAAAATCAGTTTGCAGAAGAAATCGTCAGCCTGGTTTGAAAAACAGTCGTATTCTGGAGTAAAAAAGAGGGAGAAAAATCTTCCTCTTTTTGTCTGAAATCAGATAAGACGGGTTACGGATGTTCACTGACATATTTTTTGATTGCAGAAAAGCTGACAGCACTGATATCATGTTCCATCCTGCAGGCGTCTTCGACAGCTGTTTTTTCATCTACGCCAAGGCGCTGCAGCCAGCCGGATAAAAATTCATGCCGCTCATATATTTTTTCCGCGATTTCCCGTCCGGAATCTGTCAGATAAATAAAACCGGAGTCTGTCACGGTAATGCAGCCGTTTTCACGCAGATTTTTCATGGCGACACTGACACTGGACTTTTTAAAACCAAGCTGGCCTGCAATATCGACGGAGCGGACAACCGGCAGGGTTTTGCTTAAAATCAGAATGGTTTCTAAATAATTTTCAGCAGATTCATGTATGTTCATAGTTACTCCTTTTATCAGAATGAAAGGCGGGTTATTTGAGAGCCATGCGGTAAATATGGAGCATATCCTCTTCCAGCAGTTTTTTTGCAGAACCTTTCGAGCCGCCGGAAGCGATGCTGCACATATGAGCCATCGTTTTTAACTGTTCATCAGTCGGCGAAATACCAAGCTCCTGTATCGTCACAGGCATATGGATACTGCGGAAAAAATCTTCCAAGGCACAGATTCCTTTCATGGCGGTTTCTTCTTTTGTGCCGGTATCTGCAATACCCATCACATTTACTGCAAAGCGGTGAAATCTTATCAGGCAGTCTTTCATTACATATCTGGCCCAGCTGCCCCATACAGCTGCAAGCCCGGCGCCGTGTGCCACATCAAACATCCCGCCGATTTCATGTTCCAGCGCATGTGTGGCAAAATCTCCCCCGTCACTGCCGCATCCGGTCAGTCCGTTGTGAGACAGGCTTGATGCCCACATGATTTCAGAACGTGCATTGTAATCCGACGGATTGTCCCTGAGAATCAGGGCATTTCGGATAACTGTGCGCATAAGTGCCTCGGCAATGGCATCGGTCAGTTCCATGTTACCTCCGCTGGTGAAATACCGCTCCATTGTGTGCATCAGTATATCCGTGCATCCGCAGGCTGTCTGATATGCGGGCAGTGTCATAGTCAGCTCCGGATTCATAACCGCAAAAACAGGTCTGCATAAATCATTATTATATCCGCGCTTGATGCCGCCTTCGTCTTTGGTAATGACACTGCTGTTACTCATTTCGCTTCCCGCTGCCGCTATGGTAAGTACAGCCCCGACCGGAAGGCATGCCCTGGCCTGGCGGGTATGGTCATAAAAATCCCAAACATCACCTTCATCTGCAGCCCCATATCCGATTGCCTTGGAAGAATCAATCACGCTTCCGCCGCCTATGGCAAGAATGAAATCGATATGTTCTTTTCTGCAGAGTTCAATTCCTTTATAAACAAGCGACAGGCGCGGATTCGGAATTACGCCGCCAAGTTCGGTATAAGAAATATTTTTTTCGTTCAGGGAGGCTTTGATGCGTTCTAAAAGACCGGAACGGATGACGCTTCCGCTGCCGTAATGGAGCAGTACCTTTTTGCATCCGGTATTTTTTATAAGTTCTCCAGTCTGTTTTTCTGTATCTTTTCCAAATATTATTTTTGTGGGCGTGTAGTAGTTAAAATTGTACATGGTATTTTGATTCCTTTCTTTCGGGATATGTCTGAGGTTATTTTAGCATGTTTTTTGGATTTTCTCAATGAAATGTTTTAGGAGGGGGATAAAATGTGGCGGGTGGGGAGGGTGAATGGAGGGACGCTGGATGGAGAAAGTTTTTCCTTCTGATGTTCCGCTTCCAAAAAGCAGGA
>CANDJC010000098.1 GCA_947384955.1 uncultured Eubacterium sp. | reverse complement strand
GAATACTTAGGGATTCTTAACATTCTGGAGCAGCCGCAGGAAGACCTGGCAAATCCCCTCTCCCGGCGTCCGGGCATCCACATCCCCCCCCCGCCTTCTTCATCCCATTTACTTCTGAAAGTAATAATTATCATCCGGCCGCACATACCCAAAACTCGGATGCGTCTTTTTCAATGTCAGATACAGCGCCGCATTCGTCAGCATCTGATAAGGCCCCGCATAAAAAATTCCAGCCAGTCCCAGTGTAAACGTCGAAAGCAGATTCCATCCTATAAATGACAAATCCAGTACAAATGCTTCCCATTTATTTCCCATCATCATCTCTTTGCTGATACGGAACGCTTCATAAGAAGCCATATCCGGATATTCTGCCAGCAGGTACGGCACCATCCGGTATTCATAAGACTTGATAATTCCCGGAACAACAAACAGCAGTGTCCACAAGGCTGTGTACAGGCCCTTGAGAAACATGATTTTTACGACGTTGCTATAACAGTTTTTAAATGCAAATGTCATTTCGTTATATTCCGGCTTGATTTCCCTTGCTATTACCATGTACCGCTTGCATCCGATTTCCAGCGGATTTAACAGGAAGGTTCTAAGAAGAATCATGACTGCCTGCATGCCTGCAACCGTTATCGCTGCCAGTCCAAGAACCGGCAGAATATACGTAACGAGGTCATTGATAAGGCGGGCTTCGTCATAATAGCCATAGATATGGTTTCCGTACGTATCCTGCCAGTCTCTTACAGCGCTGGCTCTGCCGCTCCTGCCGGCAAAGCTGCCGGCAGCAATTGCGTGGATAAATGCTACCAGTACAAACGGCCAGTAATTCAGCCTTAATAAAGATTTTGAATCCTCTTTTAACTCTATTCTATTCCACATATCTTTCATTCCTTCTTTCCTGCGCTTACAGCCTTGTCACTACAAATATATCATAAATCGCCTTAATTGCCTGGTCAAAGTCTTCATTGCTTACACCGATGATAACATTCAGTTCGGAAGAGCCCTGGTCAATCATCTTTACATTTACATTGGCATGTGCAAGAGCAGAAAATATCCTGCCTGCTGTCCCGCGCGTGCTCTTCATGCCCCGGCCTACAACAGCAATCAGCGCCAGGTCTGCCTCTAAGTCAATGCTGTCAGGCTCTGCCAGACGGTGAATCGCGGACAGCACGCTCTGTTCTTTGCCTTCAAATTCTTCCTGATGTACAAAAACCGTAAAGGTATCAATGCCGGACGGCGTATGCTCAAAGGAAATCTGATTTTCCTCAAACGCAGCCAGCACTTTGCGGCCGAAACCGATTTCTGAATTCATCATGTCTTTTTCGATATTGACCGCCACAAACCCCTTTTTCCCGGCTATTCCGGTAATCGTGTATTCCGGTTTCTGACAGGTGCTTTCCACTATAAAAGTGCCCGGGTCATCCGGCTGGTTTGTATTTTTAATATTAATCGGAATGCCTTCTCTGCGTACCGGAAAAATCGCGTCCTCATGAAGTACCGCAGCTCCCATATAAGACAGCTCGCGAAGCTCCTTATATGTGATGACTTTAATTCCCTTCGGATTTTCAATAATCCCCGGGTCTGCAACTAAAAATCCCGATACATCCGTCCAGTTCTCATATAAATCCGCTTTGCATGCCTTTGCCACAACTGAGCCTGTGATATCAGAGCCTCCGCGTGAAAACGTTTTGACACGTCCGTTTTCCAGAGCTCCGTAAAATCCTGGAATCACAGCTGTCTCACTCTTTTTTAAACGTGCCTTTAATATTTTATTTGTTGTATCCGCGTCAAAGCTGCCGTCCTTTTTAAACCGGATAACCTCGGCGGCATCGATAAACTCAAAGCCTGTATAACGTGACATAATTAAGCCGTTGAGATATTCTCCTCTCGATGCGGCGTAATCGATGCCGGCTTTCTGGCAGAAATTTTCCTCGATTACTTTAAATTCATCATCCAGCGTCATATTCAGCTTTAACCCGTTAATGATTTCATTATATCTTGCCCGGATTTTACGCAGAAGCGGCTTGTATTCCCCTTCCGACTCTGCCAGCGCGTAGCACTCATACAGCATATCCGTTACTTTTACATCATTTTTATAACGCTTTCCCGGCGCGCTCGGCACCACATACCTGCGCTTTTTGTCAGCGTTCAGAATATCTTTTACCTTTCGAAACTGCTCCGCACTCGCTAAAGAGCTTCCTCCGAATTTTACAACCTTAATCATAACGAAATCCTCCATTTAATTTATTCCGTGAAACTCATTCTCACGCATATACTCCTGCGCTTCATCCAGAATTTCATCCAAGTCGTCATCACCCACATCGACCTGATGCGGCTGTTTCCTATAAAATATATCATACATGACAGGAATAATAAAGAGTGTCATGAAAGTTGCATACAATAATCCTCCTACGACTACAATTGCCATTCCCCGTCCCATGGAATTTCCGGCCTGGCTGCTGAATATCATCATGCTCATGGAAAGAATTGTCGTAAGCGCTGTCATAAGAATCGGGCGCATCCTCGTCTTTCCGGTTGCAATCAGCGCTTCGCGCCGTCCCATGCCGCCGATTCGCAGCTGATTTACATAATCCACAAATACAATTCCGTTATTTACAACAGTACCCATCAGAATCGTAAATCCAAGCAGGCTCATCAAAGACAGCTGTTCTTTAAATGCCAGAAGGCCGAGCAGGCCTCCGGTAAATGCCAGCGGAATCGTAAACAGTACGATAAACGGCGATAAGAGGCTTTGAAACTGTGCCACCATAACCAGATAAATCAAAAGGAATCCCAGCGCCATCAGCTGAAGCATCTGGCCGACCATATCATTTACCTGGTCGCTTTCCCCGCCGATTTCAATCGTATATCCGTCTTCCAGCTCAAAGTCCTTCAGCTTTTTATTCAGTTCTCTTGTCAGCAGCGTCGTATTATAGCCTTCCCTTGTTTCCGCTGTCACGGTGATATAATGGGACTGGTTTTCACGGGATACCGAAGCAAGCCCCTGCCCGAATTCCATTTGCGCAAAATCGCCGAGCTGATAGGTCTTATTCTCTGTCGTTCCGTCTTCTTTCGTCACAGAGGCTTCCAGCTCCATCTTCATCAGGTTATCTTTATTTAACAGCTCCGTTTCGTCTACAATCTGCACCGTCATATCCGTATCGCCGACACTCATGGTCACAGAATCCTTTTCCGTTGTAAGCCTGGAAGATAAGGTACTGTAAATCTGGGCTACCGTAAGCCCCTTTTTCATCGCCTTGTCTTTGTTGATAATCAGATGAATTTCTTCGGCGCCGTCCTCCTGCCCGTTCGAAACATTATCAAAGCCTTCCACCTGCTTTACCAGCTTTTGGATATCTTCGCTGATTTCTAACAGTTTTTCCATACTGTCGCCGTAAATATTCAAAGAAAGCCCGCTGCCCATCATGGCTGTCATATCGCCCATGGCAGACGATGAAACTGAAATCTCGCAGTCCATTCCCTGCGTGGCTGTCTCAATTTCATCAGAAATGGCCTGAATCTTATGAATATCCTTAATATCCTCATCTAATAAAATCGCGAATGAATAATTCAGGAAATTCTCTCCCCCGGCGCCCGCTCCTAACATGCTCGATGTACTGCTGCCGTCCATGGCTCCTACAGTCGCTACACCGTCTACCGAAAGCACCGCTTCCATCACCTGATCCGCCATCTGAAAAGCCTCTTCTTTTTCTGTTTCTTCCGGGACTGTCACGGATACGGATATCTGCTCTCCGGTCATTTCCGGCAGTATGGTAATACCCATCCGCATCACTTCCCGGATGCAGATAACAAGCAGCACAATCGCAAGCGCCAGCGGAATGATTTTTATTTTCAGGCAGAATCCGAGAATCCTCCCATAAACCTCCTGCACCTTTTCAAACCACGGGTATCTTTTTTCTTTTGTCTTTTTTAAGATAATCGAGCCCGCTGTCGGCACAACCGTAAGCGCTACTATCAAAGATGCCGTAAGCGCATAGGAAATCGTCATCGCAAACGGAACCATCAGCTGCGCCACCATGCCTGTTGTAAATATCATCGGCAGAAAAACGCACACCGTCG
This sequence comes from uncultured Eubacterium sp., assembly GCA_947384955.1. GTDB lineage: Bacteria > Bacillota > Clostridia > Lachnospirales > Lachnospiraceae > Eubacterium_J. Next base: position 13,631 of record CANDJC010000098.1, on the reverse strand, counting down.
TCAGCGTAGAAGAAATAATCGGGCCTGCCACCTGCTTTGCGCCCTGTACCGCGGCCCTCGGCGCCGAAACCCCGTGACTGCGGATACGGTAAATATTTTCTATTACTACAATCGAGTTATCCACCAGCATGCCGATTGCAAGCCCAAGCCCTGCCAGCGTCATAATATTAATCGAAATATCTGAAAAATACATAATTAATATTGCAAACAGCACCGAAAACGGAATGCTGAAAGCCACCACGAGCGTAGGCTTCGCATCTTTAAAAAACAGTATCAGTACAAGCACCGCCAAAAGCGCCCCGGTAATCATGCTCTGCAGAATACTGTCGATAAACATCGTAATATAGTCGCCCTGGTTCATAATCGCGGTCACGCTTAAGCCTTCATAATCTTTTTCCAGCTTCGCAATCGCCTTTTCACAGGTTTTTGCCACATCTGAGGTACTCGCCGTGCTTCCTTTAAAAATCGACAGCAGAATCCCCTCTTCGCCGTTGATTTTCGCATAATTTTCCCCGGCATTGTCAATCACCGTAATATCCGCCACATCCGACATCCTTACATTGCCGGCTCCCGGGAGCTTGCATAAGAGCATTTCTTCTAAATTGTCCACGCTGTCGTAATGCTCGCCCACTTTAATCAGCCACTGGTTCTGGGAATCCGCCTTTCCATCCCGGATATAGCCGGCAGGCATGGAAAAATCCTGTGCCGTAATCAGCTGGGAAAGCGTATCCATATTCGCAAGGCTGCTGATATTCGCATTGTCAAGCGCCGCCTTTTTTGACTGGCGGTACTGCTTTTTCGCTTCCTTTAATTCATCCTTAGCCCCTTCTAATTCTTTCTGTGAATTTTCAATGCCGGATAAACCATTGGCCATCTGCGCATCCCCGGACGCGAACGATACGGCTGCATCAAAGCTGCCGCTGCTTGCTTCCTTATACTTCTGGTCAATCTGGTCCATCTGCCTGTTTACCTGTTTTACCGCTTCCTCAACTGCCATAATCTGCGTTTCCAGATTTGCAAGCCCGGTTTCAATCTGAGGAATCCGCTTTGTCGCCACATCCGAAAGCTGCTGCAGATTTTCCAGCGTCAGCTCCTTTACCTGCTCGCCCATGCCCATCTGGGCCGCCCATTCCACAAACGCCTCAAACTGCTCCGGATTGGCCAGCGCATCATCAATATCTGAAGGAATCGTAATCCCCGCTAACTGTGCAGTCTGAGAGAGCGCCGCATGCGCGGTGCCAAAAGCGCCGTTAATTTCATTATATGTATCTTCAATATGATTGTCATCATAAGCCTTCTTCTCTGCCTCCAGCCCGGCCTTCGATGCCCTCAGACTGGTCAGGTTTGCTTCATAAGCCGCTTTGGTCGCCTGTGCCTGGTCAAGCGCCAGACTTGCCTCTGCTAACTGCCTGGATGTATCTGACTGCGTTTTTTTCAAATCGCTCTGCTTTTTTTCCAGCTCGCTCTTTGCGTCGGCTAACTGCTTTTTACCGTCTTCTAACTGGGTCTCCGCTTCTTCAATCTGCTTTCTTGCTTCTTTCAGCTTATCATTTGTTTCATCCAGTATTTTATCGTTAATTTTTTGAATCTTCTTTTCATTTAAGCGCACTTCCACTGTCTTTTCCACGCTGCCAACCGCCGTCACGCTTGCCACACCGTCCTGGCGCTCAAAATAAGGCTTTATCACCTCTTCCGTAAAATCGGAAACCTCGTAAATATCCTTCCCTTCATAGCTGACCGTCGTATACATCGTCGCCATCATATCCATGGAAAGCTCCAGCAGATTCGGCGTGCCGCAGATTTCCGGCAGCTCCAGCTGGTTTAACTGCGCCGTCACCTTTACCATTGCAGAATCCATATTCGTATCTTCCACAAATTCCAGCGTAATCATGCTGTAGTTTTCCGCGCTGACGCTTGTAATATTTTCCACTCCGGTAACCGTTCCGAGCGCCTGCTCCATCGGCGCCGTCACTTCACTCTCCACTTTTTCAGGACTCGCACCCGGGTCTGTTGTAATAATCATCAGGTACGGAAGGCTCATATCCGGCAGCAGGTCTGTTTTCATCCGCATCAGACTGACCACGCCAATGACCATTACCGCAATCACCGCTACAAAAATAGTAAACGGCTTTTTTACACAATATTTCGTCATGTTCCCTTTCTCCTTATTCTTTCTATTCGCAGTTCTGTGCGCCACTCACACTTCAAAAGTTCCCAGGCCTGTGCGCTTTTCATGCCTCAAAGGCTTCCTGGCTTGTGCGTTTTCATGTCTCGAAGGCTTCCTGGCCTGTGCACTTTCACACTTCGAAGGCTTCCTGGCCTGTGCGCTTTCACACTTCGAAGGCTTCCTGGCCTGTGTACTTTCACACTTCGAAGGCTTCCTGGCCTGTGTGTTTTTATGCCTCAAATACTGCCTGGCTCATACGTTTTTCATAGCTGGAGAATACTGTCAGGCCGCGCATTTAGCAGGTTACATTTTTTCACGGGCGCGGTTTTTCGCAATATATGCCTCAAACTGCTCTGCCGAATAGTTTAATATCAGCTCTTTCGGAAATCCCGCTTCCAGGATTACCGGCATAGAATGGTCTGTATTAGCAACATCCGTCATATAATGGGCGTCACTGTCTAAAATCACCGGTACTTCATATTTTTTGCACAGCTTTAATATCGTAATTATATTTTCTTTTACATTTTTTCTGGACGGCGAGCGCAGGGAGTTATTATTAATTTCCAAAAGCGTATGATACTCTTTCGAAGCCTGCACAAGCTGCTCATAATCCAGCGGACAGTTACTGTCGTCCGGGTGACCGATTATGTCAATTTTCGGATTTTTCATGGCATTGATAACCGCTGCCGTATTCTGTGCAGCCGTCCCTATGGGATACAGATTGCCGTGAATGCTGGCGATTCGGATATCCAGTTTTTCCAGAATCCTGTCGGGCAAATCAATCGTGCCCTCATAATCCATAATATTCAGCTCTGCTCCAAGCATCAGCTTCACACCATACATCTGCCTTGGCACAACACGCAGGTTCACAAAATACAGGTCGTCACAGGTGCCGGGCATATTATGCGCATGTTCTGTAATACCCAGTATCTTCAGACCTTTTTGGGAAGCAGCCTGAGCCATTTCTGTAATTGTGCCGTAGGCGTGGCCGCTTGCAATTGTATGTGTATGCACATCCAGTTCGAATTCCATTGTTTTTCCTCTTCTTTCTGTTTTCTATTAAAGTATGTGCCTGTTGTTACTTTTATGGTGTATTGCTTTAATAATATAACGCATTTTTGGGGGTTCGTCTATTTTTTTTGAGGGATTTTATAAAATATTAAGATATGAAGAAGATATGAAGGAGAGGAATGCTGGATTAGGGAGGGGAGGGGGGATGGATTCAGGGACGCTGGATGGAGCAGTTTTTTCCTTCGAATGTTCCGCTTCCAAAAAGCCGGAAGTTCTAAGTTTTCTGCGCAAAGGTTTTGATACCGGACGGACCGGCGCCTGATGCCCTGGCGTTTTTGGCTGGGCATATTTATGGCATCAGGCAGGCGCCTTTTGGGGCTTCAAAGTTATATTAAGGAGATAACAGTGAGCCCCAAATCCTGTGTATCGAGCAGAAAACTAAGAACTTCCAGCTTTTTTCCAGAGTCACATTCGAAGGAAAAAACTGCTCCATCCAGCTGACATTGGCTGTTTTTCATTTTTGATATCTGGCTGAACGTTTACATTTGTATTCTGCATATGACGAATGCTTTTTGTTTTCCTTTCTGATTACGCACGGCACAATACATGACTTCTTTTTTGATTCCAAAATACACATTCCAGCAGCTAAACAAATGCACAAAGTATTTTACGTATAAACCAGCAAAATGTTAACCATATCCTCAACTGTAATTCTAATACTGTAAATTCCACGAAAACCAGCCGGGCGGAGAAATTTTTTCCTTCGGATGTGTCTCTGGAAAAAAGCCGGAAGTTCTTAGTTTTCTGCTCGATACACAGGATTTGGGGCTCACTGTTATCCCCTTAATATAACTTTGAAGCCCCAAAAGGCGCCTGCCTGATGCCATAAATATGCCTGGCCAAAAACGCCAGGGTATCAGGCGCCGGTCCGTCCGTTACCGACACCCTTACGCAGAAAACTTAGAACTTCCGGCTTTTTGGAAGCAGCACATCCGAAGGAAAAAATTTCTCCGCCCGGCGTCCGTTCATCCAATCCCCCCAGATTCCCTTTGCATTCTGACACCACCCATGCTATAGTAATAAAAACCATTTCCACCACCCACCCAGAACAGGAGTATCACATCCCATGAATAACCAGTTCATCCAAAGCATATCCATAAACTGGAACCGCATCAGCAAAAACAGCTATTTAAGAAACATCGAATCCATCCGCAGCCTGCGCACGCTTCCCATAACGAAACCAGTCACTTTTTTTGTCGGGGAAAACGGAAGCGGGAAATCCACGCTGTTAGAAGCTGCTGCCATTGCATGCGGTTTTAATCCAGAAGGAGGCACTAAAAATTACCGGTTTTCTACATATGATTCACATTCGCAGTTATACGAAGCGCTGCGTATTTCGAAAGGCTTTCGGACGCCGGGATGGGGGTATTTTCTCAGGGCGGAAAGTTTTTATAATGCTGCCTCTAAAGAAGAAGAATACGCAGACCCGCTGCACCCGTCGCAGCATCTGCATGAGAAATCCCACGGTGAGAGTTTCCTTGCCGTCGCACAAAAACAGCTGCGGCCTGACGGGCTGTATTTCCTGGATGAGCCGGAAGCTGCCCTGTCGCCGCAGAGACAGTTAACGCTTTTGATTGAAATCTATGAATGCGCAAAACAGGACTCACAGTTTTTTATTGTTACCCATTCCCCGGTTTTATTAGGGCTTCCGGGTGCTGAAATTTTGTCTTTTGACGGCGGAAAGATTCATTCCTGCGAATATGAGGAAACGGACAGCTATCAGGTGACAGAGATGTTTATCAATAATAGAAAGCAGCTGCTGAAAAGGCTGCTTGGTGAATGAACTGTCAGCAAGTCCAGACAGACTGCTTTAGATGTACAGACGGGTCTTTGCAGCAGAGTCTTTCCCTGATACTCTTCTGCAAAGACCGCGCCATAGAGATGTGGAAAGCAAGCCATGTGCCGGATAATCGGGCATTAAAATTCCCGCTTTGCATACAGCCAGTTTGAAAGCAAAAACGACAAAATCAGAATCAGCGCAGCCGCCACAGCCATGCCTCCATTGACCAAAAGCATATGTCTGCTGGCATATTCAAGGATATGAAAGAGCAGGTATTCATTTCCCGGCAGGGACGAAATCAGCACCCACACGCTGTACAGCATTGAAAAAAGTATAAGAGGCATGAACATTCCCCAAAATTTCCCCCTGCTATATCCCAGCCTGAACAGGACAGGGAACATACAGAGGTTAAATATGGAAAACAGCAGGCAGCTTACCGACACAGCAGGCAGAAACCATCCAATCGGGCCGTAGTAGTGGGACAGTGAAAAGCGGTCTGCCAGAACAGCCGCCGGAATGCCTGCAGCCAGTCCGAATAATCCCATGCAGCCAGACAAAAGATATCTTCCGGCTACAATCGAAGACCTTTTAACCGGCAGCGTCAGATACAGCCTGTTCAAATCGCCTTTTTCTTCTACCGCAAAAGTATTGACGGAAAAAAACAGGAACATAAAGACACTGACCGGAACCGCTAACAGCGGCGTAATCACCCCGGCAGCCAGCGAAATCACAGGAATCAGGAAAATCCGCAGATGGAAGCATTTAAGCGCGTTCCAGTCCAGTATCATCATTCGTTTCATCATACCTCTCCTCCTTTGCCCATCCGCACCATAATATCATCAAGAGAAACCGTTTCCATAATCACCCTTCTGGGAAATCCGGCAATATCTTTCATCTCAATCATACCGTCAAAACCGCCTGAATGCTCGCGCAGGCCATATACCTGTCTGCGTTTTGACTGCGGCAGGTCTCCGATGCCGCCCCGAATCAGACAGTATTTTTCAATCAGTTCATCCTTCAATCCGCTGTACAAAATCCTGCCGTTTTTGATATAGGTAATGTAATCGGCAATCTTTTCAAGGTCGCTGGTTATATGCGTAGAAAAAAATATGGTCCGGTTTTCTTCTGCCATGTAAGCGCGAAAAATTTCCAGCATCTCGCCGCGTCCGGCAGGGTCCATGCCAGAAGTCGGTTCGTCCAGCAGTAACAGCTTTGCATGATGTGCCAATGCAGCAGCCACGCCCAGTTTCATTTTCATGCCGCGCGACATCGTTTTGTACTTCTGCCCCGGATTCAGGGAAAACTGCTTCAGATACTGATAAAACAATGTGCTGCTCCATTTTTTATAAAAAGGGCGCATAGCTTTTTCGATATCATCCGGCGTCCAGTCCTCCTGATAATACGGCTGTTCAAATAAAATACCGATATCTTCTTTCAATAACACATCATCCGCAGGCTTTCCAAACAGCCGAATGCTTCCGCCATCTTTCCTCGCCATGCCCAGAATAAGCTTCAAAGCAGTGGTTTTCCCTGCGCCGTTTTCACCGATAAAACCGCTGACAAAGCCGCTCGGGACCGAAAAACTAATATCATCCAGCAAAAAGTTCTTATACTGTTTTCTCAGACCGGAAATTTCAATCGCACTGTTCATTTTACACTCCTCTCAATCGCATCCAGCATATTATGAAGCTCCTTAGCCTGTAACCCCGCCAGCCTGCCGCACCGCACGGCGGCAGCCAGGGCTTCTTCGGTTTCTTTCCTGTATTTGCCGCGGATAAACGCTTCATCGATTTTTTTAACATATGCCCCCTTCCCAGGCATCGTCTGAATAAATCCCTCCAGTTCCAGTTCGCTGTATGCCCGGGTAGTCGTCACTAAACTTACCTGCAAATCCCGGGCGAGCTGACGGAGCGAAGGCAGCAAATCATTTTCAGATAACTCACCAGACAGAATCGCTGCCTTCATCTGTTCCTTAATCTGCTCATAAATGGGTACTCCTGACTGGCTGGATATCACAATATTCATTCCTTCACGTTCCTTCTCTCACCTTGTGTCTTACTGTTCATATACGGTAAGTACAGTTTAACACAGGCAGACGCGGATGTCAACTATCAGTGTCAGAATTTATCAGCATTTCCAGCCAGCTGTTACGATTCCGGGCAGGCTGTTCTCTGGCAGATACAGGATAACAGCTCAAAGGCAAAGAAACAGCCGCCGTTTTACCTGATGTTAATGAGCGTTGCCTGCAGCAGCGGGTGCTTGGCGGCTATTGCTGATGAATAAATTATTGATAGCTGCAGCAGGTTCTGGGAAAACAGCATATTTGGTTAAACAGGCATTGAACATAAAAGATGCGAATGTGCTGATAACAGCATTTACAGATGCAAATGAAGCAGGCATTATAATTAAAATTGCAAAATTAAACGGCTCTATTTCATCTAATATACATAGACAGACGTGATTTTCTTTTTTATTACAACATGGAGTCAGGCTTTATCAGAACTTTTTATATGATAGTGACGCTGATGGATTCGTATTCGTAAATCCCTAATCAGATGTATTTTTATTGAGGAAGAACAAGATTTAGCAGGCTATAACCTGGGAATTATCCGAATGGGCAAAATCCAAAAATCAGCTTTGCCCACTTGATTCCCTGCACTTCTTTTCCAATAGCACAAAGTCATTTGTTCTTTTAGCCAAAGGTGTTGCATCCTTATTCCTCTTTTTATGATTATAAACAATGTTAGCATTTTTCCTTATCCGATTTTTTTGCCTGTTGATTTCGCGGCTTTCAGCCTGTAAAAGAAATTTATAGTGTGTATCTTTTTCAGCATTGATATCTAATTCAATCAATTGTTCTTTGGGAACCGGAATCATATTATTTATATTGATAACCGCATAGTCTTTTATTTTAATAAAATCAATACTTTCTTTCATTTTCTTGTGTTTGGACTTAAATGAAGATAATGGTGCAAAATAATAAAACCCGTTAATCTCCAAAACAGTTCCTATATATTTTCGTCCGAACGCTCCGCCTTCATGCAAAAACAAATGTTCCTGATATTGACTCAGGTATTTTATGTATGCATCTTTCACACCATATATTTTAATATTGTTTTTCATAATACTCCTTCGTCTGTCTACAAAAAAGGCAGAGACTTAAGCAGTCCCTGCCCTCTGTTAACTCGCTCACTTAAGGGCTGTGCATCACCCGCTCATAACTTGCTCATTTATAAGGCTGTGCATCACCTACTATATTTAGTATACACTATTTCTGATTAATTACAACTTATTTTATGTAATTTTCACTCTTTTTTAAATTTTTATCACTTTAGTATGGAAAATCATAATATGCCCCCTTTCCAGGCATCATCTGAATAAATCCCTCCAGTTCGCTATATGCCCGGGCAGGCTGTTCTCTGACAGGCAGCTGTCATTTATCTGTTTCAAAAACTGACAGACAAAAGATAACAGCTCAAAGGCAAAGAAACAGCCGCCGTTTTACCTGATGTTAATAAGCGTTGCTTGCAGCAACGGGCATTTCTCTGTACAATGGCTGTAACACCAAAAGAAAGGAGTGCATTTGCAATGTTAAATGAAAACATTCAAACAATCAGAAAATCAAAAGGACTTTCGCAGCAGGAACTCGCCGTTAAACTAAACGTGGTACGCCAGACTGTCTCTAAATGGGAACAAGGGTTATCCGTTCCTGATTCTGATATGCTAATCTCTATATCAGAAGCGCTTGAGACACCCGTATGCACTTTGCTGGGCGAAACTGTTACCGAACCGGAGGCTGATAATTTAAAGGCGATTTCTGAAAAATTAGAGATTATAAACTTACAGCTTGCGCAAAGAAAAATTGCCAGGAGGAAAATGCTTCACTGGATGCTTATCTCGCTGTGTGCGGTCACAGTGATATCGTTTGCCGCTTTAACAATCTGGAATAGTCCTTATCTGAGCTGGGACTTCAGTGACCCTGAAACCGCCGTTGTCGGAACTGGTTTTCATGTATTTGAGTGGCTGTTTATCCGAACAGCACCGATTGTCCTTATAACGGCAATCGCCGGAATCATTTTGATACGGAAAAAATCATAGCATGCAGAGCATACTACTCTCCAAAACTCTTTCAAAGCAAAGGAAAAATAGGTACCCATAACAGCAGACTGTTTTTCGCTATAATATAGTATTTTGTGATAATCTGTGATAAAATAGCATATGAAATCATAAAGCATATAATTAAGGAAGAAATGAATACAAAGCATAAGATTTGTTCTGGAAAGGACCCCCATGACAGCAGATTTTTCACAGGGAAAAATATCTGAAAATATTATAAGGCAGGCTATACCGCTGACTCTGGCACAGCTTGTGCAGCTGTTATACAATGTGGTTGACCGCATTTACATCGGGCATCTGCCTGGCGCTGATCATATGGCACTGACCGGAATCGGACTGACTTTTCCGGTCATTGCACTGACAGCAGCATTCACCAATCTCTTTGGCACAGGCGGAACACCGTTATTTTCCATCGCCAGGGGACGAGAGCAGGACAGCCGTGCAGAGCAGATTATGGGAAACGTATGCACTCTGCTGCTTGTCTGCTCCGTATTCCTGTTTCTGTCCTGCACCCTGCTGCGAAAACCCATTCTGTACCTGTTTGGCGCCAGCGATGCTTCCTATGAATATGCCAATGCCTATCTGCAGATTTATATGACCGGCACCGTATTTTCCATGCTGACATCCGGGATGAATGGTTTTATCAATGCCCAGGGATTTCCGGGAACCGGCATGCTTACGACCGTCATCGGAGCGGTATTGAATCTGCTGCTGGACCCCTTGTTTATCTTTGTGCTGCATATGGGTGTGCGGGGAGCAGCGCTTGCTACGGTCATCAGCCAGACTGTTTCCGGCATCTGGGTGATTCATTTTCTGACCGGAAAAAAATGCCTTCTGCGCATTAAAAAAACAAACCTGAGGCTGAATCCCGGGCTTGTCCGTGAAATAATATCCCTTGGCGCTTCCGGCTTTATCATGCAGGCCACCAATGCACTTGTACAGATTGTCTGCAATACGACTCTGCAAAACTACGGCGGAGATTTGTATGTAGGCATTATGGCTGTGATAAGTTCGGTAAGGGAACTTTTATCACTGCCAGTCATTGGCATTACAAGCGGCAGCCAGCCTGTCCTGGGATTCAATTATGGTGCAAAACAGTTTTCCCGCGTGAAAGAAGGCATCCGCTTTACCGCGCTCATCGCAGCCGGTTATACGCTGGCTGCCTGGGGACTCGTAATGCTCATCCCGCATCTGCTGTTTTCTTTGTTTACAAACAGTGCCAAAACAGTCTCGGCCGGCACCGGAGCAATGCAGATTTATTTTTTCGGATTCTGTTTTATGGCCTTTCAGTTTGCAGGACAGTGTACATTTCAGGCTCTTGGCTACGCCAGGCGTTCCATTTTCTTTTCCCTGTTTCGAAAAGCTGTCATCGTAGTTCCTCTGACACTGCTTCTGCCCGCAGCCGGATTCGGCGTAAACGGCGTGTTTTTAGCTGAGCCTGTGTCAAATCTTATCGGCGGACTGGCATGCTTTACTGCCATGTGGCTGACGGTGTACCGCAGGCTGTAACCGCCAGCCTGACTTTTTACGATTCGCCGCAGTATTTTAAAACTGCATGATATTTTTCCTGTTCTCCGCTTTTTTCTAACAGGTCTGCCAGCTCACCAAGCCATTCCCGGCACATATAGTGAATCGAATGTTTCCGGTCATACTCCTCCATTGTCTGTATGCCATCCGCTTCTGCTGCTCTTCTTCGCTCTCTATCTGTAATTGTTCTTCTTTCGGCTTATTCATGCAGCAGCATTTATATTTCTTTCCGCTTCCGCACGGATATGGCGAATTACAGCCCGGTTTAACTTTCTTTTCCGGCTTTTGTGCAAATTCTCTCTGCATCGTTTTCATCATTTTTTCAAAATCTTTCCGGTTTTCGGCTTTTGGCTGTTCCTGCTCAAACATCGCACAGCTTTTCAGACGGTCTGCGGATACCTGCTTCGCACAGAACTGCTCTCTGTAATCAAACATCATATCTGCTAAGCTGTCATATTCTCCATAAAGAAGCGGGTCTATCCTGCCATTTTCATAAAGCTGCCTCACCTGCGGCATCAGCTCTATAATATGTAATAAAAGAAAAAAATGTCAATAAAAATGTTAAGTATTACATTATATAAAAAATACATATTGAAAATCAATCCTGCATATGCTATAATTGCCATAGGCTAAAAGAAATCACGAGTCCATAAAGGACAAAGAATGAAATCCCCGAACCGTGTTCCAGCACAGTCCGGGGATTCTTCTTTTCTTTTTACAGTGGCAAAGCACCCACCAGGCTATTTGTTGTCCTCTAACTCCCTGCTGTCTAACCATTTGTTGATGCGGTGGCTAACCACACCAGCCATAACAGCAATTAAAAAAGAAACCACGACTTCCATAAAGAACACCTCCCCCTGTTGCCAGGTATCGGTAAGACAACACTGATATTATAACGTATTTCATTGATATCAGCAATGATGATATTCCTAATACCATTATATTATTAATGTAAAGTGTGACTGATAATCGCGCTATATTCCAAACTATATAAGTAACTTTCAGCAATTCATCAATGAAAATATTCAAATAAAATAAAGGCACTGCTAACTGTATTTCTACAATCAGTAATGCCTTTACACAAATGTTTATCTCTCTCAAGTCCTTTAAATCCAGCATTTACAGGCTGTTTCCTACAGCTTGTACGGCGTGCTCTGATAGACGTAATAATTCAGCCAGTTCGAAATCAGCAGCTGCCCCGCAGACCTCCAGTTCACTACCGGCGCCTTCCCTGGGTCGTCATCCGGGAAATAATTTACAGGCAGCTGCGGATTCATCCCTTTTTCTGCATCCCTTTCATATTCCAGCTTCAGCGTATCCGAATCATATTCCGGATGACAGGTAATGAAAAACTGCCTGCTGTCTGTGCTTTTTGCTATGGCAACGCCCGCTTCCTCAGATACCGCCATAATTTCTAATTCCGGCACGGCCTCAATCTGCCCGGGCACAAGCTCGGTTGCCCGGGAATGAGGAGCATAAAAAACATCATCAAATCCGCGGAATAAAGGCGAGTTTTTCTTGACAACGCTGTGCGAATAAATGCCGGACAGCTTTGGCACATGATCCCTCTTTTGGATTCCGTAATGATAATACAGCCCGGCAAAGGAACCCCAGCAGGAATGCAGCGTACAGTGTACATGCGTCTTTGTCCACTCCATAATCTGCTTTAACTCTTCCCAGTAATCCACATCCTCAAAAGCAACAAAATCCAGCGGGGCCCCCGTTATAATCATCCCGTCATATTTTTTATCTTTAATCTGGTCAAATACAGCATAAAATGTATTTAAATGTGTCTGGTCTACATGTGTTGACACATGACTTGCCATATGCAGAAATTCTACTTCTACCTGCAGCGGCGTATTGGACAGCTTGCGTAAAAACTGCGTCTCCGTGACAATCTTCGTCGGCATCAGATTCAGCATAAGCACGTTCAGCGGACGAATATCCTGATGCATCGCACGGTACTCCGTCATTACAAATATATTCTCGTTTTCTAAAATTTCACGCGCTGGAAGCGCATCCTGAATCTTAATCGGCATAAAAATCTCTCCTATTCTGTCAGGCAGCTGGTGCCTGTTTTTTTGTATTTTCTTATCTTATCATATTTTATATCCAGACTCAATCTGCAATTTGGGGAATTTTAAGCGGATTCTGGGATGCGGGGGCGGAAGGGGGTGGGGTTGTGGCCTCTCGGACGCCGGGTGACGGGAAAATGCCCTGGATTCCTGCTCCGGTTCCGGAATGTTAAGAATCCCTAAGCATTCTGCATTTACGCTGTGGCTGCGGGCGGGACGCGGCACCTGATTCGCCCTGGCCTGCAGCCAGCAGCTAAAGGTGCCGCTTCGGCTTCGCCGCCTGGTTTTCGGGCAGAATGCTAAGGGCTTCTAAACATTCCTCCAATATCGCTGGAATCCAGGGCATTTTCCCGTCACCCGGCTGGTTTTCTCAGAGTTTACATAAACAGTGCTGAATTTTGCTGGATTTTTATATAATAAGCAGCCGAAAGACCGCAGCTAAAAATCACTTATAAAGTATTTGGAATATTTCATATAATATCTTCCAGGAAAGCAAGCGAAAGCTGCTTCTGTATCCCATATTTTCCACGTAACGCCTTCCACAAAACCAGCCGCAAATTGTAACCGAAATGCTCCATGTATCACCTTCCAAAAATCAGCTGCAAACTGCTTCTGTATCCCATATTTTCCAGTAACGCTTTCCACAATCCACCCGCAAGCTCTGTCTGTATCCCAGTTATTCCACGTAACACTTTCCACAATCCAGCCGGGAGAGGGGATTTGTCCGGTCTTCCTGCGGCATCGGAAGAATGTTTAGAATCCCTTAGCATTCTGCTAAAAAACCAGGCGGCGAAGCCGAAGCGGCACCCGTAGCTGCTGGCTGCAGGCCAGGGCGGACTGGGTGCCGCGTCCCGTCCGCTGCCACAGCGTAAATGCAGAATGCTTAGGGATTCTT
>CANDJC010000097.1 GCA_947384955.1 uncultured Eubacterium sp. | reverse complement strand
TTAGAATCCCTTAGCATTCTGCTAAAAAACCAGGCGGCGAAGCCGCAGCGGCACCTTTAGCTGCTGGCAGAAGGCCAGGGCGAACTAGGTGCCGCGTCCCGTCCGCAGCCACAGCGTAAATGCAGAATGCTTAGGGATTCTTAACATTCCGGAGCCCGAGCAGGAAGGCGGTGCATCTTCCCGTCACCCGGCGTCCGAGCAGCCATCACCCCCCCCCATTAATTCTCCCAATACATATATTTTTACATAAAAATACTATTTGTGCACTTTTTCATCCCCCTGCATATTGCCATACACATCATTTACCTATAAAATGTTATGCATTACAGAAAGCATTCAAAAGATAAATGGAGGTACGACTATGATCACAACGCCAATCAGGACAAAGGAAGAAATCGAACAGATGAAAGCATATTTCTTATCGAAAAATAAAATCCGGGACTATACTTTATTTGTGACAGGCATTAATACAGCTCTGCGTATCGGGGATTTACTGCAGCTTCGGTGGATGGATATTTACGACGGCAGTAAAAACACATACCGCAGGCATATTGACATCTATGAGCAAAAAACCCGCAAGCATGCAGAAATCGCATTAAATGAAAGCTGCATTAAATCATTTAAGCTTCTCAGACAGCACAGCCCATTTATCTATGAAACCGAATATATTTTCTGCCACAAATATGACCATTTTCAGCATATTTCCAGAAACCGAGCTTATCACATTATTAAAGATGCCGCCGTGATTAACCATATCGACGGCAATATCAGCTGCCATTCCCTGCGCAAGACATTTGGCTATCATGCATGGAAAAAAGGAACGCCCAGTGCTTTGATTATGAATATTTATAACCATTCCAGTATCGAAATTACAAAACGCTACCTTTCGATTTCACAGGATGATAAGGATGAACTTTATAATTCTATGAATTTATAAGGAGTGCGGACGGCAAAGCCGAAACGGCCAATTTCCCATTGATTTTTTCCGTCCTCCATATTATAATATCCCAAGAGCCAGTTCCGGGAGGAGTGCGGTTTTGCCCGTATCGCCAGTGTCTCGGTTCACACATGATTATCCCGGAGGAACACTTGGCGGCTGGCTCTAAAAATCAGTACCCGTCCGTGCAGACAAGCCCGTATCTGGTCAGCTCGTAAACTTTGCTGCACACGTCTTTCAGATATTCCCTGTCATGAGAAACGCTGATAACAGCTCCTTGATAATTTTTCAGCAAAGAGCGTATCACAGGCCCCGAAAGCGGCGAAAGGTTTCTCGTCGGTTCATCCAGAATCAGCACACTGCAGCCCTGCATGCTGGCCTTTAACAGCAGAAGCTTTGCCTTCTGGCCGCCCGAAAGCATTCCTGCCGGGTGCTCCATTTCATCTGATGAAAACTTCATGCTTCCCAGATAAGTACGGATACGCGCCTCCTCTTTTCTGCTTTCGCTTTCGCTTAAAAATCTGACCGGCGTCTGCTCCATGCCCAGCAGCTCTTCATAATTCTGGGGCATATAAAACACGTTCAAACTGCTCTGCTCTAAAAGCTCTCTGGCAATCTTTTTGATAAGCGTCGTTTTCCCGGCTCCGTTTCTGCCGGTAATGCAGATATGCTCCGGCCCGGTTACGGAAAGACGGATATCCTGCGATAAAACCCGCTCCCCGGCCATTAACTTTGCGGCATAAAAATCCAATACCCGTTTTCCCGGCGCAAGAGCTGTCTTTTCCGAAAATTTTATAAATATGGATTCTTCTGCTTCCGGGAATTCCGTCATCTGTAAGGATTCTTTTTCAAAACGGCGCCCCATTGCTTTGACCGCATGCATTTTCTTTTTCAGAAGCCTTCCTCCATGCGGGTCCTGCCTGGTTATCGCATTTTGCTGGTGTTCTACCTTCTGCTGGATTTTTCGGAATTTCTCCTGCTTTTTTTCATACTCGCTGCGTTCCTTTCCGGCTGCCTGTTTTTGACGTGCAAAATCCCGGCCGCGTTTTTTGATATATTCATCATATCCCATGGCTGCAACGGTATGGCGGGGTCTGGTCTTTTTCTGTATCTGTTCGAAATGAATAATTTTATTAGCCGTATGCCGAAGCAGCGTTTCATCATGGGAAATATACAAAACAGGCAGCGCCGTTTCGTTTATAAATGTCTCAAGCCACTCTAACGTCTTAAGGTCTATATCATTCGACGGCTCATCCAGACACAGAATGTCCGGCTTTTCCATCAGAAGCCGCGCCATCTGCAGCTTTACCTTTTCTCCCCCGGAAAGACTGCATACCTTTTGGTCCGAATAGAAAAAATCCGCCGGCAGATAAAGCGCTGCGGCAGTGTCCGCCGATTCCTTCGGTGTCAGATAGTTAAACTCTTCACTCTGCGCGAAGAATTCATAGACGGTCTGACTGAGCTGTTCTTTTAAAAGCTCCTGTCCGAGGTATCCGATGCGCGCTCCGTTTCTTATAATTTCGCCTGTATAGTCCGCATAGGCTTCTGCCAGCGGCGCACTGCTAATCAGCTTTAACAGGGTAGATTTTCCATTCCCCTCCTCTCCGATTAAAGCCGCCTTGTCTCCGTCGTTTAAAACCATGGAAAAGTTATCTATGATGACCCGGTAATCTCTGCGGTGTGTCACCGTTAAATTCTTAATCTGCAGCATCCGCATCACTCCTTCCTCAGGCCGTTACGTAACAGCCAGTCTGTAATCTGCCCCATATCCCACTGCTTAGCCGGAAGAATGCACGCATTTTCTCTGATAATTTCCTTTATAATCCGAAGCTCCAGACGCTGCCTGTGCGCAAAATGCATTACCAGCTCCTCAAATTCCGTGCATCCATGCGCCTGCCCGTATGGAGAACTGGTAAAATAAGACATCATCAGCTCATACCACAGCTGATTTCCCGCAGCGTCCGCGCGTTCTTTCTGAATGATTCTGATAGTTTCTTCTATGCGGTCACTGTACAGATACAGCAGCAGAAAATGCTCCCTTTGTACGGCATTGTATAATCTGCGGTAAAATGCCAGGATTTCATCGTCACTCAGCTGAAAATACAGCAGCAGTTCCTCCAGGATATTCTGCATCCATGCACACTCAGATACATACCCTGTGCCGGAAAACTGGCTGTATCTGGATAGTATAATCTCTTCCAGCTCCTGAAGCGTTTTTCTTCCGTTATAGATTTCATACTGCTCCAGATTTTTATGAAACCCCGGTATCTCTGTAAGAATCTTCGTATAACAGACAATATAATGCGTTCCTTCCAAAACCGTATTTGCAGCAATCTCTTTTTTCAAATCTTCCAAAGCCGCGTACTCTTCTAAAATTCCCTCATACTCTTCCTTTGTCATCCATGTACACCATGCCAGCTCGACAGGGGAGTAATCGCCTTCACGGCATACACAAAGCTCTGGAAACTGTTCCGAAATCTTTTGCGTTAAAAAAGATTTGCCCATGCCCTGCAAGCCTTCGATAAAAATATTCTTCATAAGTCCCCTCCATCCGGTTTCTTTCCCTGTCCTTAAAAAAGCACAAAAAAAGAACCGCCTGCTGCCAGACAGTTCCATTTCATAACCGTATCAAACCAAATCAGCCGCTGCCTTGCCTGATAAAGCATGGCGGACTGATTTTCTGCATACAAAAAAGAGGTTATGAGGATATAATCTGCTTCTGGCAGCACAAATAAAAGCAATGCACATATGCTATGCATATACGTACCGTTACTTGTTATCATGCAATCAAAAGTAAATTATATCCGCATCTTTTCACCTCTTTCCTTAAGATGCCGTTATTCTAACACAGCGCTTTTTATTTGTCAACATAAAAATCACTCTTACCCTTCCTGTATAACGAAATCAGCCAGTTCTCCAATCGTCGGGTATTTTCCCATATCTCCCAGGGAAAGCACCACATCCGTCTCATTTTCAATCAAAGCACACAGCGCCAGCCTCTGCATTGATTTTGTACCGAATTCTTCGATGATATTTGTATCTTCACGCAGCCCGTCTGCATCCGCCTGGTAAGTCTGCGCCACACATTCTTTTATAAAACGCACCATTTCTTCTCTGTTCAATTACTATCCCCCGCATTCTTATCGATTTCAAAAAATAACGTTGTAAATCCGTCCCGTTTTGCAAATAAAGGGTGTACCGGAATCGGCAGCTGTTCTCTCATTTTTTTTGCAAGCTTCCTTGTCATGCCAAAAACAGTTCCGTTAAACATCACGCCTTCTTCGAGTTCTATCAGTCCGTAGCAGTATGGCCCGATTTTATTATTCCACGGGTCTGCATTCAGGGATGCCGGAAGGATGATGCTGTGAAGCTTTCCTTTGCCTGACAGCTCCACCCACTCCGTTTCATGATATCCGCAGGTATTGCATGCATAGCGCGGCGGATATTCGATTGCTCCGCATTCTTTGCATTTGCGGGCATAAATTTTATGTTCCGAAAGCCCTTCATAAAACTTTTCGACAATTTTTTCAATCTTCATATCTGCCTCCTTATTCCACAGCCCGCAGAATCAGGACACGGCAGTTTTGTCCGCCGCCGAATCCGCGCAGCATCGCCGTTTTCGGACGCTTCTTAATCTGGCGGGGGCCTGCCTGGGCACGCAGCTGGAGTACCGCTTCGTATACATCCGCCATGCCGGACGCCCCGAACGCATGCCCGTAAGAGGTACGGCCTCCGTGCGGATTCACCGGCCTGTCGCCGTCAAACGCCGTGCGGCCTTCCAGCACCCATTTCCATCCTTCGCCCTTTGGCAGATATCCGAGCTCTTCTGCCGCAAGCAGCTGTGACGGAAGTACAAAGTCATTCACTAAAAGAAGGTCGATATCCTCTGGCTTTAACCCTGTCGCTTCATATGCCTGGCGGCCTGCCTCCCTTGTAATTTCCATCTCGTTATGCGGCCGCATCAGCTCCAGGCAGGATGCGCCTGACCCGAGGACTTCCACAGGCTGCTGTTTAAACTGTCCCGCCATTTCCGTAGGGCAGACAATCACGCAGGCCGCGCCGTCCGCACCCGGGGCATTTCCCGTAACCCGCAGATACTGTGTCGTCTTTGGATTAAACGGCGAGCGCAGATATTCCATCGGGTCGTCGAACCCGGCTTCCTTTGCCTGTTCTTCAAACGGTGTGCGGCACATAGCCAGCGGATTTAATGCTGCCGCCCTCCTTCCGTGATAAGACATCGTATTTAATATCTCATCAATCTGCGCATCCGTAAGCCCGTTTTCGTTTTTATATAAATCAATCCAGTCATCCTGGCCGATATGTCCGCCGCCGAGGGCACGCGTATACGCACGGTCCATAATGGCTTCTAAATCCGGCGTAATATCGTCCGTCGTAATCCCTTTGCGCAGATGTGCCGGCTTTCCCGGCAGCGGCAGGCCGCAGGCCATCTCCACGCAGCCGGAAAGGACGATATCATGCGCGCCGCTGGCAACATCATTCACTGCCTGCTCTAAGCCGACGTATCCGGTGCAGCAGGCTTCCGAATGGTGGACGGAGCCTTTGCCCCGCATCCCAAACCATTCTGCCACCTGCATATTCGGAGTCGCTGCATTGTTAAAAAGCTTTGGGTTTGCAGAGCCGTGGTAAAAAAACTCCACATCCCTTGGCTCAATCCCCGCATTCTCCATCGCCATCAAAGCAGCCGTGCCAAAAAACTCTCCTTCTGTAAGCCCTTTTAATTCCGGGTCTTCCCCAATATCGCAAAACGGTGTCGCCCCGATGCCTATAATCGAAACACTCCGTCTGTATTTTCCGAATCTCCCTGATACCATAGTTTTCTCCTTTTCCCAGGCGGTATCGTTTCCGTACACGTTTCCCCTGTACCGTTATTTCCTTGTATCAGCTTTCAGTTCCAGATACAGCACTTCCTGAGGCGTCAGTTTTACATTCAGTGCACCCAGGGAAGATTCTATCTCGCTTCTATTCGCTGCCCCGATAATCGGGAATGCGTTTAATTTGCTGTCAAGGACATATGCCATTGCCACCTGCGGAATCGTGCAGCCTTTCTCCTTTGCGATTTCCCCGCAGCGGTCAAGCCTTACGAAATTCTCTTCATAGCAGTATCCGATACGGCAGAACATATCGATTTTATCCGGCTCATTCGCCAGAAGCTCTCTTGTAATCCTGCCCGAAAACAGTCCTCTTGCAAGCGAGGAATATGCAAGCAGCGGCATCTGGTTTTTAATATACCACTCCTGTGCCCCGGCATTTTTATTTCCGGCAACCGTTACACAGCCAGGCGCAAACGGATTTTTTACCTGCTCAGCCAGGCTGAAATTCGGAGAAGATACAGACATCGGACTCAGATTATGCGCGTATGCATACTCATTTGCTTCCTCCAGACGTGTGTGTGTCCAGTTGGAACCGCCGAATATCTTAATCCTTCCTGCTGCCTGGTGCTCGTTTAATTTTTCTACAATCGGGCCGACCGGCAGCTTTGTGTTATCCCTGTGCAGAAGGTAAATATCCAGATAGTCCGTGCGAAGCTCTGCCAGCGTCTCAGCCAGGTCAGAATCGATATCATAAGGCGTTACCCTTTCCCGGTAATCGCTCGGATGCGCCCCTTTGGAAAGCAGTACGATGTTATCGCGCAGTCCGCGTGATTCTATCCATTCCCCGACCGTCGGCTCAGAATCATAGGCGCGCGCCGTATCAATGGCCGTAATCCCTAAATCGTATGCCGCATCCAGTGTCTGAAAATGCTTCTCTTTGTTATCCGGGAACATTCCGAATGTCCCCATAAAAAACTTGCTGACTTTTTTATCAATACCTTCAAACTTTACATATTCCATGACAAAATTCCTCCTCTTACTCGTTTTCCGGCAGCTTAAAGTTCGCATCCAGCCCGCCTTTTTTCTCTTCATTGTATACTTCCAGATACAGGCCTAATTCCTTATGTAAATCCAGGTAAGCAAATTCCATTCCGATTACCGGGTCCTTGCACCACAGCCACGGGTCCCTGCCAGTCAGCTCTTTGTGCTCGGCAATCACTTTGCCGAACTCATCTCTTGTAATCAGCGCAATGTGATGCATGCCCGGGCCGTGCTCTTCTAACCATGTTTTATAAGGGCTTTCGCTAACCGGCTGAATCAGCTCCAGCTCAAATCCCCAGCAGTCGCAGAAAGCCATTACCGTCTGAAGGCGTTCCTTTTTCCCGTTCATCGTAAAATCCGGGAATTCCGCGGAATCCAGCGGGCTGATTCTCCAAGGGCCGATGCCGTATTTCTCATACTGCTTTACTGCCTCTTCTGCATTTTCCACAATAATTCCAATCTGTAAAAATTTTGCAAACTGTGTGTTCATCGTTTTGTATCCTCCTCTAATTAAATCATTTAAAAACAGGTATCCTGATTTACCTGTAAATCGGGTCTAGTACGGTATCAATATAATTTTTGGTCAGAAGAATGGTTGACAGAGGGTCCGGTGTCCCGTCCGATTCAATCCCAATCCATCCTTTGTGGTGATATTTTTTCATCAGCTCCCACAGGCCTTTAAAATCCAGCAGCCCGCCGCCCGGCTCCCAGAACCAGCGTGCCCCGTGCTCGTCAAACTCTGCTCCTGCCCCGTAACGCTTTTCGTCCGGCGCATTGATATAGGTCGTATCCTTGATATGGAAATACTGCACCCTGTCATGGTAGGTATCATAAAAGTGCAGGATATCTTTCCCCATAATCGCCACCTGCGCGGTGTCCAGACAGTAATAAACATACTCCGGGTCTGTCATCTCCAGAAATCTCTCATGGTCGTTTTTATTGACGGCACACCAGAATTCATTATGAATGGATACTGCAAGCCCTTTTTCCTTACACATGCGCCCGACCGTGTTCATGCATTCCGCTACATTTTTCAGCCCTTCTTCATCCAGAGGCCCGGTTCCGTAATACTGGCCGGCAGGCTGTACAATCAGGTTGATTCCTTCACATTCCGCAAGCGCGTCGATTGCCTGCTGCTCATATGCATAAATACCCGGGTGGTTCCTCTTGTCCTGGGAGCCGACATGGTGGGAAAACATGCCTGTAATCCGCTCAATCCCGCGCTCTTTTGCAAAATCTTTAAAATTCTTCATAGAGCCGAAAGCATTTTGAATACTCGGAACGGAAAATACCATAATCTCGATGCCTTTAAAGCCTGCCCCCGCAAAATAGCGCAGAATCTTGTCCCAGTCCTGGTAATAATAAGCGGAGCCGAAATCTCCCATATACCATTCATCGAAATTGTGAATCTGTTTATAATTGATATTGCCCCAAAGATTTGTCATGTATGTATATCTGATATTTCTGTCTTCCATTACTGAACCTCCCCAGAAGCATAGTTCTTTTCCAAATTGTTCCAAAACGTCCGCATCCTCAGGATACCTTTTGGAACGTCCAGCGAATATTTGGAATCCAGTATCACAGGCCCGTCAAATTCCGCCTTTTTCAGAATGGCATAAATTTTTCCAAAATCCACATTTCCGTATCCAAGGTCATAATAAACCCTCTGCATGCGCCCGTCCTGCGGGAACTCCGGCGATATTGTCTGATAAACCTCCAGTTCGTCTTCAAACTTTGTATCTGTAAAGCAGACTGCTTTAGCCTGTTTCGCATATTTTTCAAAGTATGCGGCATAATCTGCACCCGCAATGGAAAGATGCGCCGGATCCATCGCATAGGAAACAAGTCCCGCATCCAGTTTTTCCAAAAAGGCATCCACTTTTGTCCCTCTGGCTAACGTCCAGTATTCATTGCGGACTGCGAGGTTTATGTTCTGCTTCGCGCACATTTCCCCCATGCGGTTTAAGCATGCCGCGGCGTCTTCCAAAAACTGCTGTTTCTTTGCTTCATCGCTGCCGAATTCCTGATTCAAAAATCCAATTCCCGGAGTCGGCGATACTAACAATGTACTTCCATGCAGCCTTGCCAGCGCATCTGCCGCATCCTGTGCATGCTCATAAAAAGCATCAAAAAACTGTCCGATTGGAAGCCCCGTTTCAAACAGACTGTTAAACTGGCTCTGCGCCGAAATCCCGATGACTTCCACATTTTCAATTCCCCTGCTGTTTAAATATTCCAGATATCCTTCCGGAGAGCCAAAACGGGTTTTTATCGATGCCGTACAGATTGGCGCCCCGTTTCTTGAGACATTTTCCGTATTCGGCACCATTGGAATCATCAGGGAAGAAAATCCGGCTGCCGCAAACATATCCGTAAGCTCATCCCAATACCATTTCGCTGCCCTTAAAAAGGCCCCCGGGCCGCTTGTATCAGGATTGACAATCCCAAAACCTGCTACTGCTTTCATTTTTTACCACCCTTTCTAAACCATTCGCTGTTTCTGTTTTGTTTATCTGCGTTTATCATACCTTTTTGGACCTGTTTCCTCAAATCATGTTTTTCCGCTGGCAGGAGGAAAATAAAAAACTGCTTCCTGCCAGGGGGTGGTCACAGCCGCAAAAATCTGTTACAATCGGAGTATTCAAAAACAGCGGATAAAACCGCAGCGAAAGGAGCTCTCCCATGAATCGTTTGAATCTTTCTCTCCAGCAGAAAAAAATCCTGCACATACTGCAGAACCAGACTTCCTTTGTTACCGGGAAAAAAATTGCTTCCGGGCTGAATGTCACAGCCCGCACCATACGCAGTGATATCCAGGAGCTGAACCAGCTTCTTCGCTCATCCGGCATCCGGATTCTTTCCGAACAGGGCAAAGGCTATCTTTTAGATGCCGAATCACCGGATATGCTGAAAAACCTGAACCAGAATGAGACGGTCTTTCTTTCAAAAGAAGAGCGCATCCGGTATCTGGCTTTTCAGCTCTGCCTGTCCGGCTGTCCGCTGAACCTGTTCGACTTAGAAGAGGAGATGTATGTAAGCCGCACTACCCTGCTGTCTGATATCCAGACACTAAAACGCAGATACACCTTAAAAGAACCGCATATTGCGCTAATCCAGCAAAATCATGCCATTTCTTTTGAGAAAAACGAACGCCGGATTCGCGCCGTCCTTCTCAGCCTGTTTTATGAAGACTGGGATTATAATACGAAGAGAAATGCTTACTATGGCTGTTTCGTTCTGGACGAAAAAATACTGGACTTTTTGATGGAAACCGTTCCCCGCCATCTGAACCGCTGCCATATTCTTATGGAAGACCCAGGCCTTGTTGTCCTTGAGCTTTCCCTGTCCGTCATGTACCACCGGATTTGTCTGGGACATTTTCTGCCAGAAGACGAACCCGTTCCCATAACAGATGCTGATGCCTGGAAGGCTGTGGAAGGCCTGTTTGAAGATTTTGAAAAAAAGGTACGGCGCAGATTTCCAGATGTGGAAAAACGGGCCGTTTATGAGTTTGTTTCACAGGAAAAGCTGTTAGATGAATCTGTCATTACAAGAGAAAATGCGTCATCTTACATCAGCCCTTTTGCAGTCGAAATGGCAGACCTCTTTCTTGACAGAATCAAACGGGTTTTTCGAATTGATTTTTCAGACGATGATGAATTTTATATTGCTTTGCTGCTTTATCTGCGTTCTCTGCAAAACAGCCACTATATTTTTTATGCACAGGGTAATGTAAACGAAGTCAAAAAGAACCTGCTCCCCGAACTGGAATTTGCATTCCTGTTCCAGGATACCGCCTATCAGTTTATGAACCGGCGTTTAACAGAACTAGAACTGATTAATATGGCTTTCTGTCTTTCCGGCGCGTTAGAGCATCATTTTACGGTTCATCCAGAAAAGAAGCTGAAAACGGTCATCTGCTGCCATATGAATCTGCCTGCAGCATGGGCAGTCAAGCGGAAAGTCATCGCCCTGTACGGACATTACCTGGAAGTGACAGACCTGCTTCCTGTTAACATTATGAATACGTTTGATTTTTCCCGGACAGACCTTATTCTGTCAACCGTAAAAAAAGACAGCGGCACCGGTGCACAGACACTTTTTCTTGACAGCCCTGCGGACTTTAACAGATTTGATTTCCAGGGAAGGATTAAAATGTCAGCCATGAATGCATTATGCCCAAAACCAGAATACCCTTTTGAGAAACTGTTTCAGAATGCATACTGGCATGAAAATGAGAATTTTACAGAACGCCTTCCAGTTATTGAAACGATGATGTCAGACTTCATTCGGGACGAAATCGCGTCCGAAAAACATCTGATGGAAATACTGAACCGGGAATCTGTTTCTTCTTTTGCCTTTGCAAACGACATTGTTTTTTTATATTCCATTATCCCGGCAAAACATACACAATTATCCTTTCTGACACTGACACACCGCATAAGCTGGGGCAGCCAGAAAATCCAGACAGCGGTCATGGCAGTTTTTGCAAGGGAAGACAGGGACCTTCTTTTTCATTTAAATAACCTGTTTTACCACAGCCCGGAAACGGAAAATATCCAAGAATTTTTCCATTCCATCGGTATCAGATAAGCGCGCCTGTCCGGCACGCTTATCTGACATCCGCAAAAACTGTGTTATATTACACCGGCATCACCCGGCAGTTTTTTCTGCCTGCATCTGATACACTTCATCTGCGAGCCTGCGGATATCATCCGGCAGATTCCTCCCTGTGATAATCATCTCCGTCTCCTCCGCTTTTGCCTCAAACAAAGCCTGAATGTCTTCTTTTGCTGCTACTTTGTTATCAATAACTCCTAACAGTTCATCCAGAACCAGAAGGCTGCATTCATCATTTAACAGAACCTTCCTGGCAAAATTCACGCCGTTGCGGAGATTCCGGTTTTCTTCTAATTTTTCCTGCTCAGACAGCTCATCGTAGCGTTCATCCGATTTTTCAAAATGAAATACCTTTATCTCCGGTTCCAGACGCTGCAGAAACGCAGATTCTTCTGCCATCCTGCCCTTTAAAAACTGAATGATAAATACATTTTTGCCTGCACTTGCGGCCTGCAGTGCGTATCCTAATGCAGCAGCTGACTTTCCGCGGCCGTCCCCATAATAAATCTGAACCTTGCCTGAATCCATCATATCCTCCTTTGGAACACATTTATGTTCTCCAACTGCTTCCGATTTCTTAAAGATACCACACCTGCATGTAAAATGCAAATTATTTATGAAATTTTTTCTTAATAATTTCTTAATAATCCTTATCTTCCAGATATTCTATTTTGCTGACTGACACTTCGTAGGCAACTCGTTTCTCAGTTTCCAGCTCATTGAGCTTTTTGAC
This sequence comes from uncultured Eubacterium sp., assembly GCA_947384955.1. Classification (GTDB taxonomy): domain Bacteria; phylum Bacillota; class Clostridia; order Lachnospirales; family Lachnospiraceae; genus Eubacterium_J. The sequence goes on along the minus strand of CANDJC010000097.1, from coordinate 5,587 downwards.
ATATTCACGGCTCTGTATCCTTCCCCAGATCTGTACATGGGAACCTACGGTAAAACCGGAAGCAAAGCGGGCATTTCTGCCCCAGCAGATGCAAGGAATATAATCAGATTTGCCGTAGGAACGGTTTACTGCGATTAATAAATCTGCAATCTCGCGGCCAAGCGGCGTTTTTCTGTAAATCGGCTCTTTGCAGATATATCCGTCCAGAAAAATCTGGTTGCTCTTTACATCCTCTTCTTCCTGCTCCATAAATTCCAGTTCCCTTGCAAAAACCGACAGTACCAGCCGGTTTTTCTTTTCTTCGTGGCGGTTATAAGAACGGAACTGGCCGGTCACATAGATATACTGCCCTATGTAGTTCTGTGTTGTGTCAATCAGACGCTCAGAGACCATGACCGGAATATAATCCACAAAATTGCTCAGCCTGTTTACAGATACATCCACCATATAAAAGCCTTCCCCGTAAACCTCGTGGCTGAACTCAAAATCGGATACGATTTTACCCGCAATTGTTACCTGATTGTTTTCAAATATTTTATCTGCCATGAATTTAATTCTCCTTCCTCTTTTCAAACGTGACAGTTTGTTAATTTTGTGCTCTTTTTTAGACTGCCAGGTGGTAAGCCTTAAGTCCTGCATGCCGGACCGGTTCAGCTACTACCATTGTATTCTTCTGCCGCTGTATTTAGAACCCTGATGACAACAGCCCCGCCAGCCTTAACTGTTATCTCAGATGCATGTCTGTAACAGCGGTCTGCGCAGTATCTGCCCGGCTGGGCAGTCTCTGAACAGACACGCCTGAATTGTTACGTGCGTTTCCCATCTGTCCCTTGCATGATTGATTACATCATATCAGCAATGCCCTCTTTTTGACAAGAGAGAATTTAACACGACGCCAATAAAAATCCCATCAATTCATGTCGACAACAGACCGTTTCCAAAAAATTCGAAAATCTTTTCTATATTTCTCTTTATTCCCGTCTGTTTTTTTGTCATATCGCCTAAAATAAGCTCTTTATGACAAATAATTCTTGCACTGGTTCTAAAATATGATAAAATGGGCGAGGAATCTTGCAGGTTACAAGTATATTATAATCGAAAAAGTCCAAACAGTCACCTGCTAATTACACTAAATTTGTAAACTGTTGCACAGCTTTTTCCAGCGATAAAAACTAGAAAGAAGGTTTTTTATATGAAAATCACAAGAGACAACGTTCGTAATATTGCAATCATCGCCCATGTCGACCATGGAAAAACGACTCTCGTGGACGAGCTTTTAAAGCAGAGCGGTGTATTCCGCGCAAATCAGGAAGTCCAGGAACGTGTCATGGACTCCAATGATATCGAGCGCGAACGCGGCATTACGATTCTGTCCAAAAATACAGCTGTCTTTTATAAAGACGTAAAAATCAATATTATCGACACGCCCGGGCATGCAGATTTCGGCGGCGAGGTAGAACGCGTCTTAAAAATGGTTAACGGTGTTATCTTAGTAGTTGACGCTTTTGAAGGCGCCATGCCGCAGACGAAATTCGTATTAATGAAAGCCTTAGATTTAGACCTCCCGGTTATCGTATGCGTCAATAAAATCGACCGTCCAGAAGCCCGCCCGGACGAAGTAGTGGACGAAGTGTTAGAGCTTTTTATGGACTTAGATGCCTCGGATGAACAGCTTGACTGCCCGTTTGTCTACGCTTCTGCCCGCGACGGCTATGCCGTATTAAATGTAACGGATGAAAAAAAGGATATGACTCCTTTGTTTGAAACCATTCTCCAGTACATTCCTGCCCCGCAGGGCGACCCGGATGCAAATACCCAGGTATTAATCAGCACCATTGACTACAATGAGTACGTAGGGCGCATCGGCATCGGCAAGGTCGACAACGGATGTATTAAAATCAATCAGGATGCGGTCGTCGTCAACCACCATGAGCCGGATAAGCTAAAAAAGGTCAAAATCAGCAAGCTGTACGAATTTGACGGCCTTAACAAAGTGGATGTAAAGGAAGCTCCGATTGGCTCTATCGTGGCCATTTCCGGCATTGCGGATATCCGTATCGGCGATACGATCTGCGCACCGGAAAATCCTTTGGCAATCCCGTTCCAGAAAATATCCGAGCCTACGATTGCCATGAACTTTATCGTAAACGACAGCCCGCTTGCCGGACAGGAAGGGAAATATATCACTTCCCGTCATCTGCGCGACCGCCTGTTCCGCGAACTGAATACCGATATCAGCCTGCGTGTCGAAGAAACAGACGATACGGATGTCTTTAAAGTATCCGGACGCGGGGAGCTGCATTTATCTGTCCTGATTGAAAACATGCGCAGGGAAGGCTATGAATTTGCCGTCAGCAAAGCCGAGGTACTGTATAAAACCGATGAAAACGGCAAAAAAACAGAACCGATGGAAATCGCCTACGTGGACGTCCCGGATGAATTTACCGGCGCAGTCATTGACAAGCTCTGCCAGCGCAAGGGTGAAATGTTAAACATGCATTCCATTGCGGGCGGCTATACGCGCATTGAATTCCGTATCCCTTCCAGAGGCCTGATTGGCTACCGCGGCGATTTTCTGACCGATACCAAGGGCAACGGCATTATCAACACGATATTTGACGGATATGACGCATACCGCGGCGATATCCAGTACCGCAAGCAAGGTTCCTTAATCGCCTTCGAATCCGGCGTTTCCGTTGCATACGGGCTGTTCAGCGCCCAGGAACGCGGGCAGCTTTTTATCGGAGCCGGCGAAAAAGTATACTCCGGCATGGTAGTCGGCCAGTGCGCAAGAACCGAGGATATCGAGCTGAATGTATGCAAGAAAAAACATCTGACCAATACCCGCTCTTCAAGCGCGGACGAAGCGCTGACACTGACTCCGCCGCGGATTTTAAGCTTAGAGCAGGCGCTTGACTTTATCGATACCGACGAGCTGCTCGAAGTGACCCCGGAAAACCTGCGCATCCGCAAGCGGATTTTAGACCCGACGATGCGCAAGCGGGCAGCATTCAAAAAATAAAGCGAAGCACCCCAAAAATCCCGGGGTGCTTTTCTCATTTTACCCAGATGACATCGTTTCCGTTACTGGCGGTTTCCATTTCCTGCTGCTTTTTTAACAGCTCTTCCGCTCTCTTTTCGTGCTCCTGGCGCATCAGTTCCCGAATCGCCTCTTCCACGGCATCGAATTTTTCTAAAAATTCATCCCACTCTTTCAGCGTAAGCGAGAGCGAGCCAATCTGAAAGCTGGTCTGTGTCTCTCCGTTTTGAAGCTTTACATACATTTCATGAATCTTGTCTTCAAAAAATTTCTGATAATCCATAACCGTATGTTCCGGCTCTGCATCATCATCTGGCATGCGTTCCTTTCCCGCAGATGTTTTTGTTTCATCGGAAACGGCTTTCCTGCTGCATTGAAGCAGCCTTTGTGCAAAAAACATGCCGGAGTCTGCTTTTACAGACTGTGTGCCTGTTTTTGCCGGGCTGAAATACCCTGTATTTTCATATCCGGCCCGTACGTAATCTAGCGGCATTCACTTCTCCTTTCTGCAGCCTTCTGTCATTTAGGACTGCGCCGCCCTCCTGAAAGGTCCGGGCGGAAGTTTATTTTATATGCCAAAATAGCGTTACGATTTCTTTTCCTTTCTGGAAATCATAGCGCTATCCTTAGCCTTTTTATTTCATGCATCCATGCCGAAAAATATAAAACCATATTTATTTTATCGGCATATGAAGCAGGATTGTTAATAACTGCCGTTCTTTTTATAGCCGCATTCCGGACATGCTTCCCCGTCTTCGTATACACACCCGCATCTTTTGCAGGTAATCCCGTCCGGTTCTTCTAACGACTCATACGTCAGCTTTTCGGATAATCTCCTTGTCTTTAAAAAGCGCACAAACTTATCCAGCAGCTCAGCCCAGTCCTTCAGTTCTTCTGATTCTACGGCATACGGCAGCTTATGCCTGACTCCGTTTGCTTCCTCTGCAATCAGCGCTCTGTGGCTTAAAAGGCCCGAGGAAACATAAACAGACTTAATATCAGCCGCCGCCATCCGGTATCCGTTTAATCTCGTACTGTAAAACAGATGCTCCGGCGTCAGCAGCATGCCGTCTGTGCCATTACATTCTTTGGATGTGTCAGCCATAAAAATCGGATATTCAAATCTGCTCCTTCTTTCCGCATAAGCAGAAACCGCATTTTCAATCAGCCGGATATCCTCCGGAACCGCTTTCTTTGACAGAATCTGCTCGGCCGGATAGAAATGATGCCTTGGATTTTGTTTGATAACGCCGGACATATTTTTCTCAAACGCCCGCACAAGCAGCCTGCATTCGCCCAGGCAGATTTCTTCCAGACGTTTTGAAACCGCCGCCTTTGCACGTTCCTTTAATGCCGGCAGAAAACTCTCCCTGCTAATCGTTTCATAAGCCGAAGCCGCCGTTTCAAAATCCATCAGCCTCACATTAAGCAGCAGCTCTTTCAGCCGTGCTTCGTCCAGCTCGCTGACCCAGTCCAGAATCCGCTCGATATAAGGAGCAGCGTTTTCCTGTGCAAAATCCTGTTCCTCAATGCGCCGCAATAGTTTCATATAATCTTTCCGGTCTTTTTTCTGCGACTGCATCAGCATATTGCTGATTTCCTTGATTTCCAGCGTTTCCCGCATTTTGCGCAGCGGTTCTTTATAAACGGTAAAGTCAATGCCTTCGTATGGAGCCAGTTTTTCCATCAATTCCCTGTATTCAGCCCGCTCTACATGCTGCGGGACCCTGTCCATAATCTTCTTTACTTCCCGCATTCCATACTGCTGACGCAGGTAATTCAGCCTTTCTAAAACATCCCTTCTTGTCTTATCAAAAAGCTCCTCCTGCTCCGTTTTCTGGATAAGCTTTTGCACGCATGCAAAATAACTGCCCCCGCACTCCTTCAGCGCTTCGTCAATGGCATTCATCTTCTCCTGCTCTTCATAATCCTGTATCGGATAATACAGCGCTTCCTTTTCCGGTTCATTTAACAGCCTGTCATTTCGGATATCTCTTAACAGGGTAACTCTCTGCAGCTCTGATAAACGGTCCAAAACGCCGATTCTTGCATGGTACTTTTCAATTCTCTCTGCCACCGCCTGGCTGTTTCTCGGTGCCGCGGCCGTTCCTGATTCACTGCGGCTGCCCTTATCATATGCCTGGCCCTGCAAACTTCCAGCGGTATCTGCCAGGCCTTGTGCCGCACTGGCTGCATTCCTTTTTTCCTGCTCTTCATAATCCTGTATCGGATAATACAGCGCTTCCTTTTGCTGTTCGCTTAACAGTTTATCGTTTCGGATATCCCTTAACAGCGTTTTACGCTGAAGCTCCGACAGACGGTCTAATACACCGATTCTTGCATGGTATTTTTCGATTCTTTCTGCCGCTTCCGTCCCCGCCTCGTTCCGGCTGCCCGCCGCTGCCGCACTGGCTGCATTCCTCTTTTCCTGCTCTTCATAATCCTGTATCGGATAGTACAGCGCTTCCTTTTGCTGTTCGCTTAACAGTTTGTCGTTTCGGATATCCCTTAACAGCGTTTTGCGCTGAAGCTCTGACAGACGGTCTA
>CANDJC010000096.1 GCA_947384955.1 uncultured Eubacterium sp. | reverse complement strand
TCTAAACATTCTTCCGATGCCGCAGGAAGACCGTGCAAATCCCCTCTCCCGGCTGTTTTCTGGCTGGCGTTATATGAGACATTGCGGGTGCAGCATGGATATTTTTTGGTGACAGGTTAAGTCTGGCATAACTTTAAAAATCTGGCAGGGTGTCATGGGGAAATTTAAATCAGAAACTGCTTGACAATTTCTATATGTTTGGTATAATTATAAAAACTATAAAGACAATTTATTTGTCTGAATAACGAAGCAGGAGGATAGAGTTATATTTGTTATAAAAATTATCGGCAGGCTGTTGGTGCTGCCGCTTCTGTTCATTATAATACTAATTCAATGGGCAGTTATTTTCTTAAAGATGATTTCTTCATGGGTCTTTTACTCTGTGTCATTTTTTTTCGGAGTTTCAGCAATACTTGGTTTTGCATTTGAGGCTTTCAGCGGACAGGAGACAGTTCAGATGCTGTTTACCGCCTTTTTAGTATTCCTTATTCCCCAGATTGTAAACTGGATAATTGTTAAAATCATGACTGTGCGTTATATACTGACGGGCTTTATTAAATGACAGGAAGACGGGCAGCGAAGGCTGTTACAATGATTTGATAATGAAACAGTGCAGGATTTTTCGGTGTAATTATATTTTAAAATGAAAGGAGTGTGTTGAAAATGGATACAGCCGGGCAGTTATTAAGATGTTATACAATAGATGATATTTATGCATTACCGGAAGGGAAAAGAGCTGAGCTGATAGATGGTGAGCTTTATATGATGGCTGCACCCGGGATGAAGCATCAGGAAATCGTGATGGAGTTATCTTATTATATCCGGGATTTCATAGGAAAAAACGATGGTTCCTGTAAAGTGTTTCCGGCTCCGTTTGCTGTTTTTTTAAATGCTGACGATTCTGTGTACTTAGAACCGGATATCAGTGTGGTATGCGGTAATGATAAGCTTACTGAAGAGGGCTGTAAAGGTGCGCCGGACTGGATTATTGAAGTTGCTTCTCCCAGCAGCAGGCCGCGTGATTATATTAAAAAAATGCTGAAATACGGAACGGCAGGTGTTAGGGAATACTGGATTGCTGATTATGAGAAGAACCGTATTATGGTATATAATTTTGAACGGGAAACGATGGGGGAATTTTCGTTTTCGGATAAAGTTAAGGCAGGAATATTTGATAATTTTGAAATTGATTTTTCTGGAATGGATATCTGAAATAAGTTTTTGATAATGATTTTGTGTCGTGCGGGACGGATTCGGCAGACGGGGCCGTTTTGCATGGCATTTTTTATGTGCAGTTTTGCCCGCAGTATGACAGAAGTATGCTTTTGACTGTTGTTGAGTGTATAATCCCCAATAATATAAATTGATTCTGTCTGCCGATATCCCGTCCTGTGCTTTTTGCATAAACTTTTTTACAGGTTTCTCCAGATTATGATTATCGATTCATTTCTTTTGAAAGTCTGATTTTTCTATCCTGTTATTAGTCAGATATTCAGCATACTGGATATCTCAGCATAACTGACAAACAGGTCTTTATAGTTTTCCTTAATTAAATTAGCACGAAAAATAAATAATCGCAATATCGTGAAAAATGATTGCGAATAAAATCATCCGCTGCTATAATATACCCCATGCAGAGATGATAATAAGATGATAAAATCATCAAATAAAAGACAGGAGAATCAAACATGTTACAGGCAGGAACCAAAGCCCCGGCATTTTCACTTCCAGACCAAAACGGCACAGTACACACACTGGAAGAATACGCCGGAAAGAAAGTCATTTTATACTTTTATCCAAAAGACAATACACCGGGCTGCACAAAACAGGCATGCGGTTTTTCCGAGCTGTATCCGCAGTTTTTAGAACAGGATGCAGCTGTAATCGGCATCAGCAGGGACAGCACGGCATCCCATAAAAAATTCGAGGAAAAATACAGCCTTCCATTTACCCTGCTCTCCGACCTGGAATTAAGCTGTATACAGGCATACGATGTATGGAAAGAAAAGAAAAGCTTCGGAAAAGTCAGCATGGGAGTTGTGCGCTCAGCGTATCTGATAGACGAAAAAGGCATCATCCTCAAAGCTTTTGATAAAGTAAAGGCAGCCGAAAATCCGGCTCAGATGTTAGAAGAACTAAAGAAGCAGCAAAGCGCGGTTTCCGGCGAATGAAAATCATCATTTCCCCAGCCAAAAAGATGAAGGAAGATACAGATTCCGTTCCGTCGCTTAGCATGCCGGAATTTCTGGAAGATACGGCTGTTTTGATGCGGCAGATAAAAATGCTGACCTTACAGGAAGCAAAAGCATTATGGAAATGCAGTGACAGGCTGGCGGAATTCAATTATGAGCGTTTCCGGCATATGGATTTAAAGGCGGCGCTGACGCCGGCTGTTCTGGCGTATGAAGGGCTGCAGTACCAGCATATGAAGCCTGGCGTATTTTCATCAGCGGCGCTTTCCTATATCACGGACCGTCTTCGGATTTTATCCGGGTTTTACGGAATTTTAAAGCCCTTTGACAAGGTTACGCCGTACCGGCTGGAAATGCAGGCCGGGTTAGCGGTAAACGGACATCCTGATTTGTACAGCTTTTGGGGAGAGCGCTTATATCAGAAGCTTTTAGATGAAGACAGAGTTATCGTGAATCTTGCGTCAAAAGAATATTCCAGATGCATTGAAAAATACATCACAGCGGATGACCGGTTCCTTACCGTGGAATTTTTAGAAAACTCAGGCGGAAAGCTCAGACAAAAAGGGACGATAGCGAAAATGGCGCGCGGAGAGATGGTGCGGTTTCTGGCGGAAAACCAGGTGTGCAAGCCACAAGGCATGAAAGAGTTTTGCGAAATGGGATTTTCCTATGCGGAAGAACTGTCCGGCAGGCAGCGGTACGTATTTGTGAAAAATGAAAAATAACGGAGGAATTATGGTAAAACATATTATTTTATGGCAGTTAAAAGACGGACTGTCACAGCAGGAAAAGCAGCAGATAAAAAAAGACATAAAAAACGGCTTAGAAGGGCTGCAAGGGAAAATCCCCGGGCTTTTGGAAATCCATGTGCATACAGACGGATTGAGCACTTCGAATGCGGACGTGATGCTGGATTCTTCTTTTGAGGATGAAGACGCCCTGAAAGGTTATGCAGTTCACCCGGAGCATGTAAAAGTGGCAGATTCCAGGGTCCGTCCGTATACAAAAGTACGCATGTGCATGGATTTTCAAGCCTGAACATAACATATGTGTGAATTGATAAAACGAAAACAGCTCCATAAAAGAACCCGCGTTCACGGATGGCTCCTTTATTCCAGCAGGGAAAAGAACATCAGCCCTTATTATATAGAACTGTATCAAAAAGCATGTGAAAAGCATCAGATGTCAGCAGAGCTTGGAATCTGTGATACGGCATGCATTTGCAGTCCGGCCGTCCGGCATCAGATAAAAGAGCAAATCCGTCAGGATGCCCCGGCCTATGTCATTAACCGGACAAGGGATTACCGGATAGCAGAGCTGTTTGAACAGATGAAAATTCCGGTTTTTAACAGCTCAAAGACTGCCCGGCTCGGCAATGACAAAGCGCTGGCATACCGGTATATGGAAAAACGGGGAATTCCGGTTATGCCGTCTGATTATTCTTTATACATGCCGAGCATAAAATCCGAGCCGTCATGTGAAGCGCCTCTGGCACGAAAGGAAGCAGCAGCTCAGTCAGACAAAGCGCCTTCGAAGCCGGATGAAGCGATACAGCGGTCAGACAAAGCGCTTTCGAAGCCGAATCAGGCAATGCTGCAGTCAGACAAGGCGTTTTTGATACCCAATGAATCACAGCTGAGGCCGGACAACGTGTTTTTAAAGCTGAATCAGGCATTTGGGGCAGATAAAGAACGCGGGCATGACATATACAGGGAGCTGCCGTGGTACCCTGCTGTAGTAAAATCCTGTGAAGGGCATGGCGGTACACAGGTATACTGGATACAGGACAAGACGGCATGGCTGCAGTGGCTGCAGGAACATTTATGCAGCGGCAGCGGCGCAGTGGCTGCAGAAACAGGCCCCGGACTTCAACAGCAGATATCAGATAACATCGTTCGGCAGACAGACAGGACAAAAACAGGTGTGCCTGAAATCAGCAGAACCGAAGCAGATACGCCCGGGCTGTGTGTCTCACAGGCAGGCATCTGCGAAACCAATTACATCATACAGCAGGCTTCAAACGAACCGGGCAGAGACCTGCGTGTCTATCTTGTCGGAAACAAAATTACCGCAGCCGTACTGCGTACCTCAGACACTGACTTTCGCAGCAATTACTGTCTGGGCGGGACTGCCAGGCTGTATACGCTTTCGCAGAAAGAACGGGAGCTTGTGCAGCGCGCGGTCAGCGGGTTAGAAATCGGAATGGCAGGCATTGATTTTATATTTCATAACGGGGAACTGGTCTTTAATGAAATCGAAGATACAGCCGGGGCCAGAGCGCTGTATGCACTGTCCGATTACGATATTGTAAATGACTACATACAATACATACGAAAGGAGCTTTTCCATGCCGCAGCCGCAAGCAAAGCAGAGAATCTGTAAAAAATGTTTTTTAAAGGATTTATCAGCAGAAGACCAGAAAAACATGCAAAGATACTTAGATGCCGTAAAAAAACAGGACCGGACAAAAGACAGTGTTTATGAAGCAAGGCTTGCTGTCTGCAGTGCCTGTGAAAAACTGCAGGATGCCACCTGCCAGGCATGCGGCTGCTATGTGCAGCTGCGTGCAGCAGTCCGTCACGGAAAATGCCCTTATCAAAAATGGAAGGAATAGAAATAAGAATAGAAATTCCGAACTGCCCGGTACACAGTTTTACTGCTGAGCCGCTACAGCATCAGCGGCCTGTGCCCGGTATCTGAAAACAGGAAACCGTCTCTACTCCTGTTCATTTTCATATTCACTCATCGGCATATAATGTATGCTGACTTTAATATCCTGTCCGTAATTGCCGAATCCCTTGCCGTAAATCGTAAGGCCGCCTACGTGCTCGGCATCATCATCCACGCCAATCCGCAGCTTAATCATGCTGTTGCTGTTCAGATGAAAATCATGAATAGTTTTTTCTGAAATCTGCAGCCCGTCAATAAATGTCCCTTTATGATTAATGACAAGCATTTTCAAAAGCCCGTACTGATTCCAGTTCGGGAACCACCAGTCCGGCGTAAAAATACCGCGCACATCGCCAAAATCTCCCGGAGATGTCCATTTTCCGATAAAAACATCGTTCAGGTAAAAACTGATATCAGACAGCCAGTTATTGTTAGAGCCTGGCGCTTCAGAGCTTAATTCAGCTGAAATGACAATCTGTGTGATTTTCTGGGTATACGGAATAAAGTTTGGAATCATATATTCCACATAGCCTTTGGTGAACCAGAGAATATCAGCCTCATAGCGCCCGGGATGCGCAAAATAGCGCGTATCGTCGACTTCCCCGATAAGCCGCTGGCCAGAGGCAAGGCCGCAGGTTGGAAATACCTGGTAATTTGAGAAGTGTCCTACTTTCAGCTCTGTATTATATACGTTTTCGATTATTTTCGGATTATTAATTTCAATCAGTACCTTGTCAAGCTGCAGCGAGCATAATTTCTGGTTGCCGTGGCTGGCAGATTCATTTGATGTCGATACAATGCCGCATGCTTCCAGTTTTTTGATATGATTGGTTAAAGCGCCGTTCGTAATGTTCAGCCGGGTTGCCAGTTCGTTCATGTTCATGTATTTATTTGCGATTAACAGTTTGATGATTTCGACCCGTATTTCAGAACCAAGCGCTTTAAAAAAATCAAGTCCCTCATCAAGCGATTCGATGTGCAGCATAAGAAGTTCCCCCGTTTAGCGTAAAGCTCATAAAATTTCATCACAATCCCCTTCAATACTTACAATATAGCGGAAAAGCCGTTAGGTGTCAATCCTTTATAAAAGCCCAAAATAATTCTTGAGAACTTAAAAAAATAAGGTTTGAATTTTTACAGATAAAGCATGCGAAGTAAAAACATACAATTTTTAAAAAAATCAACCTATATTTTTGAAAAATATTCACAAAAAATTGTCAACCTTTTGTTGCATATTTCACAAAAGACTAAAATAGTATAGGAAAACCTAAAATAAATATTGACAAATAATGTGAAATATAATAACCTTGAGTTATGAAGCAAGGAAAGCTGATTTCAAATTTAAGGGATTTTTAAAACAGGAGGGAAAGCAATGAAAAAGAAATTGGTAAGCGCATTATTATGTGCAGCAATGACTGCCGGCTGTCTTACATTTGCAGGATGCGGCAGCAGCAGTGACGGCGGTTCCGCAGATAATGGCGGCAGTTCGGATGAAGGCGGCTCGGATGAGGGCGGCGCTGCAGATGACGGCAGTTCGGATGAAGGCGGCGAAGCAGGAGATGATTCTTCCGCAGAAGGAGGAGATGAAATCAACTTCAGCGGAACATTCGGTGACGAGAATGGCACGCATCTTTCTTTATGGACATTCGTAGATGTTCATGCTACGTTCTATGGCAAGATGGTTGATATGTGGAATGAAAAGAACCCGGATAATACAATTCAGTTAGAGGCAATTGCTTATCCGTTTGCAGATATGCACCAGAAGCTGCTGATGTCTTTCCAGGCAGGCGAGGGTGCGCCGGATATTGTTGACGTAGAAGTCGGACAGTACCCGAATGTAATTGAAGGTGTAGATACATGGCTGTATCCGTTAGACGATGCGATGGCAGAGTACAAGGATGACATGGTCCAGTCCCGTCTGGAAGTATATATGGGCGAAGACGGACATTACTATGGCGCACCGTTCCATGTAGGCGCAACTGTTATGTACTATAATCTGGCAGAGCTGGAAAAATACGATATTACACAGGAAGATATCGATGGGGTTGTTACATGGGATGACTGGAAAGCGCTTGGCAAGAAATACGTGGAGGCCCGCGGCGAAGACGGCAAATACTGGACCAGCGTAGATACCGGCGGCACAGACTGGATATGGATTGCGATGGCACAGCATGGAGAGGACTGGACCGGTTCTTTTGAGGAGCCTGCAAATGTACAGATTGATTCTGTAAAGAAAATGCTGACATTTGAAAAGAGCATGTTAGACGAGGGCATTGCACAGGTATCTCCGGACGGCCAGGTAGATGTGGATGCGGGTATTTCCAACATTTCTGACCATAATATTGTAGCGTTCCCGAAAGCGATGTGGTATATGTCCAGATTCTTAGACAAGATGTCGCAGGAAGAAGGCAACTGGTATATCGCTCCTTGTCCGGTATTTGAAGCCGGCCAGCCTCGTTCGGTAGGTATCGGCGGTACCGGTACAGTGGTTACACAGCAGTCCGCAAATAAGGAACTGGCAGCAGATTTTGTCTGCTATGCAAAGATGTCACCGGATGGTGAAAAATTAATCTGGGAAGACCTTGGGTTTGACGTATGTAATACATCCTTGTGGGATGACGATGAATTTGCACATAACAAGGACAATAAATACAACACATTCTTCCGCAATATGCCTTACGATGTTTTGAATGAAATTAAAGATGAAATCGGCAAGATTAATGTTTTGAAAATCACAACCACGATTAACGAGCAGTTTAACCTGACATCTTTCAACGAAATCTTTGAAAATGACAGAGATATCGACGAAGTGCTGCAGGAAGCTCAGGATGCGATTGACTTAGAGCAGTAAATTACATATTGTGTGAATTGGCAACAGTTCAGGCAGGACAGCGAAGATATCTGAACTGTTGCACAGCAGAAAATGCCTGAGAATCTGATTCCCAGGCATTTTCTGACTGAGTCAGATTCAATTCTAAGGGAGAGGAGAGAGAACCGTGAAAAAGCAGAATATCTTTCAAAAATTTTTATATTCCCAGAGGGTAGCGCCGTATGTATTTGTACTGCCGTTTTTACTGAGTTTTTGTATCTTCTGGATTTATCCGTTATGCAGCACGGTAGTCATGAGCTTCCAGAACATCAAACCGTCCGGCGCAGAATGGATTGGGCTTGAAAACTATACAAAGCTGTTAAAGGATTCCGTATTCCACACGGCCATTGGAAACAGCTTCTTATACATGGCACTGACCTTGGTGCTTCTGATTCCGTTTCCGATGCTGTTTGCAGCGCTGATGGACAGCCGCCTGGTGAAAGCAAAGGGCGTCTGGAAAGCCATTCTGTATATGCCTTCACTGACATCCGTTGTTATTTCAGGTACCTTATTCCGCCTGATGTTTACAGAAATGGGAACCGGCCAGATGAACTTAATCCGCCAGGCTTTAGGCATGGAGTCGATTGCATGGCTGAAAATCAAAAGCACCGCATACGTCGCACTTTTAATGTTAGCCTGCTGGCGCTGGACAGGTGTGAATATGCTCTATTTCCTGTCGGGCCTGAAAGGGATTGATACAAGCTTATATGAATCCGCTGAAATCGACGGAGCTACATCCTGGAAGCGTTTCTGGTATATTACACTTCCATTGTTAAAACCGACAACCGTTTATGTATGTACGATTTCCGTATATGCGGGCCTTGCAATGTTCTTAGAGTCCTTCATGTTATGGCCGGGCAATACATCGCCGAAGAATATCGGTCTTACAATTGTAGGATACCTGTACAGACGAGGCATTGAAAAGAACCAGATGGGCTATGCTTCCGCAGTCGGCCTTGTGCTGTTAGTGCTTGCGCTGATTATTAATATGGTACAGTTAGTGCTGACAGGTACATTTAAGAAGGAGGAGAGGTAAATGGCTAATACGAAATCAGAACAGGTTGGCGGCACCAAAACAACCGTCCTGACCGTGCTTTCAACCGGAATGTTTGTCATTTTATGTGCGATAATTGTGTTCCCAGTGTTTGCCGGTTTCCTTGCATCTTTCCGGCCCGGCGAGCAGCTGATTCGAAGAGGCCTTCGGATTGACCTGGATTTTTCCACAATGACGCTGGATAACTATAAATATATTTTCGGAGGCAATTCCGATTCCCTGAAATACTTAAATTCATTTAAAAACAGCCTGTTCTTAACGTTTGTAACGGTAGTTGCGACACTGGTTGTCTGCTATTTTATCGCATACGGGATTTCCATGTATGAATTTAAGCTGCGCAATGTATTGTTTTTCCTTGTTATTGCAACGATGATGGTTCCGTTCGAAATCCTGATGCTGCCTTTATATCAGGAAATCATCAAGCTGAACCTTACGGATACTACATGGGGCGTTGTGCTGCCCGGTGTCTGCGGGGCGTCTACGATATTCTTCTTCAGGCAGTATATGATAGGACTCCCGAAGGAGCTGTTAGAAGCAGGGCGCATTGACGGGGCAAGCGAATACGGTATCTGCGTCAGAATCATGCTCCCAATCGTAAAACCGGCATTCGCTTCCATGGCAATCCTGACCTCCATGGGTTCCTGGAATAACCTTTTATGGCCGATGCTTGTTTACAGAAGCCAGGAGAAATTTACACTTCCTGTATACTTAAACGGACTTTTGAATCCTTATGGAAACAACTATGACGTGCTGATTGCCGGTTCGATGTTTTCGATTATTCCGGTACTGGTCGTATTCCTTTGTTTCCAGAGCTACTTTATTGACGGTATGGTTGCCGGAGCGGTGAAAGGTTAACTGTACGGACAGTATGACTGTGCTGCTGCTTTCTGGGCCTTGTTTTTTGGGCAGAAGGCAGCAGCCGTGTTTTTGCCTGGAGGGGGACTGCTTTATCTGGGAGACTGGGGGATGATTGTTTTTTTGAGGGGGGGGGGCTGTTTCTTTCGGGACGCTGGAGGGAGGAGATGTTTCCTTTCTGATGTTCCGCTTCCGAAAAGCAGGCATTTCTAAACTTTCTGCGCAAGGCTGTGGCAGCGGACGGACCGGCGCCTGATGCCCTGGCGTTACTGGCTGCTGTAAACTGTGGCACTGGCAGGCGCCTTTTGGGGACTTCAAGGTTTTGTATAATGTAAGGCTGTGTGTCCCCAAATCCTGGATATTGAGCAGAAAGTTAAGAACTGCCAGCTTTTCTCCAGAGTCACATCAGAAAGGAAACATCTCCTCCCTCCGGCTGGTTTTGGCAGAATTTCAGTAAATTATATTAAGATAAGGAAACACCTTCTTTCACCGGCTGGTTTTGGCAGAATTTCAGTATGGTTATATCAGATAAGGAAACACCTTCTTCCGCAAAGCAGACAAAAAGTAAATAAAATCCAGTCTGTGAATTCTGCTGATTAGATTGAAATTTCCTAAAAGCAGACAAAAACAAATATTCCAGGTCGTAAAACCGGACAGCTTAAATTTAGCGAAAATCAGCTGGATGGAGAAAGTTTTTCCTGCGGATGTGACTCTGGAAAAAAGCTGGCAGTTCTTAGTTTTCTGCTCAGTATCCAGGATTTGGGGACACACAGCCTGACACTTTACAAAACCCTGAAGTCCCCAAAAGGCGCCTGCCAGTGCCACAGTTTACAGCAGCCAGTAACGCCAGGGCATCAGGCGCCGGTCCGTCCGCTGCCACAGCCTTGCGCAGAAAACTTAGAAATGCCTGCTTTTTGGAAGCGGAACATCCGCAGGAAAAACTTTCTCCATCCAGCGTCCGTGCAGCCAGCAAAATTCCCGCATCCATTACAAGCCCGCGCAGCCAGCAAAAATTCCCGCAGCCAATACAAACCCGCGCAGCCATCACCTGTCCGGCATACAAATAAAGCACAACATTTTAAAGAAAGGAAAAGATATGGACACAAATTTAAAATACAACGAGCCATGGATTCTTCAAAGAGCAGACCCATACGTCTACAGACACACAGACGGCTGGTACTATTTTACCGCCTCCGTGCCTGCCTACGACGGCATCTGTTTAAGACGTGCAAGGAGCCTGGCTGAACTTCCACAGGCAGAAGAAAAAGAAATATGGCATAAACATGAGGAAGGGCCGATGAGTATTCATATCTGGGCGCCGGAGCTGCATTATCTGCAGGGAAAATGGTATATTTATTATGCCGGCGGAGATAAAGACGATGTATGGGAAATACGTCCGTACGTACTGGAATGCGCAGATGCCGACCCGATAAATGGAACATGGACAGAATTAGGAAAAATGCAGCGTGCGCCGGAAGATGAATTTTCTTTTGAAGCATTTTCACTGGATGGAACTGTGTTTGAAAATAAAGGAAACTGCTATTATGTGTGGGCGGAAAAAGTCGGCGTTGGAAAGCAGATTTCGAATTTATATATCGCACAGATGGAAAACCCGCATCAGCTGAAAACCGTGCAGGTGCTTTTGACGACGCCGGATTATGACTGGGAGAGGATAGGCTTTTGGGTAAACGAGGGGCCGGCGGTTATCAAACATGATGGAAAGCTGTTTCTGACGTATTCTGCCAGCGAAACCGGGGAACATTACTGTCTGGGGATGCTGAGCGCGGATATGGATTCGGACTTGTTAGACCCGCTGTCGTGGAAGAAGGAACGTTATCCGGTATTGCAGACAGATGCTTCCAGAAATATATACGGGCCTGGGCACAATTCTTTTACGAAAGATGAAGAGGGCGGGGATATTATGGTGTACCATCTTCGGACGGAATCTAAAATAGAAGGAAATCCTCTGTATAATCCAAACCGTCATGCATGTCTGATGAAAGTGCGCTGGAATCAGGAAGGACGCCCGGTATTTTCTTACGAGGAAACTCTGTAATTTCCAGACAGATTTGAATGAAAGCATGCGGCCTGAGACCGGGATAGAAAAGGAGATTGGAATGGCAAAATTAATCATCAATGAAGAAAAAAAACGAGGGAGAATTGCACCTGAAATATACGGGCAGTTTTCAGAACATTTAGGCAGGGGAATTTATGAGGGCCTGTATGTGAAAGAAGATTCCGGTATCCCGAATGTCAGCGGCATGCGTACAGATGCTGTAGAGGCATTAAAAGAGCTGGAAGTACCGGTGCTCCGGTGGCCGGGCGGCTGCTTTGCCGATGAATACCACTGGAAAGACGGCATCGGAGATAAAAAGAAGCGCAAAAGGATGATAAATACAAACTGGGGCGGAGTCGTAGAAGATAACAGCTTCGGTACGCATGAGTTTATGGAGCTGTGCAGGCAGCTTGGGTGCAAGGCTTATATTAACGGCAATTTAGGCAGCGGTACGGTGCAGGAAATGGCGGAATGGATAGAATATCTGACCTTTAACGGGGTATCTCCAATGGCCGACCTTCGCAAAGAGAACGGGCATGAAGAGCCGTGGAATGTGGATTTCTTTGGTGTCGGCAATGAGAACTGGGGATGCGGGGGAAATATGACGCCGGAGCATTATGCAAATGAATACCGCCGTTACCAGACATTTGTCAAAGACTATGATGAGAACAGACAGCCGATTCGCAAAGTCTGCTGCGGGCCGAATGTGGATGATTATGTGTGGACAGAAGGCGTCATGAAAACCTGTTTTGTGAATACAGAAGAAAAGTTTCATGGATATATGGACCTCCTGTCGCTTCATTATTATGTACATCCGGAAGGCTGGGAGCGGAAAGGAAGCGCAACGGAATTTGACGATGAAGTATGGTACAAAACGATGTATAAGGCTTTGTACATGGAAGAGCTGATTCAAAGGCACAGTGCGATTATGGACCAGTATGACCCTGAAAAGAGAGTCGGGCTGGCTGTAGATGAATGGGGCACCTGGTTTACCTGTGAACCGGGCACAAATCCGGGATTTTTGTACCAGCAGAATACAGTGCGGGATGCATTAGTGGCCGGTGTTACCATGAATATCTTTAACAGGCACTGTGACCGGGTAAAAATGGCATGTATTGCACAGACAGTCAATGTACTGCAGGCGATGCTTCTGACAGAAGGCGGGCAGATGATTAAGACGCCGACCTATCATGTATTCCATATGTACCGTCATCACCAGGGAGCGGAGCTTTTAAGCAGTGAGCTGACCGGGGTAAAAGAAATCGGTATCGGCGAATGGAAGGTGCCGCAGATAACAGAGTCCGTGTCAGAAAAAGACGGAATCATTACGATTACGCTGAATAACCTTTCTGCTTCGGATTCTAAGAACGAAGAACTGGACGTGCAGTTTGCGGGAAACCGGACTTATGAAGCCGTTGAGGCAAATGTTGTGACACATAAAGATATGCATGCATATAATACGTTTGAGGAACCTGAAAACGTGAAAGAGGAGCCGTTTAACGGATATCAGATTACGGGTAACCGGATAAAAATAACACTGCCGCCCTGCAGCGTAGTGGAAATCAGGGTAAAATAAATTATCAAAAATCAGAGAAAATCGTTATCCTGTCTGTATCATTTGAGAGTGAAAATTACAGGAGCGAAAATTTCTCTGATTTTTGTCTGTCCGTTACCCCTGGTAATTGCGGTATTTATAATAACCGGATACTGCGCAAAAGCATCCTGTGGCGGCTGCGGTCAGCATATGAAGCAGTATTTCTCTTTCGGAAAAAGCAAATCCCCAGCTGACAGACAGATAAAACGGCATGGACACGATAAAGTGTGAGACAGCCTTTATGATATTCCAGCCAAGCAGAGGCGCAAGCATCGGAGAAAGTACATTCATCCATACATATGGAAGAAAAAACAGCGCCAGTGACAAAATCACCGTCAGGAAAGCATTTTTACAGCAGGCTGAAACGGCCAGTGTCATAAAGGTCACCAGCAGGACCGCGGAAAGCCCGAGCAGAAAAGAATACAGGAAAAAACCGCTGATTTTTTCCGGGTGATATCCGCTCACGGGGACGTTTATCAATACACAGGATGCGTCCAGTCCCTGTGTGCCGTAGACAGCTGCATACAGCACAAACAGGTATAAGGCAGACACAGCATATACCGCAGCAGCCAGAAACACGGCGGCAGACATTTTCAGCCAGATACCGCTTTTTCTGCCGCGGCGGCAGGTAAGCAGAATATCCGCTGTCTGATAGGTGTATTCTTCTGAAAATACCGGCGATATGCCGATGATAAACAAAAGAAGCAGCGCTGCGACTGTTAAAATGCAAAATATTTCCCGAAAATCGTTCCATCCATAAGTATAATCAAACCAGACCGTTCCGTTTAACAGCGGCGCGGCGTTCTGTTCCCAGTCTTCTTCGGCCAGAAAGTGAATCTCTTCGGGGGAAATTTCTTCTGTCTGATTAAAATTGGTCATTTTGTAAGTAATAAACTGGTTAGCGAAATTTCCTATATAAGAATCCGTCCGGGCGTTATAATAATAAAATCCAAATCTGTCATAGATTTTTTCAACGGTTTCGAAAGTCAGAATGCCGGCATATTCAGCTGTAATCTGCCGGTCCTTTTCAATGGCTTCCTGTCCGGTATATGTCTGCTGACCGACGGTTATAGTATAATTTCCCCGCTCGCTTAGCAGCCGCATTCCCATAAAACCGGCCAGCAGAAAAAGCCCTATCCACAAAATTCTGCGCGATGCCAGTTTATAAAGCTCCTCTTTCCAAATCTTCCACATGTCCGGATACCTCCTCAAAATAGTATAAATAAACGTCTTCCAGTCCGGGACGCACCTTTACAGCGCCTTTGCACGGGCAGGAATCGGATATGAGACGCAGATGTACCTGGCTGCCCAGATTTTTAAGCTGGCTGACTGCAAACGTTTCATTTAAACAGGCAGTTTCTTTCGCATCGGCCAGATACTCCCACACTTTGCCGTCAATGCTGTCTGCAATTTCCCGGGCAGTTCCCTGTCTGATTAGTTTTCCGTGCTTCATAAGCAGTATCTTGTCTGCTATATAATCCACATCGGATACAATATGCGTGGATAAAATCACAATTCTGCCTTTGGATAAGGCGCTTATAATATTGCGGAAGCGTATCCGCTCTTTTGGGTCGAGTCCGGCAGTCGGCTCATCCAGAATCAGGATTTGCGGGTCGTTTAAAAGAGCCTGGGCAATTCCAAGCCGCCTTATCATTCCGCCGGAAAAAGTCTTGATTTTTTGTTTTGCTGCGTGTTCGAGTCCGACGAGCTTTAGCATCTCGGACACGGAGCCTTTGATTAATGCATTGGGAACTGCCTTGCAGGCGGCCAGATACTCCAGATAACGCCTTGCGGTAAAATTTGGATAGTACCCGAAATCCTGCGGCAGATAGCCGAGCATAGAGCGGTAGTCTCCGTCCAGTATTCTGATTTCCGTGCCCGCGCAGCGGATTTCACCCAAAGTGGGTTTTAAAACGCCGCAAAGCATGCGCAGAAGCGTCGTTTTTCCGGCTCCGTTAGCGCCCAGAAAGCCGTACACACCATCCGTAAGGCGCAGCGATACGCTGTCCACAGCTGTTTTGTTTTTGAACTGTTTTGTAACATTGTCCAGTACGAGTTCCGGCATATGTCATTTCCTCCTTTTTCGTCTTTCTATTCTGATTCTAAAAAAACGGCGCTAATTCAGGCATACATTTTCTCCTCTTTCGATTTTTTGAAACATCTGGTAAATCTCCGCAGCTAGAAATAAAAATCCTGCCACAGATAAAAGCGCCCATGCCGCGATATATTTTTCTTCATATGCATCCTGAGAAAAAGCCGGAAGCAGGGAAAGGGCGGCGCACAGCATGCCGGATGCAAACTGCTTAAGCCCGGTAAAAACGCTGCGCAGATGAGTCAGCATAGCCAGATATAAAATATCCGACCATAAAAACGGTACAAGCAGGTACAAAAAGTATGCGGTAATACCCGTTTCGCATCCTCTTCCAAGAAATGCCGTAAAAAGAATCAGCACAGCCAGGTCGATAATGCCTCCTTCAAGCATCTGAATGCAGACCATCTGCTTTAAATCCAGGTACAGCGTTTTTTCCAGCTCTGCCATATGGTAAGAAAATAAATATCCGACTCCGCTGAAACAGATATTTCCGGCAAAAACCAGAAAAACAGAAACAGCAGCAATGTCCGGGAAGCCGCCTGTTTTCCGGCTGTCTGCAAACAGAACCAGCAGCATTGCCGCAAGCAGCACGCTCCCCTGCATCATCCACTGCTGCCAGGTCTGAAACCGGAGCTGGTTTCGGACATTTTCTGCAAAAGACGGGTGTCTGCGGATACAGGTCAGCTGTACTTCTTTTTGTATGAGCGCAAGCCCCGCGTTTTTTCTTGCTTTATCCAGCGGAAACTTCCATCTGCTTTCCGGCAGAGAACCGGCTGTGCGCCGCTTTGGCTTCTGGTTTATTTTACTGTTCATAAAAATCCTCCTTATTTAATAGCTGATACAGTTTTGTGAGGCCCTGTTTTACACGGGACTTTACCGCTGCATAAGAAGCCCCGGTCATATGTGCGATTTCGCGGTTCTTATATCCGTAAAAATGATGCAGGAGAACGGCTTCGCGCTGAATCTCCGGCAGCCTGTTCAGCGCCTGTGCAAGAATCAGGCTGTTTTCCGTCTGCATTCCGTCCGCTTTTGCATGGAGACGTTCCTCTGTGGCGCTCCAGTCCGCGGTCTGCGAAGCCTTTTCGCGGATATAAGTCCGGCATAGATTCATGGCAATTGTGAGCAGATAACCTTTCAGGTTTTGATAACGGTAGTGTTCCGCATACCGGATAAAACGAAGAAAGGTATCCTGGGCTAAATCATAAGCATCCTGACGGCTGCCAGTCTGATAACAGCAGAAATAATAAATGTCATCGTAATATTTTACAGCGATTTCATTCAGGTACTCCTTCTGACCGTTTTGAATCCGCCGGATTAACTCTCTGTCTTCCAAAACAAGCCTCCTTTCTGCAGAAATAATAAATCTTACAATCAATATAACCATACAGCAGGCAAAAAGGATTTTTTTCTTTCATAAATTTTACAAAATTTCTTAAAAATGAAAATCACACATTACCTATCGTACGTTCATGTGATATATTTTATCCAGACACATTTCAAAATAAAGGCAGGATTTGCCGGAGGCAGTATTACCGAAAAAAGCATGAAAGGACTTACAATATGAAAAGAGACAGAGAATCAAAAATATCAGATTTTAACAGCATGAATGAAATTATAGCCCGCAATCCGTTTGCCGCCTATATAGGGATGGAATTATTAGAATGTGCAAACGGATACGCCCGCGCCCGCATCCGTTTAAAACCGCAGCTTCAGAATATATATGGCGGAATGCACGGCGGATGTGTATTTTCACTGGCCGATACGGTAGCAGGCGCAGCCGCGGCATCCTGTGGAAACCGGGTAACAACACTGGATGCATCTATAAATTTCATGCGACCTGTGACAGGGACAGAATATCTTTACTGCGAGGCGAAGGTACAGCGTACCGGAGCAAAAATAACGGTAATGCGCACAGAACTAAAAGATGACAGAGCAAAACTGTTAGCAGACGGAAGTTTCACTTATTATCATATGTAGCAGTCAGCTCTTAATACGATAACATTTTCAAAAATTTTGCAAAAACCTGTTGACAAACCGAAAAAAAAGGATTATTATATCTCTTGCGTTGCGACAGCAGCGGCATAGAACCAGTCAGCAAGGGCTTATAGCTCAGCCGGTTAGAGCGCACGCCTGATAAGCGTGAGGTCGGTGGTTCGAGTCCACTTAAGCCCATTTGCAGATACTTTTCTAAAAGAAATACAGTAAAAAAGAATTTGCAAAAAAATAAAAAAAGTGTTGACAAAGAATGGGAAAAGTGCTAAACTGTAAAAGTTGCAGCAAGTCAGTTAAACAACAAATTTAAAAATAAAAATTTAAAAAAGTTGTTGACAAACAGAAAACATTCTGATACAATGTCAGAGTTGCTGCTGA
>CANDJC010000095.1 GCA_947384955.1 uncultured Eubacterium sp. | reverse complement strand
GGTGTTGAGCAGAAAACTAAGAACTTCCAGCTTTTTTCCAGAGTCACATCCGAAGGAAAAACTTTCTCCGTCCAGCTGGTATTGGCGGAAACCCCCGCTTTCTCATCCACCTGTCTTTACCAAAACAATAAATTCCGGCAATGCCATGTAACACCTTACGAAAACCAGCCGGGAGAGGGGATTTGGGCGGTCTTTCTTAATATTCTGGAGCCGCCTCAGAAAGACCGCCCAAATCCCCTCTCCCGGCGTCCGTGTCCCCAGCACCTCACCCCCTCTCCCTTCATTTTACCCCTAAAATTGCACAAATCCACCCCAGTTTTTCACAGAAATATTGAAATAATTATCCACATATGGTATAATCCCCCTAAAGCGGCTCCATCCACAATACCCAAAAGGCGTACATCAAGAGCGGAAAAAGCGGAGAGTCCCAGTCTTGTCTGTCTTACCGCACTGTTCCCAAGTGCTCACGGCAGACAGCATACAATCTACATAACATTTTGTCTAATCAGACACAAACCTGAATGATAACGTTTCAAACTGCATAAAAGGACAGCGCGTATAAAAGTCCGGGCGCAGGAAAGTGCTAAACGTGAATATGGTGAAAAAATACAGCATCTAGGAGGATATCATGGATAGTAAGCAATTTATGTGGCAGGACCGGTATAAAATCGGTGTGGATGTTATTGACAGAGAACACAAGAAACTATTCAGCATTATGAATAAACTGCTTGCCTATGGCGATGATGAAATAAAGAGCCAGTGGGTCTGTCAGGAAGGGATTAAATATTTTAAAGAACATGCCATGAAACACTTCGCAGAAGAAGAGGTTTATATGGCGACAATCGGGTATAGCGGATATGAGATGCACAGGCGTCTTCATGACAGCTTCCGCAAGAAGACGCTTCCGGAAATTGAAGCGGAGCTGGAGAAGACGAATTATTCACCGGATGCCATTCGGCATTTCCTGGCAGTGTGCGCGGGCTGGCTGATTGGGCACACGATGACAGAGGACAGGGCGATTACAGGGAAAGCGCTGAGCAAATGGGTCGGACTTTTGCCGGAGGAAGAACAGGAGGCTATGAAAAAGCTGATTTTGGAACTGTTAGATGAAATGTTCCAGCTGAAAGCACGGATTATCAGTGAAAGCTATGACGGAGAGAAGTTTGGAAGAGGAGTTTACTACCGGCTGGTTTATGCTTCGAAAAGCAGAAAAACATGGGAAATTATTTTAGTGTTTGAAGAAAGGCTGCTTGTCAGCACGTCTGGCAGTGTGCTGGGCTCGAAATCTGATAAGCTGGATGTTATGATGATGAATGCCACCCGCTATACAGCCAGGCAGTTTGCGGAGCGCATAAAAGCGCATTTTCCTTCTTCGGAGGAATTTGAAATTAAAGAGGAAAATCTGCTGACTTATGAAGTGTTCCAGAAGCTGTTCAGTCATCAGAATCCGCAGTGCAGCCTTTTATTTGACACAGGAGAAGGATATTTTGCCTTTTGTGTCATGGCGCCGCATCTGCTTAAGGAATCGGTCGGGGTCAATATTAAAGCAGACAATGCGACGAAGGAAATCCGTAAATACCTGAAAATGAATCAGGAAAGCGGGAAAAAGAAAATACTGATTGTAGATGATTCCAGCGTAGTGCGCGAGTCTATGAGGTCGCTTTTTGAAAAGGACTATGAAGTCGCGACCGCACAGTCCGGGATGTCTGCAATCCGCAGTATGGTGCTGGATAAGCCGGATCTGGTGCTTTTGGATTATGAAATGCCGGTATGCGACGGCCGCCAGGTATTAGAAATGATTCGTTCGGAAAAAGAGCTTGCGGATACGCCGGTTATTTTCCTTACTGGCAGGACGGATAAAGAAAGTGTCAGCAAAGTGATTGCCTTAAAACCTGCCGGCTATCTTGTGAAATCCATGAACCCGGAAGATATTAAAAAGAACATTGATGAATATTTCCGAAAAAAATCTGCGGGCTGAACCGTGTAAGGGTTCGTCAGCTCTCTGTAAAAAGCGTATTTGAAGCCAGGTTACAGAAAACAGGTTTCAGATACGCTTTCGATTCTATCAGTCAGAAATTCACGGACAAATTTCAGGGATTCGCGGACTTTGTCCCGCATCTTAGCGGCTCTGTGCTATAATAAAACAGCTTTCCATAGCAGGGATATTTCTTAAGGAAAGGAGCGCAGGGATGTCTAAAAAAAGACCTTTTTATCAGATTGTGCACGCGCATGTGTTTGTACTGAAGCTTGTATGGAAGACAGACAAAAAGAGGATTGGGCTGGAATTGATGGAAAGAGCCTGTTTCATTTATGAATATCTTGTATACGGCGCGGTTTTTACGCAGATGATTTTAAATATCGCACAGCAGCATATGGAATTTCACAGGGTACTGTTTTTTCTGGGAGCGGCGTTTCTTCCGCGTCTGTTTTCCCGAATGTATATCCAGTATTATGCGAATTATGCCGGGCCGGTTTCCGATACGCGTTTTTTTGAGGGAATGAACCGTATTTTGTACGAAAAGGCCTGTCAGACGGATTTAGCCTGTTTTGAGGACAGTGAATTTTACAATCAGTATATGATGGCGGTGCGGGAGGCCAGGACGAGAGTGCCGAAAATGCTGCATGATTTCTGTGATATGACAGTTTCTTTTCTGGCGGCCCTGGCTGGATTTTATCTTATTTATCAGATGGACCGTTTCGCGCTTTTGTTTATTATTTTTCCGATTCTTGGAATCTTTGTATTTAACAGTGTACTGAGCAGGCGGATTTTTGAAAGAGAGCGGGAGACGGCTGTATTTCAAAGAATTGCGGATTATGTTAACCGCACGGTGCATCTGGCGGATTATGCAAAGGAGATGCGCCTGACCCGCGTGTTTGCTCTGCTGAGCCGGCAGTATGAGCGCTCCGTGCAGTCGGTGCAGAATGTGATTGGAAGCTATGCGCCGTTTAATATGTTCTTATTCTGGTGCTTTCAGTATTTTACGTTTACGCTGCTTTATAACGGCGCAGTTTTGTATGCCGGATACCGCACGCTTGTGTCGGGAACGATGGTGTTTGCCCAGATGGCTGTGTTTCAGAATTTCATGCGGAGCAATACGTGGAATTTTCTTTACAGTGCCGAGTCGGCGGTGGAGAATGTGAAAAACAGCTTTTATATCAGCCAGATTGAGCAGTTTTTAAATTATGAGCCGAAAATACCGGAAGATGCAGAAGGACTGATGCCGGAGCTTCCGATACAGACGGTGGAATTTTCGCATGTCTGGTTTGGCTATCGGGGTCAGAAAGGACAGAATGTATTAAAAGACGTCTGCTTTGAACTGAAGGCCGGGGAGCATGCTGCGATTGCCGGTTTTAACGGTTCGGGGAAAAGCACGCTTATCAAACTGCTGCTGCGCCTGTATGACCCGGATAAAGGGGAGATAAGGGTAAACGGCACAGATATCAGAAAGTACAATTTAAGGGCATACCGCGGCCTGTTTGCGGCGGCATTTCAGGATGGCAGGATTTTTGCAGATACTGTATCGGAAAACATTCTGATGGGAAATCACGGCTCGCCGCAAAAGGATGCAGAAACAGTCTGGAAGGCTTTAAAGCTGGCCGGCATGGAAAAAGAGGTAAGAAGCTGGGAGCGGCAGGAGCATACGGTGCTGACCAGGGAGTTTTCGAATGAGGGCCGGGTGCTTTCCGGCGGTCAGAGCCAGAAGCTGCTGGCTGCCCGGGCATTTGCAAAAGACGCAGCCATTGCCGTATTTGACGAGCCCAGCAGCGCCTTAGACCCGATAGCGGAGTACCGCCTGTTTCAAAATATCCGTGCTTACAGCAAAAACCGGATGCTGTTTTTCATTTCACACCGCCTGTCTTCGGTGCAGGATGCGGATATCGTATTTTTTCTGGAAAACGGGCGGATTACAGAACGGGGAAATCACCGGGAGCTGATGCGGCAGAATGGAAATTATGCGCATCTGTACCGGATACAGGCCAGAAACTATCAGGCGCAGACAGATACCGGAAATAAAAAGAACGCAGACAGGCGATAAGCAGAAACAGAAGCAGGGTGAAAAAGGTACACAAGAGCAGTCGGCGGAAACGGATGGAAACATGCACAGAACTGGCAAAAATCAGTAACACGGGCAGACGGAAAGGAGACAGTATGGGTAGAAAACAGGATGCAAAGAAAATGAGCGCCAGGGAAGTGCTGACCCAGCAGTGGTTTTTAGCAAAACTCTGCTTTTCGGCATCTCCGAAAGGCATGGCACTGCATTTATTTGAAAGCATCAAGCTGCAGGTTTCGATTTTTTTTGAAAGCATCTGGGTTATGAATTATGTGCTGGGAGTGGCGGAACGGGGAGAATCCTGGGGAAAGATCGTATGGTGCATGGTTCTTTTTATGCTGGCGGTGGCGCTTTCTACAGTGACATTTTCATATTATATGCAGTCGGGACTTCCGAAGCTGAAGCCGGTGCTGTACCGTGCGTTTCGCATGCACATCTATACCAGGATGAAGGATTTGGATCTGCAGTGCTATGACCAGACAGATTTTTACCAGAAGTTTATACTGGCGGCGGAGGAGTCAGATGTCTGTATTGACCGGTTTTTGGATACGACAGAGCTTTACTGCGCGAAGGGGACGAATTTTCTGCTTTCCTTTGGATACTGTATATTTGTAAATCCGCTGATACTAATCGTACCGTTTTTATTTTTACCGCTGGAGCTAAGGCTGGCTGCGAAGGAAAACAGCTGCAGCGTTGCTTCGCGCATGGAGCGGCTGCCTTTTGAACAGAAGCGGGAATACCAGAACCGCGTATTTTATCTGGCGGATTATGCGAAAGACCTGCGGCTGAATCCTAAGATGAAGGAGAAAT
This sequence comes from uncultured Eubacterium sp., assembly GCA_947384955.1. Lineage (GTDB taxonomy): Bacteria > Bacillota > Clostridia > Lachnospirales > Lachnospiraceae > Eubacterium_J. The sequence goes on along the minus strand of CANDJC010000095.1, from coordinate 12,902 downwards.
GCAGAAATGATTTTCAGGATTCCCAGACAGAAATCCGCCGCGTGCATAAAAAATACGGAAAGCGCCTGGTCTTTTATGCAGCATTCCGGGATGCGCTGATAGGAGGCTGTGCGAAGGAAATTTCAGCATGGATGCTGCTGCTTTACCAGCTGCTGGTACAGGGGACGCTGTCCTTTGCGCATATGTTAGTCAGCTTTCGGGCCGTTGATTATGTCGGAAACAGTATGACGATGCTGTTAAACGGCTATAAGAAAATGCTGGAAAACTCTGCCTATATCCGCCGTATCCGCAGCCTGGCAGACATGGAGCCTTCGATTGTATCCGAAAAAAATCTGCCCATGCCGCAAAATCCCGGGGAATTTGATGTCTCGCATGTTTCCTTCTCTTATCAGGGAGCGGGCAGAGTGCTGCATGACATCAGCATCCGTATCCGTCCGAAACAGAAAATAGCGCTGGTCGGATACAACGGTTCCGGGAAGACGACGCTTGTAAAGCTGCTCCTTCGGCTGTATGACCCGCAGGAAGGCAGCATCCGTTATAACGGAACAGATATCAGGGATTATGAAGTCACGGCATACAGACATTCCATTGGCTGTGTATTTCAGGATTTTAAAATTTATGCGGCGACATTAAAGGAGAATGTGCTGATGGATGTCAGCAAGAATACGAAAGAAGAAAGCTACGAGGTGGAAAAAGCGCTGTATGACGCTCATTTTACACTGAAGGACCAAAGGCTTTTGTATCAGATTGAAACGCCTCTGACAGCCGAGTTTGAAAAAGACGGGGTAAATCTTTCGGGAGGGGAGATGCAGAAGGCTGCGATTGCGCGTACACTGTACCGCAGGCAGAAGGCAGTGATTATGGATGAGCCGAGCAGCGCCTTAGACCCGCTGGCAGAATATCAGCTGAATCAGGAAATGAATGAGACTGCAAAAGAAAAGACCGTGATTTTTATTTCTCACAGACTGTCGGCGACGCGGGATGCGGACTGTATTTATATGATGGAACACGGGAGGGTGATTGAAAAAGGAAGCCATGAGGAGCTGATGGAGCTGAGCGGGAAATATGCCGCTATGTGGGAGGTACAGGCGGGGCTGTACCGGCAGCCTGGCAGCAATGAAGTCCCTGAACTGCATTTGAAATAATTCGGCCTGTGTCGCAAAAATGTCGACAGGATGTTCCGGTTTTTAATCAGAACATCCTGGGCATTATGAAATGATTTATATATCTGCATATTGTATTTGGTTTATGGATACTTCATAAGCGATTTTTCTTTCGGTTTTATGTTCACTAATTGCTTTTTCATATTCACGGCTTTGAATTCGGCCCCAGCTTTGGATATGAGAACCAACGACGAGTTCTGATGCAAATCGTGCATGTGAATTCCAGCAGATGCACGGAATATAATCAGATTTTCTATAGGTACGATTAACGGCAATCATCAAATCCGCAATTTCGCGCCCAAGCGGTGTCAGGCGAAAAATGGGTTTCTTACAAATATACCCGTCAAGATATATTGTATTTATAAAAATACTATCATTTATAAAACTCAATTTTTTTGCAAAGAAATATAGAGTTTTTTTATGTTTTTCTGCCTCATAGGAGATGTATGAGCGAAACTGCCCTGCAGCAAAGACATTTCTGCCTGTATAGTTCATAGATTTATCTATTATTTCTTCAGATACCATAACTGGAATTTTATCTGCATAGCTGCTTTGCCTTTTTACAGATAAATATGTTATATAGAAAGTCTTATCATAAATTTGATGAGTATATTGAAATTCAGATAAAACCTTTCCTGATATCTCTGCCTGATTATTTGTAAATGTTTCATTCATGATGTTATTTTCCTCTCTGATATTTTCCAATTTTTTGATTATCTGCTTACAATTTGCAGTATACGGCATATTATGCTGTATACATTATGTTAATGATAGCATATTATGCCGTACAATAACAATAGAAAAATCAAGAAAGCAGGTGTTAGCAGTGGTTGAGCTTGATTATAAAAAACTTGGAAAACGTATTAAAGAATGCCGGCTGAAAAAGCATTTTACACAGGAAAAGCTGGCAGAGCTTGTCAATGCGGCAGCAAGCAATATCAGCCATATAGAACGAGCGACTACACAGGTGAGCCTGCCATCACTTGTTAAAATTGCGAATGCTTTGGATGTAACACTAGACCAGCTAGTATGTGACAGCAGTATTCCTGTAGCAGAATTTTATCTTGAGAAAGATATTTCACAGCTGCTGCAAAGCTGCAGCCGCAGTGAAAAAGAGATGATTAAAGACATTGTCGCCGCTGCTGGTAAAACATTAAAAGAACACAGGGAAAGAACATAGCATTGAACTTCTTTTCCTGGTTCGGGAAACAGCAGTCCGCGGACCGCCGTTTCCCGGCATTTTCATGAGTTACCTTCCCATTGGCTGACGCAGCCGGAACCGGTGTACAGAGACTTTCAGTCCCTCGGCCTGGCTCTGCAGCTCTTTTGCAAGCCTTGCGGATTCCTGGGCAGTCGAAGCATTTGTCTGGACGACCTCGGAAATCTGTTCCATGCCCTGGGTAATCTGGCGCAGCGCATGAGACTGTGCAAGCGCCGATTCTGCGATATGGTCAATCATAGACGCGGATTCCTGGGCGCTGGAAACGACAGCCGAAATGGACTGTGTGGTTTCTGTGGTCAGCGAGGAGCCGTACTGCACCAGCTGGATGGAATTTTCAATCAGTTCTGAAATATCCTGTGCTGAAACAGAGCTTTTGTTTGCAAGGTCCTGTACCTCGTCTGCTACAATGGCAAATCCCCTGCCTGCCTCTCCTGCCCGCGCGGCCTCTACAGCGGCATTGAGCGCTAAAATATTCGTCTGGAAGGAGATATCTTCAATCGTTTTAATAATGCCTCCAATCTGGCTGGAGGATTTTGAAATATCATTCATGGCATTCGTCATGGCATCCATTTTCTGACTGCAAATCTGCAGCTGCCTGGAAGCTTCCGCAAAGCAGAGTCTTGCATTCTCCGCGTCTTTGGATGTACTGTCCACCTGGCCGGATATTTCCTGAATGCTGGCAGAGAGCTCTTCTACGGCAGAAGCCTGGCGTACGGTGCCGTTTGATAAAACGTCGGCGCCTTCTGCCATGCGGTCTGATTCATCGGATACCTGGTCGGCTGTCAGGCTGATTTTGGAAAGCGCAAGGTTCAGCGAATCTAAAATCTGGCGCATGGCATTTTGAATCGGCAGAAATTCACCGCGGTAATCATCGCCAATGGTTAAATCCATGGAACCTTCTGCCATGCTGGCTAATCTGCTGTCAATGTCATGGATGTATTTTTTCAGCTCTCGTTTTGTTTCATGAATCGATTCTACAAGCATGCCGATTTCAGAAGTATCCGGCGTTAAGGCAAATTCTGCAGAAAGATTTCCTTTTGAAATCTCTCCCATCTGGTCGCGCACCGCAATCACCGGTTTTAGTATCTTTCTTTTCGTAACATACATCATGATAAACTGCATCAGATCAATTAGAAGCAGCGCGGCAATCATAGCCACCCGGATAAAAGCGGCCTGGGAATTCAAATCGTCGATACGCGCAAGCGTTCTGGTATCTAATGCAGAAAGAAAGCTTTCTTTTAAAGCATTAATCTGTGTAATGGCAGCGCTGTATTCCTGACCGTATACATAAGCGACGGCGCTTTCCCGGTCGCCGGCTTTTACCTGATTCATGGCTTCTTCTTCTAATGGCACAAGCTCGTTGGACAGAGAAGACATGTCAGCAATCATATCCTCTTCCTCATCCGTAATGCCGATATCGCGCAGTGCTTCAACGCCGATATCGCGGTTTTTCAGCTCATTGACTTCGCGCCAGTAATTATCATAATGCTCCAGGTCTCCGGTGGCTGCAAAAGCGCGCACTTCATTAGTCAGATAAGCGGAACCGTTCATAAAGCGGTTGGCATTGTAAGTAAGAAGAAAACGCTCTTCGTTTGCGGTATTTAAAAGACCGCGTATGTGGCTGTTTGCAAACAGGGCAGCCCCCATAAGCAGCAGTGTCAGAATGGATATTCCGTTTAAGATCATTGTCAGTGCAGACTGGCTGATGGTTTTTTTCATAGTTGTAAACTCCTTTTCGTACAGCTGATGTATTTGGTATATACTAGTTTACATGATATTGCGGGGAAATTCAATTTATTTTACTGCATTTTTGATTTGCGGCAGATACAATAAAAAGAGCAGCCTGCATAATTTTGGCAGACTGCTTTGCTGTTTATTTTACTGTTATTTTGAAAATACAATTACATTCCAGGAGCATTTTTTCATGACAGCTGTAAAGATTCCGCCGTCCATCTTATAATCCGTCCGGTTTTTTGGAACGACCGGGCTGGCAGCGGCAGAATTGGTCACTTTCATATCATCGCTTTCCAGCACGAGGTATTCTTTTACTTTATAATCTTCAAAGCCGCGGATATCGGCTTCAAATTCGATGTCTTTTTCGGTATTCCGGTTTACGGCAAATATCGTTACCTCGCCCTTTTCTTCGTTATAAACGGCTGCAGATTCGATATCTGTCACACCGCTGTGCTGCGTGGTATCGTGTGTGCCGGTAGAAACAGCCGGGGTCAGCGCTGTGCCGCGTCCGTATTTCGACGCATGCAGGAACGGATAGAAAATAGTCTGGCGCCATGCCGGGCCGTCGGTTTCTGTCATAATCGGGGCAATGACATTTACAAGCTGTGCGAGACAGGCAATTTTTACACGGTCCGCATGTTTTAAAAATGTAATCAGAATCAGGCCGTTTAAAATGGCATCCTCAAAGGTATAAATGTCTTCTAAAAGATGCGGCGCGCTCTGCCATGGTTTCCTTGCCATTTCATCATTATCGGCGTCTGTAGTATGATACCATACATTCCATTCGTCAAAGCTCAGGCAGATATCCTTCGGGCTGCGTTTTTTCGCTTTGACAAAATCACAGGTCGCGATGACGCTGTGCAGGAAGCTTTCCAGGTCCTGTGTCTTTGCAAAAAAGTCGGCAGTGTCATTTCTGCGGTTGCCATAATACTGATGAAGGGAAATATAATCCACGTACTCATAGGCTTCTTCGAGTGTAGAAGCTTCCCACTGCGGGAAGGTAGGCATCTCGATATTTGAGCTCCCGCATACGACAAATTCCAAGGAATCGTCCATTGTCTTCATGGCTTTTGCAGTCTCAGCTGCTAAGCGGCCGTATTCCACTGCGGTTTTATGCCCCATCTGCCACGGCCCGTCCATTTCATTGCCCAGACACCAGGTCTTAATGCCGTAAGGCTTTTCGGTGCCATGCTGCCTTCTTAAATCTGCATAGTAAGTATTGGTGTCCAGGTTGCAGTATTCTAACAGGTTTAAAGCATCGGCGGTACCTCTTGTGCCCAGATTGACTGCCATCATAATTTCGGAATTCGTTTTTTTGCACCAGTTCGCGAATTCACCAAGTCCTACCTCGTTGCTTTCAAATGTACGCCATGCAAGGTCCAGCCTTTTTTTGCGCTGCTCCTTCGGGCCGACACTGTCCTCCCAGAAAAAATTAGACACAAAATTGCCGCCCGGGTAGCGGATAATCGGTACATTCAGTTCTCTGACTAAATCTATGACATCCTTACGGAAGCCCTCCTCATCCGCACTGGCATGTCCCGGCTGGTAAATACCGGTATAGACAGCCCTGCCTAGGTGTTCGATAAAAGAACCGTACAGTCTGTCGTCGATTCTGGCTAGTCTGAAGTCTTTGTCTACAATCATTTTTGTTTTCTGTCCCATAATATTGTACCTCTTCTCTTCCTTAATAAAATGGATTGCTTATGGATGTATATCGGCAAGAGATGGCAGATGATTCCATTTCCAGCCTGATTGTGATTATCATACTCAATAATCTGGAGAAAAGCAATAGATTTATTTAGAAAATTCTAAATTATTTTATGTTATTTTGAGAGAGGGGGATTCCCGCAAAAATGAAGCCTGTCTGCAAATTTTGGTTGCGAAATATACAAAAAGGTAATAAGATAGAAAGGAATCACAGCGATTCCAGAAAGGAGAACAGGTATGGAACAGCGTATGGTAAAATTTTATTCAAAAGAAAGCAATCTGCTCGCACTGCATGCAATTCCGGGACATTTTGCTACAAGCAATTCACATATTAATTTTTATATTGATGTGACTGGCATCCGGGCGCGTATTACAGAGGCTGAGGAGGCAGCGAAAATACTGGCTCATAAATTTGGGCATCTCGGCTATGTGGATACCGTGGTATGCATGGACGGGACGGAGGTTATCGGTGCGTTTCTTGCCAAGGAATTTGAAAAGGAACATATTTCCTCCACAAATATGCATAAAACGGTGTATGTAATTTCACCGGAACAGAGCCGGGACAATCAGATGATTTTCCGCGATAATACAAAACATATGATTGCCGGAAAGCATATTATTCTGCTGCTGGCTACTACAACGACCGGGGAAACCATTCGAAAAAGTCTGGAAGGGCTGCAGTATTACGGCGGACTGATTGAAGGGATTGGCTCTGTTTTCAGTACAGTCAAAACGGTCAGCAGTATTAAAGTGCATTCGCTGTTTGACGGAAACGACGTAATCGGGTATCAGGCATTTCCGAAGGCAGACTGTCCGTTTTGCAAGAAAGGCACGAAAATCGAAGCGGTGGTAAACGGCTTTGGGTATTCAAAGCTTTAACAGGAAAACCTGAGGGGTGTGCAATATAGCATTATCATCTGAAAAAGGGATATATGCTGAGTTTTAACTTTAATGCAAATAAGAAGACAGGCATGAAACGGATTGTACAGGGTGATAAAGTTCTGATAGAAGCAGTTGTATAGTCAGGATTAGGATGAATCTGTAAGGCTTTGTTATGCTTGGGAAAGCGAAGCAGCATCGGAAACCTGGAGAGGAATACGGGTTATGAATCGGCGTAATTATCAAAAAGAGCTGGAAGAAAAAATCAGTTATCACGAAAGCCTGGGCGAAGTGCCCGGACTTTTGCTGCACAGCTGCTGTGCGCCCTGCAGCAGCTATGTGCTGGAATATTTATCGCGGTTTTTTAAGATTACAGTTTTGTATTACAATCCTAATATTTATCCGAAAGAAGAATACGAATGCCGGACCAGGGAACAGCAACGGTTTATTCAGAAGTTTCCGATGAAATATCCGGCTTCTTTCATAGAAGGAAACTATGATACAAAACGTTTTTATCAGATGGCGGAGGGCATGGAGCATCTTCCAGAGGGCGGGGAGCGCTGTTTTGCCTGTTATGAGCTGCGCCTTCGGGAAGCGGCGGAGTATGCGCGGCGGCTCGGGCTTGCCTATTTTACAACGACGCTTTCCATCAGTCCGATGAAGAATGCGGATAAGCTGAATGAAATCGGGGAAAGGCTGGCGGATGAATACGGCGTAAAGTATCTTAATTCTGATTTTAAGAAAAAGAACGGATATCTGCGTTCGACACAGATTTCAGCAGAATACGGAATGTACCGGCAGAATTACTGCGGGTGTATTTTTTCTATCAGAAATAAGACCGACAGAGATAAGACTGGCAGAAATAAGACTGACAGAGATTAAGACTGGCGGAGAGAAGACTGACAGAGATAAAAACTGAGAATAAAAAAGAGAATATGGAATTCAGGAAAGAGAGGAACGTGCATGGCACAGTTATGGGGAGGGCGCTTTACAAAAGAGACAGATAAGCTTGTTTATAATTTTAACGCGTCCATTACTTTTGACCGGAAATTTTTAAGACAGGATATCGAGGGCAGCATTGCTCATGTCAGCATGCTTGGAAAACAGGGCATTCTGACTCGGGAAGAGGCGGAAAAAATTATAACAGAATTAAAGAATATACTGACAGAGGCAGAAGCCGGTGCACTGGAAATCTCAGATGAATACGAAGATATTCATTCTTTTGTGGAGGCGGTTTTAATTCAAAGACTTGCTGATACCGGCAAAAAGCTGCATACCGGAAGAAGCAGGAATGACCAGGTGGCTTTGGACATGCGTATGTATATCAGGATGGAAACAGAACAGACGGATGCGCTGCTAAAAGACCTGCTTACCGTGATATTAAATATTATGAAGGCGCATACAGAGACGATTATGCCGGGCTTTACGCATCTGCAGAAAGCGCAGCCGGTGACGCTGGCACATCATATGGGGGCTTATTTTGAAATGTTCAAAAGGGACCGCTTAAGGATGCGCGACATTTACGAACGCATGAATTACTGTCCGCTCGGCAGCGGTGCGCTTGCAGGCACGACATATCCGTTAGACCGTGAGGACACGGCACAGGCACTCGGATTTTACGGGCCGATGCTAAACAGCATGGACGGGGTGTCGGACAGGGATTATGTGATTGAATATCTGTCGGCGCTGTCGACCGTGATGATGCATTTAAGCCGTTTCAGCGAGGAAATTATTATATGGAATTCCAATGAGTATCAGTTTGTGGAAATCGATGACGCATACAGCACCGGAAGCAGTATTATGCCGCAGAAAAAAAATCCGGATATTGCAGAACTGGTACGCGGCAAGACCGGGCGCGTTTACGGTGCGCTGATGTCGCTTCTTACTACGATGAAAGGAATTCCGCTTGCATACAATAAAGACATGCAGGAGGATAAGGAGCTTACATTTGATGCCATTGATACGGCAAAAGGATGCCTGGCGCTGTTTCGCGGAATGCTTTCGACGATTCGTTTTCAGGAAGACCGCATGCTTTCGAGCGCGGCGCTTGGATTTACAAATGCGACAGATGCAGCGGATTATCTGGTAAATCACGGCGTACCGTTTCGGGATGCCCACGGAATTATCGGAAAAGCTGTGCTGTACTGCATCGAAAAGAATATTTCGATTGAACAGATGTCTTTAGAGGAATTAAAGGCCGTCAGCCCGGTGTTCGAGCAGGATATTTATGAAGCGGTTTCTTTAAAGACCTGTGTAAATAAAAGGCTTACAATAGGAGCGCCGGGCAAAGAAGCCATGGAACGGGTGATTCAGATGGAAGAGCAGTATTTAAAAGAATCAGAGTTTCCGAAAGGGGACTGGGAAGAAAAACTTCTGGATAACAGGTGAGGACAGTCAGATAATGCTTTGGGGCCAGTGCAGTCGGTATCTGATAAGGCAGATACTGGCTGCACTGAACTGTTTTTGAAATATGCAGCTGACGTTTGCGGCCTGCATGGTACAGGAGACCGTTTAGTTTTTGGAAAGCCCTGTATAGAGGGCGGCACGCTGGTTTTGCGGAATTTTCAGTACATCCATGGCTTTTTCGGCCGTCCATTGCATGCAGTCCATCAGGTTTTTAATGTCAAGCAGCCTTGTCTCGTGCGTTCCCTCCTGGCGGCCCTCCCGGCGGCCTTCTTCTTTCAGCAGTTCCATAGTTTCAGCTTCATTATATTCAGTCAGGCACATATCCTTCACCTCCGCCCTGTTAGCTGTAATGAATTTTTTAATTACAAAATCGTCCGGCATTTCATCAATGGCCCTGTCAATGGCCCTGTCGATATCTGCATGCGTGTTATTATCCGGGTCTTTGCAGGATGCCGTGCTGCTTCTGACCTGGGCTACGAACCATGCATACTCTTCAAGAGGCTTGCATGCACAGAGTATGTCCGCGCTGTGTCCGCGGTTGATGTTAATTATGCGGACTTTTACTTCAATATCGGGGCTGGCTTCCTGCAGAAGCCTCTCTGTTTCTGCTGACAGCTGTGTATCATTCGGTTTTTTCCCGTTTTCAGAATATCTGAGAAGGATATTCTGCCGGATTTCCTCCCGGAAGGCATCGCTGAGGGAGAGCACGGTTTCATCCTCTTTTTCATCCGTGCCGTTATAAAAAACGACGAGCTTCGGAATCGGAAGGGGCAGGAGCTTTTTGCCGTACCGGTTCAGCCTGGATGAATGAATGAACTTGTCGTACAGCCGGGCGGCATACATAAATTCGCGGACAGGCATGTTCGGATTAAAAGTGCTCTGCTGCTCGTACAGCTCCATGGACCTGTAAAGGCTGACTGTTTCCGAAACAAGAAAGGAAAGGTCGTTTTTCATGCCCATGTAGACGACATCCTCAATGGTGTTAATGGTGATGGCGGAAATGTCCTGATGGGAGGTGCCGTGGATGGCGTTGTAAAGCGACAGTGCCCACTGCCTGTTTTCATCCCGCCCGAAAATAAAGCTGAACAGACGCGACTTATAATCACGGTTTGCGCTGCCGTTTAAGCGGCTTTCAAGTTCCCGGATGCGTGCCTTAAGTTCTTCATAGGTTTTCTTTTCTGCCATGTTATCCTCCGCATTTTTTATAAGGATATGGATTCAGAAGTCTGCTTTGCAGTTATTGCGGTCAGTGCAGTCAGTATCTGATAAGGCAGATACTGGCTGCACCGGCCTGTTTTTGAAATATGCAGCTGACGTTTGCGGCCTGCATGGCTGAGGAGACCGCTTAGTTTTTGGAAAGCCCCGTATAGAGGGCGGCACGCTGGTTTTGCGGGATTTTTAGTACATCCATGGCTTTTTCGGCCGTCCATTGCATGCAGTCCATCAGGTTTTTAATGTCAAGCAGCCTTGTCTCGTGCGTTCCCTCCTGGCGGCCTTCTTCTTTCAGCAGTTCCATAGTTTCAGCTTCATTATATTCAGTCAGGCACATATCCTTCACCTCCGCCCTGTTAGCTGTAATGAATTTTTTAATCACAAAATCGTCCGGCATTTCATCAATGGCTCTGTCTATGGCACTGCCGATATCCGCCTGTGTATTATTATCCGGGCCTGTACAGGATGCCATGCTGTTTCTGACCTGCGCCACAAACCATGCATATTCTTCAAGCGGCCTGCATGCGCAGAGTATGTCCGGGCTGTGCCCGCGGTTGATGTTAATCATGCGGACCTTTACTTCAATATCGGGGCAGGCTTCACGCAGAATCCGCTCTGTTTCTGCTGACAGCTGTGCATCATCCGGTTCTGCTTTGTCAGAATTTTCACAGCCGGAATGTTCGAAACAGGTGTTTTTACTGCCGGAAATTTCCTTATCCGCGTTTTTCCTGTTTTCAGAATATCTGAGAAGGATATTCTGCCGGATTTCCTCCCGGAAGGCATCGCTGAGGGAGAGCACGGTTTCATCCTCTTTTTCATCCGTGCCGTTATAAAAAACGACGAGCTTCGGAATCGGAAGGGGCAGGAGCTTTTTGCCGTACCGGTTCAGCCTGGATGAATGAATGAACTTGTCGTACAGCCGGGCGGCATACATAAATTCGCGGACAGGCATGTTCGGATTAAAAGTGCTCTGCTGCTCGTACAGCTCCATGGACCTGTAAAGGCTGACTGTTTCCGAAACAAGAAAGGAAAGGTCGTTTTTCATGCCCATGTAGACGACATCCTCAATGGTGTTAATGGTGATGGCGGAAATGTCCTGATGGGAGGTGCCGTGTATGGCGTTGTAAAGCGACAGCGCCCACTGCCTGTTTTCATCCCGTCCGAAAATAAAGCTGAACAGCCGCGACTTGTAATCACGGTTTGCGCTGCCGTTTAAGCGGCTTTCGAGTTCCCGGATGCGTGCCTTGAGTTCTTCGTAAGTTTTCTTTTTTGGCATTTTATCCTCCGCGTTTTTTATAAGGGTATTTTAACATGAAATAAAACTGCGTGCAAGTGCAGAGAAGGTATTTAGGGGTCTTTGAATAGAATGGAAGTAACAGGGCAGGCAGGGGGGGATGGACTGGCTGTGCGGACGCCGGGTGACGGAAAGATGTACCGGCTGGTTTTCATAGGTTTTATTCAAAAAACTGCGGACACTCTGCTGGGTTTTTATATGACAGGAAGACTGCAGACTGCAGCTGGAAAGCAGCTGTGCTGCACCCGGAATGTTTTATGTAACGCCGGTTAGAAAACAGCCGGGAGAGAGGATTATTAACATTCTATAGCCCAGAGAATGTGCCAATCCCTTCTCGCGGCGCCAGGAAGACATAATCTCCCCCCCTGCCGAACTCATAAGAAAATGATACAGCAGTGTAAAAATCCATCCGCCAAGCGATTTCTCATGGAACCGTGTGTATATTTGTGGTAAAATCATGACAGGAAGACATTCATCAAATAGGATTTAAGAAAGGAAGACTTATGAAAACGGTAAAGAAAAAATCAGCAGGAACTCATTTTTCCATGTGTGTTCAGCCATCTTTTATAATTGGCACAAACAATGAGGACGGGACATATAATTTTGCTCCGATTACCTGGGTCAGCGTTACAAATGAGAAAGACAGCGATTATCTGCTGATTATCAGCATGGCCGGTACGAAAAGGACGAAACAGAATGTAATCAGAACGGGGATGTTAAGCGTGAACCTTGTTAGCACGGATATGCTGGAGCTTATGGATTATCTGGGTACACACCGCGCGGAAGACGGAAAAAAGGACGGAATGGCCTACAGTGTCAGTAGGGGAGAGGCTGTGGACGTCCCTGTTTTGGATGCCAGCCGGTGGGTATATGAATGTGAAGTGGCACAGTCTGTTGAAATTGGGGATTCGGTTACGTTTTTCTGCCGGATAAAGAATATTCAGATAGACGAGCGGCTTGCATGCGAGGATACGTTTGATATAGACCTTACACAGCTGGACCCGGTCATTTATTCCGGCATGTATCATAGTATCGGAAGGCTGCTTGGCAGAATCGGACAGCTGCAGTGAAACCTGTCAATCCCTAAATTTGAAAATTTGACTGACGTTCCTGCCAGAAAATTGACGTTCCTGCCAGAAGTCTTGTTTTTTTCTGAAATTCCACTATCCTGAAAACAGGAATTTTCTGCGGAAGGAGGTTGACAGGATATGCTGCAGCGGACGATAATGATCGACAGACAGACAGACAGACAGACAGACAGACAGACAGACAGACAGACAGACAG
>CANDJC010000094.1 GCA_947384955.1 uncultured Eubacterium sp. | reverse complement strand
CATTCCGGAGCCGTCACAGGAAGCCGGTGCATCTTCCCGTCACCCGGCGTCCGCGGAGCCAGTATGTCCCCCAGTCTGAACTGTTACATATTCATTTCTTTCCACAAGCCAGGAACACCCCCTGTCTGCACTAAATCAATAACTTTGACCGCTGCCAGCCTCTCATCCAAAACAAGGCCGAATCCAGAATGAACCCTTTCAGCAGCATCTCCAGGACCGATTAGCTGCCACATCCATCCATCGCCAGACAATACGCATCACCCAGAAATTTCCTTCACCCGCACCTTTGCCTCATAATTCAGCTTTTCTACATATTCCTCAGCCCGTTCCCCAAACACACGATAAACCTCCGGCGCCAGCATCGCCAGGCATTTCCTGCTGTCAGACAAATCAATCCCCTGCAGCTGCCTGCTAACCCTGCAAGCCCTCTCGATTTTCTCTTTCACTTCCTTTTCAATTTCATCCTCTGACACCCTTCCCGACACACGTTCTGCCTCAGCCGTCAGCATCACCTGCTCCGTCACCCCGTCCGCAGACATAATAAAATTTCTCCTGCATTTCAGATGACTCAGCCGCACCTGGTCTTTTTCATTCAGCTGCACATCCATCTGCTCAAGCTGCCCCGCCAGCAGATAATAAATCTGTGCCTCCTCGGTACGAATTCTGCCCATTGACTCAAAATTCTGCAGCACCTCATATGCATGAACTGCCGGCAGTCCGTTTTCTTCCTGAATGACCGGAATCAAAAGCGTCCTGTCCGCATTTTCCTGTTCGTTTAACAGCGCACCAAGCGTGACCGCAGCCTGTTCCTTTAATTCCCGCTCATTTTCCGTCATCTGCTCCAGATAACTGCCAAGAGGGACTTCCAGCGAATCATTTAGTTTTGCCAGCTGCCCCATGCTGCTGTCTGATAAATACACAAGCGTATTTCTGGCATACGTATTCTCCTGGCGCACCGTTTCCAGAAAAACTTCCAGTGTATCGCTTTCCATAAAATCTTTCTGGAAAATCAGCGCCTTTGTATGAGACATGTCCAGCCGGCAGCGGTTATTTTTTTCAAATGTTTTATGCGTTTCATAATACGTACTGCCCTGCGCGCTTTCCGCGGTCATGTTGCCTCCGTCTGCCCGTTCATTCGCCACCTCGGACAGCTGCTGAGACAGATAGCACGCCTGATACTGGCCGTCTTTTTCCGTAATCAGCACTGCCAGCGGAAAACTTTTATTTTCCAGCTCCGTACTGCTGCAGCCGCTTAAAAAGAAAGCCGCCATCGGTATTCCTGCCAGCATCCCAATATGGAACTGCATTTTTCGTATCCATTTTTGCAGCATAACTAAAACTCCTTTATCCGGTTTATATTTGAATCACTGTTTCATACAAGGACATCCGCCGCCCTGATTCCGGCTGACTGCCTGCCTTTCTGAATAAGGAAACTCCGGCTGTTTCATTTTCTCTGCTTTCTGACTTTATTTAAAATAAGCGCGCCTGCCGGAACGATTACCAGAAACGGAATCCCTGCCAGATAAAAAATCTCATACATGACCGTCTGCACATCCGGCCATATGTGAAATGCATACGCAATTCCGTAAACCGCAGCCGTTACAGCCACAAACCAGCGTTTTTTGCCCTTCTCATATGCCTTTCCTGCCCTAAGACTTTCCCTGCCTTGTTCATTCCTTTTTCCAAACAGGCTGCGTGCCGTATCTGTCCCGTAATACAGGCTGCTTCCAATCAGTGCGTAAAGTGTGAAAAACCAGACTCCCACCATAACCGCATCCAGCCGCTTCACAAAATCCCCCGGTATTTTTACCATTCCCATCAGGGTCACCGCCGGATATTTTTCCGCTGCCAGTGCACCGCTTCCAAAGATTCCAAGCAGAATCAGATACATAATCAGAACAGCCGCCCCGCCTGCAGCGACAGCGCAGTATGCCGCCCGCCCGGTTCTTTTTTTATCCGTTACATGCGGTATTAAAAATAAAAGAAACGTCAGCGGCAAAAATGAGGCAAAACACTGGAGCATGCCGCTGAAAAACCACATTCCTCCATTTCGGCTGCCTGATACTGACATCGGAAACCACTGAAATGCCTGTACCTGCCGGATGCACAAAAGCAGCATGATAATAAGAGGAATGACAAGCACCCAGAACATGATTTCATAAACCCTTGCCCTGGCCTCCAGTCCGGCAATGCCTCCGTAAAATGCCAGCAGCAGTATGACAAAAAGCGCGGCTGCAAAATCACGGCTGCTTAACAGGCTGTCACACATCAGTTCCGTCAGAAGCTTCGACGCCCACGCACAGGCCAAAAGGCTGATAACGGCGTAACAGCCATAAAAAAAACGTGACAGAGCACTGCCCCAGCCATTCATCAAATATCCCAGATAATCGCCGGACGCCTGTCCGCAGCAGGCTAAGAGCATCCATAAATAGCAGCCGGCCAGAGCGGTTCCTGCCAAAATGCTATAGATTCCGGCCCCGTTTCCGGATTTTGCCAGCTGTGCCGGAAGCAGCAGGGAAGCAGCTCCGAACAAATCAAAAATCAGCAGCCTTTTTATCTGACGTGACGATATTTTATCATTATTGGAAAACACGCCTATTGTTCCTTCCCTTTATTCTTTTTCTGCCCAAACGTCAGCCGCAGACGCTGCGAACGTCTGGCATAAATCGGACGCCTGCGCATCATGGACAGCGGATAACGAATCAGGCTGTCCCGTTCATCTTCATAGCCATTCAGTTCCGCTCCCACATAAGGCATCAGATAAGGTATCCCAAAGCTCCTAAGCCCAGCCAGATGGATGAGTATGCTCAATGCCGCCGCCAGAAATCCAAACAGCCCGAGCCATGCAGACAGCGCAATCATATAGAATTTCAAAATCCGAAAAGCAGTCGCCAGTTCTTCATTTGGTATCGCAAAAGAACTAAGCGCCGTAAACGCAACGACAATCACAACAATCGGACTGACCAGATTCGCTTCTACTGCTGCCTGTCCGATAATCAGGCCTCCTACAATTCCTATCGTATTTCCCATCGCCCCGGGGAGGCGGACTCCTGCTTCCCGCAGCAGCTCAAATGACAGCTCCATCAAAAGCACTTCTACAACTGCCGGAAACGGCACTCCCTGCCTGGCCGCGGCAAATGACAGCAGCAGCGATGTCGGCAGTATCTGCGTATGAAAATTCGTTACCGCCAGATAAAACGCCGGCAGCGCCAGCGCCATAAACGATGCCGCATAACGGATAAACCGCTCCAGCGAAGCAATTTCAAACCTGTTGTAATAATCATCGCTCGTCTTTAACAGAGAATTATAATCCGTCGGCAGTATCAGCGCCGTCGGCGAATTATCGCACAGCAGCACAACCCTTCCTTCCATAACCGCGATTGCCGCCCGGTCCGGCCGCTGCGTCGTCTGAAACTGCGGAAACGGAGAATACCACTCCTCTTCTGCCAGCTGTTCTATGATACCGCTGTCTAAAACACTGTCAATCGTATAAGAATCCAGCCGCTTTTCAATTTCCTTTAACAGCCCCGGATACACCAGCCCTTCCATATAAACCAAATCAATATTTGTATGCGAATAAAGCCCTGCCTTCACTTCCTTTACCCGTACCTTAGCGGAACGTATGCGCTTTCGAATCAGCGCCGTATTCACTTTCACGGAATCCGCAAATCCTTCCTGAGAACCGCGGAGCACTTTTTCAGAATCAGGCTTGGTCACGCCCATATTCGGATATCCCTTATCCGGGATTTTCAAAGCACTGCAGAATCCGTCAATAAATAAAATCACATCGCCTGTCAGCATTCCATACTGCACAGCATCTTCAATATTTCCAAACGGTGTCACATCACACAGTCCCTGCCCGTTCGCAGCGAGCGATTCATAAATCTGCTCCGCCGGAAGATACGAAAGGTCATTTAACAGCCTTCCAATCAGTGAATTTTCAAAAGCAAGCGACCCTGCTGTAATCTCAATATACGCAGCCAGACAGCGTACCCGGTCTTTTCCTAACACCATCTCCCGCATCTTGATATCCGCACTGTTCCCAAGCATCTCTTCCAAAATCTTTTTATTCTCACTGACATGGGCGCAGACCTGGTGCACCTGTTCCTTCGTCGTCAGCTTATCCATCTGATTCACCTGTGCCTGCCTCGGAATATCCGCCTGCTTCTTTTCCAGGCGCTGCAGGTGTTCTTCATTATTATTATTCATGTGGCAGCCATTCCTTTTGCTCAAAAATTTTTCTTTACCAGTATCTGCTGTTTTTCTGTAATTATTCAGAATAAAATAAAAAGTCCCAGGTTTTCAGCCTGCTGCCAGTCTTTTACGCTGAAAACTTAGAACTTTTCATTATTCAATTCCGCACACTGACATGTGCTTCCTTAAACGTTCAGATAATCCCGTACTTCTGATACATATCTGCCCGGGCCTGCGCATCCTGGGATGCCCGTTTCGCCTCTTCCGTCAGTCCTTGTGAAAGCAGCACTGTCATCAGCCTGCCCAGCTTATTTTCTCCTTCCTTCCGGCCTTCCTTCCGGCCTTCCTCTTGACCCTCTCGTCTTGCATCCATCTGATATGCCTGCCACGTCATATACTCCACCTCCCATTCCTTATGCTGCCTGGCCCTTTCGACCGCTTCTTCTATTTCATCTGTAAGACCGTCTGCAGACTTCTTTCCCTCAAGATAGTCCAGAAATGCATTCAGCCCGCTGTCCAGCCCTTCCCGGTCACTTACCGGATTGATAAAAATCTTTTCCGCTTCATCTCCCATTGATACTTCCGGCATCTGCGCACACCTGTTTTCAAATGTATAGACCGGAAGCCTCTTCCCAAAGAAATCAAATGTACAGATAAATATAATCACCGTATGCGGAAGTTTCTCATAATCCATGCCGCTTTCCAGGTGATTCAGGTCAAGCATCGCCTGATAATACCGCAGACGCTTTGGAAGATACGGCTTAGACGCCGCCTGCATCTCCATATCGTAAACCGTTTCTTCGTCATTCAGATACACATCCATGCGGATTCCCTTTGCCCCGGCTGTAATATCAACCGTCTGCTGCATTCCGTGCATCTCTATCTTCTTTATCTCTTTTCCAAGCAGCAGCGACAGCACCCGCCGGCACAAATCCGGGTTTGCCGTCATTACCTTGCAAAACATAAAATCATCTGTAAATCCGAGTTCCTGGTATTTTTTCATTTCCTGAATCTCCTTTATGTGAAGTATGCCTCTTCTATACATATTATATGACAGAATCCGCATTTTCGCAAGAAGGAGGATATCCCCTCTTCTACTCTTTATTCAGCTGCCACATACCTCTCAGCATCCTCCGGCTTCTCCGTCGTCATCTGCCATCCGTACTCTCCTTCCCCGTCTTCTTCAATAGAATAATACCTCATATTCCCGTCAGTTTCCACAGCCACCCTGCAGACTCCGTCTTCCTGGAATAAATCTGTAATCTCAATTTTTTTATCATTGATATAAAACCAGACTTTTCCGTCCTCGTCTTTTAACACTTCCTGTCCGATTCCCATGCCGTCTAATACTTCCTCTTTCGAAAGCGGTATCTCGTTTCCAGATTCATCAAATCCGACTCCTCCCCCGGATATCTCTTTCGCTTCTCCGTCCTCATCATAAAAAGAAGCTGTTAAAGTCCCGTTTCCCCTGTCTATAATTTCTGCTTCGAACCGCTCCCCGTGGAACCATATTGTAATCTTCTCCCTGATTCCGCCGACATCTGCCGCATACGCCGCCGTCAGGCTGCCTAGTATTAATGCTGCCGAAGCACATGCCGCCATTACTTTTTTCATGATATATGTTCTTTTTTTCTCATTCATATTTTCTTCCTCCATAATCCTGCTGCCGGAGGCATGTAATACAGAAAACGCCTGCTTATATTTTTCTTTATTCGTTTTATTCATCAGCATTCCATTCCTCCTTCAATGTCTGCCTGAGCATTCCGCGTCCCCTTGACAGCCTTGCTTTTACATTGCTTTCCGTAAGCTTTAACAGTCCGGCAATTTCACGTACAGAATAATCCTCATAATAATACAGATGAATCACAATGCGGTATTTTACAGGCAGATTCATCACTGCCTCAAACAGCTCGCTGTCTTTTTGTGTTTCAAATGTCAGCGTTTCCATATATTCTTCCAGCGGAACCTTATGCTGCCGCCAGAACGAACGGTTTACATTCTTTGCCTTGTTAATCGCCACCCGTATCAGCCAGGCGCGGATATGCTGCTCACTGTCAAATTCCTTTTTTGCTAAATAATACTGCATGAATGTTTCCTGTACAATATCATCTGCATCTGCTGCATTCTTACATACATTAAAGGCAGCCGCAAACAAATTGTCCCGGTAACGCTCAATCAGTTCATTTATCAGCTGTTTCATGAGTGATCCCTCACTTATTTTATTTCTTTGAAAGGCCCTTTCAACAATAATACAAATGAAAAGTGGAAACGGTTACAAAAATGAAATTTTTTTCATATTCTCACCCTTTATACGCTTTGCTATTTCCAATGCTTCTATTCCGGCTCTGCCATTACATAAACACAATCACTGCTGCCAATTATTCAGCTTACATAAGTATTCTTCTCTTTTTAAAATAAAAAAAGGATACCATTTCAGTACCCTCTTTCAAATCATTTATTCAATTTATCAAGTTCTGTAATGTTTACACCTGCTGTTGAAAGTATCGCTTTTAATTCAACGTAACGGTCTAACATCATATTGTATGTCTCATCATCTTTATTCTTTTTTGCCGACAGCATCCAATTCTGAATACGAGAAAATTCTACGATAGCATCTCTTGCTATATCTAGACTTGGCATTCTAATCCACCTCCTTCATTTTGAAAATAATTATATAATGTATTGATTATAACATAATTTCCTTTTTATTACTATACACCTCTTTACAGCTTTTTGAAAAATAACGCATATCCCCTCTCCCGGCGTCCGAGGGGCCATAGCATATCCCCGCAAAAGTGCCATGCAAAAACCGAATGTATCCCAGCTGTCATTACAAACTTCAGCTTTCGTATCCATCCGGCTTTTGCACGGCACTTTTGAAACTGTCTGTCTGTTTATTTATCCGGCACCTCAATCACGTACCGCTCAAACGCATTAATCACCCGCGTCTTTCCATACTCGTCTTCCCGCACATGATTCCGCCCGTAATTCATATGCACATGCCCGTGAATAAAATATCCCGGTTCATATTTATTCATCAAATCATTAAAAACATCAAACCCATGATGCGGCAGGTCCTCTCCGTCATGCAGCCCTTTTGCAGGGGCATGGGCCAGCAGAATGTCAAATCCCCTGCTGCGCCAGATTGGAAAGCGCATCTTTTTTACTCTTCTGCGCATTTCAGATTCTGTAAACTGCCAGTCGTCATCTTTATATCGCATCGAGCCTCCCAGGCCGAGTATACGCAGTCCTTTGTATTTATAAATCGTATCATCAATGCAGATACAGCCCTCCGGTCCCCGCACGCGGTATTTTGCGTCATGGTTCCCGTGTACATAAAGTACCGGAACCGATGCCATTGTCGCTAAAAACGACAGATACTCCGCATTTAAATCGCCGCTGGAAAGAATCAGGTCGATTCCTTCCAGCTCTTCCTTGCGGAAAAAATCCCACAGGGCTTTGCATTCTACATCTGCCAGCAGTAATATTTTCATCAGAACCCCCCTTGCAGACGGACAAACTCTTTTACTCCCTCTTTCAGTTCGCCCAGCTCAGGAAGTCCTCCTTCTACATTGCCCGCCAGATAATTCATTTTAAAAATATCCTCCGGCTCTAAACGGTGGCCTGCCTCATTGGTTACAGAACCGTCCTGTTTTGTCCAGGTAAACTGAAACGGACTGAATTCCTTGCGGCGGATATTTTCTGTCAGTGTATCGACCAGAATCCGCGTACCGTCCGGGAGCTTCTGGGAACACACGATTTCCAGTACGCCGGAGGAAATTCCCCACCAGTAATTCAGCGCGCGGTTTTTATTTTTGCCGCTCTCTTCCTTCCAGGTTTTTTCCAGAATACTGCGGATAATCAGCTCATAAAACTTGCCCCAGTGGCAGATAGAAGCAGCGATGTTTTCAGCGCCGTCACCCGCCAGCTTTCGGTAAAGCCCGTATTTTCTCGTCGGATGCTCCGGGTTGATACCGTCCTTATCCGAAATAATCTGAACACAGTCTGGAAAACCTCTCTGAAACTCTTCTTTGACGCATGCCCACCGTAAATGCACCCGGCTGCGCGGATTTACCATCTGTGCCCCAAGGGAAAAAGCATTGACATTCGCAATCGTACTGTAAATCGGATAATCCGCCATATAGCCGATATGGTTGGATTCTGACAGCGCTCCCGCAATCACACCCAGAAGGAATTTGCTTTCATACATGCGGCAGTAATACGTGCGGATTGCCTGATATTTGGAATTCGTCGAACAGTTTAAAATCTTTACATCCGTATGCTTGAGCGCTGCTTTCACGCTTGCATTTGCTAACTGCGCCGCTACCGTAAAGATAATCTGATTCCCGTCTTCTATCGCCGCTTCGATAATGTCTTCTGAGTTATTGGTAAATTCCGCATGCTCATAAATCGAAGTCTTCACCCGGCTTCCAAATACCTGCTCTATATGCCTGCGCCCCATTTCATGCGCATAATTCCAGGCAGAATTCACAACAGATTTTTCATAAATAAATGCGATTTTAAGCTGTCTTGGAACATCGCTTACAAGGAGGCGGTTTAAAATCGAACGTCCGCTTCCTGATTTCTCCTTCTGATGCGGCTCCAGTACAATTTTCATTGCATCGTTTTGTGAAATTGTCACAAACTCTTCCCACATCTTTGTCAGGTTGTCACGGATGTCTTCTTCTGTCCCCGCCTGAATCTGCCAGGCCGGAAACAGCTCAATATAGGCTAAAAACGCATCCCCCGACGTGATATGAATTTTATCCCCGCCCTTTGCCTTATAGATTTTCCGGAATGTCAGATATTCGCTTCGAAGCGACTTTTTGCTTTCATCTGACCACTTCTGTCCTTTCTGATAGCCATAGTGGGCGGCGAGCTTTTCATAGGAGCCTTCTTTTGAAAACCAGATATCATAAATGGCCGCGTCTTCATAAAAATCCATAAATTCATAATAAATCCGGTTTTCTAAATCATCGGTTTTCTTTGGAATAATCCTGGTTACTTTTGCGCTTATCTTTACCGCGTTCAGGCTCTTTAATACACTGACTCGCTTATTGCCCTCCATAATATAAAAACGGTGCATATATTCATACGCCACAATCGGGTCGCGGATTCCTTCGTCCAGCTGCGCTTCGTATAAATCTGACCATTTAAATGCAAATTCTGTCTCTTCATCTAAGAGCGGCATAAAATTATTCGCAAAGGAATTCTGCCGGCCCGCTGTTTTCGTGCCCGCTACAAGGTCAAGCGGAATTTCAATGAGTCCGATATATTTTTCTCCGGCTGTTTTCTCATAAGGAAGAAAATCATCCAGCGCGCTCAGATACGGGTACTCTCCTTTATTCATTGCCAGGCGGTATGCTTTCAGCGCCTGCTTGTTCGCTGCCTGATAAGATTCTAATGACATATTGATCAAGTTCCTTTCTGTCTGCACTGCCAGAGCGTGAACCGTTTTAAAACATACGGTTCAGACACTCCGGCATCCCTGCTGCTGTCTTTAAAACATGTTAAGCGGATACGCTGTTTCCTGTGTAAAGCTGATAATACTTCCCTTTTTCTTCCATCAGCTTTTCATGATTTCCGCGCTCAATGACCCGGCCTTTTTCCAGTACAATGATACAGTCGCTGTTGCGGACTGTAGAAAGCCTGTGCGCAATCACAAACGTCGTCCTCCCGCTCATCAGCTTATCCATGCCGTCCTGGACAATTTTTTCTGTTCTTGTATCAATCGAGCTGGTGGCCTCGTCTAATATCAGCACCGGAGGGTCTGCAATGGCCGCCCTTGCAATGGCAAGCAGCTGTCTCTGCCCCTGGCTTAAATTTGCGCCGTCTCCGGTCAGCATCGTGTGATAGCCGTCCGGGAGATGACGGATAAACCCGTCTGCGTTCGCCAGCTTTGCGGCTGCAATGACTTCTTCATCTGATGCGTCCAGTTTGCCGTAACGGATATTTTCCATCACGGTTGCCGTAAACAGATGCGTATCCTGGAGCACGATTCCAAGCGAATGTCTCAGGTCGTCTTTTTTAATTTTGTTTATATTTATGCCGTCATAACGGATTTTGCCGTCCTGTATATCATAAAAACGGTTAATCAGATTGGTAATTGTCGTCTTCCCGGCACCGGTTGAGCCGACAAACGCAATTTTCTGTCCCGGTGTCGCAAACAGGTCTACATTATGAAGGACAATTTTTTCCGGCACATATCCAAAATCCACATCGTCAAATACAACATCCCCCGTCAGCTCCTGATAAGTCACTGTGCCTTCCTGCTGATGCGGATGCTTCCATGCCCACAGTCCTGTGCGCTCGCCCTTCGGCGCTTCGACGATTGTGCCGTTTTCTTTTCTGGCATTTACAAGCGTCACATAGCCGCTGTCCGTTTCCGGCCTTTCATCTAAGAGCTTAAACACGCGTTCCGCTCCCGCCACTGCCATAATAACCGCGTTCAGCTGCATGCTGACCTGATTAATCGGCTGGTTAAAGCTCTTGTTAAAGGTTAAAAAGCTTGCCAGCTTTCCGACTGTAAATCCCCCTATCCCGTTCATAGCAAGAATTCCGCCCGCAATCGCACATAACACATAGCTTACATTTCCCAGCTGTGCCGTTACCGGCATCAGGATATTGGCAAACCTGTTCGCCTGATAAGCGCTTTCAAACAGCTGGTCGTTTAATTCCTTAAAATCGCGAATCGAAATCTCTTCGTGGCAGAATACCTTTACCACCTTCTGCCCTTCCATCATCTCTTCGATATAACCGTTCACTTTTCCAAGGTCCTGCTGCTGCGCTAAGAAATACCGGCTGCTTAATCCCGCCAGGCGTTTTGTCATAAACAGCATCACCGCCACCATCAAAAGCGTCAGCGCCGTCAGCGCCGCATTCAAATAAATCATGCTGCCAAGCACGCTGACAATCGTAATGGCGCTTGAAAAAAGCTGCGGAATACTCTGGCTGATCATCTGGCGCAGAGTGTCAATATCATTTGTATATACGGACATAATATCCCCGTGCGCATGCGTATCAAAATAACTGACAGGCAGCTTTTCCATATGGGAAAACAAATCATCGCGCAGCCTGCGCAGGGTTCCCTGGCTGATATAAATCATAATTTTAGCCTGTGCATAGCTGGCAATGACAGCAATTCCATAGAAAAAAGCGACCCGCATAATCGCACGGAGCAGATTTCCGAAATCCGGGGACTCACTTTCTAACAATGGCTGAATATATCCGTCAATCAGCTCTTCCATAAATAAAGTACCCTGAACGGTTGCAAATGCCGTATACATAATACAGGCAATCACCACAATCACTGCCAGCGCATAATCTTTCAAAACGTAAGCCGACAGACGGCGGATAATTTTCCACGGATTTTCTACCCGCGGTTTCGGCCCCCTGCCGGGCCCGCGCATTTCTTCCTTATTTTTTTCCTGATTCTGTCCGAAGCTTTGAGCTGTTTTTTCCGCCATTAACTGTCACCTCCATTCTCGTCAAAATCCCCGCCGCCTCCGGTCTGTGACTCATATACTTCACGGTATATATCATTTGTTTTCAGCAGCTGTTCATGCGTGCCAAATCCATTCACTGTCCCGCGGTCTAATACAATAATACGGTCTGCATTCTGCACAGAAGAAACACGCTGAGCGATGATAAGTTTCGTCGTACCCGGAATTTCTTCGGCAAAGGCTTTTCTGATTTTTGCATCCGTCGCTGTGTCCACCGCACTCGTAGAATCATCCAGAATCAGGATTTTCGGCTTTTTCAGCAGAGCCCTGGCAATACACAGGCGCTGCTTCTGTCCGCCGGATACATTGGTTCCGCCCTGTTCAATATAAGTCTCGTATCCCTTTGGCATTGCCTCGATAAATTCATCTGCACAAGCCAGCCTGCAAGCTCTGCGGCATTCCTCCTCACTGGCATTTAAATCGCCCCAGCGCAGATTGTCATAAATCGTACCGGAAAACAGGACATTTTTCTGCAGCACGACCGAAACCTCATTGCGCAGTGTCTCGATATCATACTGCCTGACATCCTTTCCTCCTACCTTTACGCATCCGCCCGTGACGTCATACAGGCGGCTGACCAGATTTACCAGACTGGACTTCGAGCTCCCGGTACCTCCGATAATGCCTATCGTTTCACCCGGACGAATGCTCAGGTTAATGTCGGACAGTACCAGGCCTTCCTCTTCCGCCTGGCTTTCACTGCTGCTTTTTCTTCCATAGGCAAAATTCACATGCTCAAATTCAATGCTTCCATCAGATACCTGAAGCTCCGGCTGCGGCGGATTTACCAGCGTGCTCTTTTCATTCAGCACCTCAGCGATACGCCTTGCGCTGGCCGAGCTCATTGTAATCATGACAAAAGCCATAGAAAGCATCATCAGGCTCATTAAAATATTCATACAGTAAGCGAGAAGACTCATTAAATCTCCTGTCTGAAGCTCCACAGAGCCCGACGTAACAATAATCTTAGCGCCCAGCCAGCTGATACCCAGAATGCAGCTGAACACCGTAAACATCATAGCCGGCGCGTTATACGAAACAATACTCTCCGCTTTCACAAACATCTGATACAGATTTCCACAGGCTTTTTTGAACTTATCAATCTCATAATCTTCCCTGACATACGCCTTTACCACGCGGATTGCCGAAATATTCTCCTGGACGCTGGCATTTAAATCGTCATATTTATCAAACACCGCGCTAAAATACTGATACGCATTGACCGTAATTACTGCCAAAAATCCTCCCAGTATGATAACAGCCGCCAGATAAACCGTAGCCAGCTTCGCTGAAATGAAAAATGACATGACCATTGCAATAATCAGGGAAAACGGTGCGCGCACACACATCCGCAGTATCATCTGATAGGCATTCTGCAGATTTGTAACATCTGTCGTCAGCCTGGTCACCAGCCCGGCTGTGGAAAACTTGTCGATGTTTTCAAACGAATAGTCCTGAATCCTGACAAACATTCCTTCCCGCAGATTTTTGGCAAACCCCGCCGATGCCCGCGCCCCGTACTTGCCGCCCATCACGCCTGCAAAAAGGCCGATAAATGCCGCGCCTGTCATCCAGATACCCATCATAAAAATATGATTCATATCCCCTTTTTCCACACCGTCATCAATAATAGACGCCATAAGCAGCGGAATCAGCATTTCCATAATTACCTCCAGTATCATATATACCGGAGTCATCAGGGAATCTTTTCGAAACTCTTTAATATACGAAGCCAGTGTTTTAAGCAATCAGTCTCACATCCTTTCCTGAACAAACTTCCATATTACTCTTCCATTGCCTTTTTAATTGCTTCTAACAGCTCTGCATATGTGTCAAATGCCGGCAGCTGCGGATAATCCGCCTTAATCTGCTCTGTACTTTTGAATAAAAATCCCGCCTTGCTGGCCAGAATCATCCCAAGGTCATTATAGCTGTCGCCGCTGGCAATTGTTTCAAATCCTACAGACTGCAGCGCCTTTACCGTCGCATATTTCGACTTTTCCACACGCATCTTATACCCGGTAATCTCACCGTCCGAAGCTGCCTCAAGCGTATTGCAGAAAATCGTCGGCCATCCGAGCTTACGCATCAGCGGCTTTGCAAACTGTTCAAACGTATCGCTGATAATAATCACCTGTGTCAGACTGCGAAGCTCATCTAAAAATTCCTTAGCGCCCGGCAGCGGTTCAATTTTTTCGATGGTTTCCTGGATTTCTTTTAATCCTAATCCATGCTCCTTTAAAATACGCAGACGCCCTGCCATCAGCTTATCATAATCCGGTTCATCCCTTGTTGTCCTTTCCAGTTCCGGAATCCCGCATGCTTTTGCAAATGCTATCCAGATTTCCGGTACTAATACGCCTTCTAAATCCAAACATGTTATATACATTTCTAATTACCTCCGCATTTATCATTTTTCATTCCTGCCAACACAGCACGATTGACCGTTCTGCCAGCCGCTGCATTTGCTTCTATATTTTGCCACAAAATAATAAGTTGTGCAAGGGATATCTTGCCAGGAACTGTCCGGCGCTAATTAAAATCAACCACACTCAGTCCGCTGGTCAGATACAGCATGGCGTCTTTCCACACGCTGGCCGGATAAGTCCCGCCGTACAGATTATCCAGCGTCTTCGGCGTATCATATCCAATCCAGACCGCCACGGTATAATAAGGCGTCACACCGCAGAACCACCCGTCTTTGCTTCCGTTCGTCGTACCTGTCTTTCCGGCCGCCGGCATATCCGATACCTGGCTCCACCCCATGCTCTTTGCCGTTCCTTTTGTTAAAACACCTTTTAAGATATCCAGCATTTCGGAACAAGCCTGCTCTTTATAGACCTTTACCGGCTTATCCTCTTTAAAAATCTCCCTGCCGTTTTTGTCCTTCACCGATACCAGACAGGAAGGATTGCGGTAGCTGCCCTGATTTGCCAGCGTACAGTAGCCGCTCGCCATCTGCACCGTCGTTGTTCCGTAAGTCAGCCCGCCCAGCGCTGCAGAAAGTGTAAAGTCCTGCGGCACGATTTTGTCAAATTTCATTTTAGAGATAAATTCCAGTCCGTAAGACGGCTTGATATCATAAAATACCGAATACGCTACGCCGTTTTTGCTCTGTTCGACCGCACTGCGCAAAGACATCGCATTTCCGCGAAGGGAGGAAATATCGGTTCCCGGCTGCTGCGCTGTCTTTACATCGATATCATAGACCGTAGATTCCGGCGTATACCCGTACATCAGCGCCGGCGTATAAACAGCCAGCGGCTTAAATGTACTTCCCGGCTGGCGGTAGCTCTGGTAAGCACGGTTTAAACTGTATACATTATTCAGATTCTCCTGCGAACGCCCTCCCACAGCGGCAATCGTCTTTCCCGTCGTATTATCAATGACCGTTACCGCTCCCTGCAGCTCATAGACCTCTGTTTCGGGATTTGTCTGCGTGGCAAATGCAAGATTATTGTCCAGCGCCTGCTGTACCGCATTCTGCGCGTCCTTCCTAAGGCTCGTCGTCACCGTATACCCATTGGCATACAGATTTGTCTTTTCCAGATTATAGGCAGCTTCATAATCCTCCTGATACTGCTTATAATCTTCATCGCTGGAAAATTCATAACGGAACTCAAAATTGTGCAGCTTCATCAGATATTCTGTGGCACAATACACCGCATAGGTAGTTTCATAATTATTAAACTCAGACTCCGGTTTTTCTATCTTTATTTTTTCCCTGCATGCCTCCTGATAAGCGCTCTTTGAAATATAGCCTTCATCCAGCATGTCTTTTAAAATCTTATCCCTGCGCTCCAATGCCCGCTTCGGGTGACGGTACGGATTAAAATATTCCGGCCTGTTCGGAATTGCGCAAAGATAAGCAGTCTGCGACAGCGTAAGCTCTGAGGCGCTTTTAGCAAAAAACGCTTTCGAAGCCGCCTCAAGGCCGTAAATCCCATTGCTGAAGCATGCTGTATTGATATAAAATTCCATAATCTCTTCTTTGCTGTACTTTTCCGTCAGACGGATTGCCACCATCATTTCTTTAATCTTACGTATAATCGAACGCTCCCTGGTCAGGTAAATCGTCCGCGACAGCTGCTGGGTAATCGTACTCGCTCCAGCCATATTATCGCCTTTTGAAGTAACAAAGTCTACGGCAACACGCACAATTCCTTTGATATCAATGCCGATATTTCTCCAAAAACTGCGGTCCTCGATTGCTATAAATGCATTGACGGCATCTTTCGGAATTTCTGAATATTTCAAATAACTGGACTTTCCATTGCCGGAAGACAGTTCCGCTATCTGGCTGCCGTCTGCACCATAAATATAAGTAATCTCATCCATACGGAAATCTTCTGCCCTGCTGTCTGCTACTATTTCATCGGCTTCTTTTGCAAATGAGCGGTAATCATCTCCGTAACGCACAAATAAAACAACGGATACTACAGCTGTCAGAATCAGCCCCGTCAGTATCAGCCATTTTAATACATGCCATAAGTAATAGAAAAAATCACAGAAAAAAGCCCCGACCAGCTGAAATCCATATCCGCCTGACTGTTCCCCTGGCTTTTGATGCGCTCTTTTCACCCGTGCCAGCATGGACTGGCGCTTCTGTTTTTCTCTCTTTTTCGCCGTTTTAGCCATATCTGCTCCTTTTTGTTAATATATTTGAACAGCTTTTTTACCTAAGCGTTTCCCGGGATGTGATTGTGCCGGGAATGCATGGCAATGTCTGTCCTGCCTGATTATTTTAACACAAAAAAATGAATTCTGCTACTGGGTTTGTGGAGGGATGCTGAATGAAAAAGTTTTAGCTTTTCGATGGGACGCTGGGTGAAGGATTCTGGGTGAAGGATGCTGGGCTTTTTCAGTGGGACGCTGGGCGAAGAAATCGGGGCTTTCTCAGCGGGACGCTGGGCGAAGGAATTGGGGCTTTCTCAATGGGACGCTGGGCGAAGAAAGTTTTTCCTTCGGATGTTCCGCTTCCAAAAAGCAGGAAGTTCTAAGTTTTCTGCATCAAGGTATTGGCTGCGGACGGACCGGCGCCTGATGCCCTGGCGTTGTTGGCTTATTTAAGCAGTGGCACTGGCAGGCGCCTTTTGGGGACTTTAAAGTTTTATCAGGCTGGCAGCAGTGTGTCCCCAAATCCTGTGTATTGAGCAGAAAACTAAGAACTTCCAGCTTTTTTCCAGAGTCACATCCGAAGGAAAAACTTTCTTCGCCCAGCTGGTTTTGGCAGAATTCAGGATGGCTGAATTTACATTGAAGCAGTTAGTTTACATTTTTTCTGCTCAAACATATTTTTTCTGCTTTAATATATTTTTTCTGCTTTAATATATTTTTACCAGTTTATAGGTTTTTGATTTCATACCATATATTGGTTATGCAGCAACAGCTAAATACAATATATAGTTCGAATTTTCACTAAAATACGCTGAAACCAGAAAATCTGTAAACTGGTATATATTTTGTCTGATTAAATATATTTTCAACAGTTTACAGCTTTTTAGATTTTAGCATCTTTTTGCAAAATCCAGGCTAGCTATTGTACATAGTCATTATAATTGAATCTATATCTTGTACCTAATCAAAAACTTGTAAACTGGTGTACATTTTGTCTGATTAAATATATTTTTTCTGCAGCTGCCTCTGCCATGTAAATCAGGTGAAATTATGAAAATATATCAGTACAAATCAAAGCATCGTCAGCGACAGGTTCATCGACTAGAAATTTTATTGCAGCACTGATACGAATCATGCCATGATAACTTTTAATTTTCATCCATATAGAACACAACTGATTTATAACTGAAAACCACTAGTGCCTTGTAAAGTTTAAAAGCTTATCGAAAATATGTCCAGACCAATCAGAAATCCCAATAACAAAGGAAACTACTTTTCGGTTTCGATATTTGATTTTGATATTTATTTTAATTTTACAAGGCACTAGCTGCAGAAGTATATCAAGCATCAGCTTATATGAAAATAAACAGCTTACTGCCCGCTCTGAAACGTAAATTCAGCCAAAATCAGCTGGATGGAGAAAGTTTTTCCTTCGGATGTGACTCTGGAAAAAAGCTGGAAGTTCTTAGTT
>CANDJC010000093.1 GCA_947384955.1 uncultured Eubacterium sp. | reverse complement strand
AACATTCCGGAGCCGTCACAGGAAGCCGGTGCATCTTCCCGTCACCCGGCGTCCGAGGGGCCATAATGCCCCCTCCTGTCTGAACTGTTACAAAAAGTTAGAAATATTTCACTTCTCCCTATTCCTATTCCAAGCTGCTGCCTTCGGCTTCCTGCTGGTCTGGCGTTCCCATTCGGCAAGGTTACGGTTATACTGTACCACACACGCTCCATTTCCCGGAATGTCCGCATAAACGCCCGCACATCGGGATAACCGTCACTTTTCAGAATACAGGCAGCTTTCCCAAGTCCTGTGAAGGTATCCGATATATTTTATTATGAAAATCTAATTGTACAGGCGTATGATAAGGAGTATAATACAGCTAAGATGTGCAGATATAGAGCAGATACAGACAGAGGAGACAAAATAAACATGATGCAGAAGAACGAACACAGAATTACCCGCATTCTCCCAGGCAGCATTGCCGAAGAACTGGAAATAGAACCCGGCGATGTCTTGCTTTTGGTGAATGACCATGAAATCAAGGATGTTTTTGACTACCGTTACCAGATAAACGAAGAATACCTGACCATAACGGTCCGCAAGCCGGACGGAGAGGAATGGGAGTATGAGATTGAAAAAGACTATGAGGACGACCTCGGGCTGGAATTTGAAAGCGGGCTGATGGACAGTTACCGGGCATGCTGCAACCGCTGTATTTTCTGCTTTATTGACCAGATGCCGCCTGGCATGCGAAAGACGCTGTATTTTAAGGACGATGATTCCAGGCTTTCTTTTTTGCAGGGCAATTATATTACGCTTACTAATATGAAGGATGAAGATATTGAGCGGATGATTATGTACAAGCTGGCGCCTGTGAATATTTCTGTTCATACGATGAATCCTTCTTTACGCTGCCGGATGTTAAATAACCGTTTTGCGGGGGAGGCGCTGAAAAAGATGCGCCGTCTTTATGAAGCGGGGATGGAAATGAACGGGCAGATTGTGCTGTGCAAAGGAATTAATGATAAAGAAGAGTTAGAATGCAGTATCAGGGAGCTGACAGGATATATTCCGCATATGAAAAGCGTATCGGTGGTTCCGGTGGGACTGACGAAGTACAGGGAAGGTCTGTATCCGCTAGAAGCGTTTCATAAACAGGATGCTTTGGAAGTGCTGCAGACGGTTCACAGGTGGCAGGAGAAGTGCTTCAGTGAGTATGGGACGCATTTTGTGCATGCCGGGGATGAATGGTATATTATGGCAGATATGGAATTCCCGGAAGAAGAGCGGTATGACGGGTATATCCAGCTGGAAAACGGGGTCGGCATGATGCGTCTTTTACTCAATGAATTCCGCGATGCGCTCGCCAGGGAAAGAGACAGCATGCCTGCTGCCAGCCAGATAGAGGAGGGCATTGCTGAAGGAGGAAGCAGGCAGGAGGGAGACAGCCAGCAGTCAGAGGCGGCGGGGCGGACGGCATTCTGCGGGAACGGGCGGAAAGGGGCAGAAAAACAGCCAGAAATCAGGAAGATTTCGGTAGCTTCTGGAAAGCTGGCGGCTCCGTTTCTTACAATGCTTTCACAGGAATTTATGCAGCAGCATCCTGACAGGCAGATAGAGGTTTTTCCGATTCAGAATGTTTTCTTTGGCGAACAGATTACGGTATCCGGGCTTTTAACCGGGCAGGATATTCTGAATCAGTTAAGGGGGAAAGATTTAGGCAGCGTGCTTTTGCTGCCGTGCAGCCTTATGCGCAGCGGGGAAGAAATATTTTTAGACGATATGACTCTTGATGAACTGAAAAAGTCTTTACAAGTGCAGATAGTTATTGTAAACTCAAACGGTCAGGATTTGCATGAGGCATTTTTGCATGCCTGATTTGTTTGCCGATTGAAAATGTACAGCAGGAGAATAGGAGATAGAAATGAGTAAACCAATTGTAGCAATCGTAGGGCGGCCGAATGTCGGGAAATCTACGCTGTTTAATGCGCTTGCGGGCTCGCGCATTTCCATTGTAAAGGATACGCCGGGCGTTACAAGGGACCGGATTTATGCGGATGTATCCTGGACGGGAAGGGATTTTACGATGATTGATACCGGCGGTATCGAGCCGGACAGTAAGGATATTATTTTGTCGCAGATGCGCGAGCAGGCACAGACTGCGATTGATACGGCAGATGTGATTATTATGATTACGGATGTGCGTCAGGGGCTTGTGGATGCGGATGATAAGGTAGCGGATATGCTGCGCCGTTCGCAGAAGCCGGTGGTGTTAGCGGTGAATAAAGTAGACAGCTTTCAGAAATATATGATGGATGTCTATGAGTTTTACAATCTGGGACTTGGCGAGCCGGTGCCGATATCGGCTTCTTCCAGGCTGGGGCTCGGCGACCTCTTAGATGAGGTGATTCAGTATTTTAAGGAAGGAAACGGCGAAGAGCAGGAGGATGAGCGTCCGAAAATCGCGATTGTAGGAAAGCCGAATACCGGGAAATCTTCGCTGATTAATAAGCTGTGCGGCAGGGACCGCGTCATTGTATCGGATATCGCAGGAACGACCAGGGATGCGATTGACACAGAAGTCCGTTTCGAAGGGCGCGAGTATGTCTTTATTGATACGGCCGGCATCCGGCGCAAAAGCAAAATCAAAGAAGACATCGAGCGTTACAGCATTATCCGTGCGGTGACGGCTGTGGAGCGCGCGGATGTGGTGATTATTATGATTGACGGCCAAGAGGGCGTGACAGAGCAGGACGCGAAAATCGCGGGCATTGCGCATGACCGGGGGAAAGGAATTATTATTGCCGTTAATAAATGGGATATTGTTGAAAAAGACGATAAAACGGTTTACCGGTATACGGAGAGAATCCGCCAGGTGATAAGCTTTATGCCGTATGCTGAGATTATGTTTATTTCTGCCAAAACCGGACAGCGTTTGCACAAAATTTTCGGCATGATTGACATGGTAATTCAGAATAACAGCATGCGTGTGGCAACGGGCGTATTAAATGAAATTATGACAGAAGCCGTGGCAATGCAGCAGCCGCCGTATGATAAGGGCAAGCGGTTAAAGCTGTATTATATTACCCAGGTATCGGTCAAGCCGCCGACGTTTGTTATTTTTGTAAATTATAAAGAACTGATGCATTTTTCCTACACGAGATATATTGAAAACCGGATTCGGGATGCGTTTGGATTCAGGGGAACGGCTTTGAAGTTTATTATCCGGGAACGGAAGGGGGACGGAAAATGACAGTGGCGCGTATCCTTGCCATCATAGCAGGCTACCTGTTCGGACTGTTTACAACGGGATATTTTTATGCTAAGCATGTCAATGTGGATATCCGGAAACTAGGCAGCGGCAACATCGGGACTACGAATACATTCCGCACGCTCGGAAAAAAAGCGGGAATCATTGTATTTTTAGGGGACGGCTTTAAAGGCGTGTTTGCGGTGCTGCTTGTATGGCTTTTGTTCCGCGGGCAGTATCCGGACAGCATAAAAATACTGGAGGCCTATGCCGGGCTTGGAGCCGTTTTAGGCCATAATTTCCCGGTTCATTTAAGATTTAAAGGCGGCAAGGGGATTGCCACGACAGCCGGCATGATGCTGGCATTTCTGCCGCAGGCGGTTCCGGTATGCCTTGTGCTGTTTGTACTCAGCATCTTTGTGAAGAAATATGTTTCTGTCGGCTCGCTGCTGGTGTGCATCGGATTTTTTGTACAGACAGTAATATTCGGACAGAACGGGATATTAGGCGCGCCGCCTGAGACACTGCCTGAAATTTATACAGTTGTCGGAATTGTCTGCCTTCTGGGTGTTATCAGGCATCAGTCGAATATCAGGAGGCTTTTAAACGGCACGGAGAATAAAGTATCTGTGCATGAAAAATAAATGGATTCAGAAAGAGGTGAGATTTATGGCAAAAATTGGAATCATTGGGGCGGGAAGCTGGGGAACTGCGCTGGCTGTCGTGTTAGAAAAAAACGGGCACGAGGTTACGATATGGTCAGCGATTGCATCTGAGATTACAATGCTGAAGGAACACAGAGAGCATAAGGAGAAACTTCCGGGTGTCATGCTTGCGGATTCGATACAGTTTACGACGGATAAAAAGCAGGCGGTATCCGGCATGGAAGCGCTTGTATTTGCGGTTCCTTCTATGTATGTCAGAAGCACGGCGAAAGAAATGGCGCCGTATGTGACAGACGGTCAGCTGATTATCAGCGTGGCAAAGGGCATTGAAGAAGATACGCTCATGACGCTTTCCCAGATTATCCGCCAGGAAATCCCAAATGCGGAGACTGCGGTGCTGTGCGGGCCGTCTCATGCAGAAGAAGTAGGACGGAGCATGCCTTCGGCTCTTGTGGCCGGCGCGGAAAGAAAAGATGCAGCGGAGCGGGTGCAGCATTATTTTATGAATGAAGCCTTCCGCGTGTATACCAGTCCTGATGTAATCGGCATGGAAATCGGAGCTTCGCTGAAAAATGTCATTGCTCTGGCGGCAGGAATGGCAGACGGGCTCGGATACGGCGATAATACAAAAGCGGCCCTGATTACGAGAGGCATCAACGAAATTGACAGGCTGGCGCTTGCCATGGGCGCAAAATACGAGACACTGAACGGCCTTACGGGCATCGGCGATTTAATTGTAACCTGCGCGAGCAGGCACAGCCGCAACCGCAGGGCAGGCATGCTGATGGGCCAGGGCCTTACGATGAAAGAGGCAATGGATGAGGTGAAAATGGTCGTGGAAGGCGTTTACTGCGCAAAAGCGGCGATGGGGCTGGCGCGAAAATACGGTACGGACCTTCCGATTATTGAGCAGGTAAATGCCGTATTATTTGAAGATAAGCCGGCAAAAGAAGCGGTTTATGAGCTGATGACCAGGGATAAGAAAGCGGAAAACGATGAGCTGGCCTGGGAGAGCAGGGGTTAAGAGCCCGGGCTGAAAACAGGCGGCAGAAAGCAGAATTTTGCTCTGTCTTGTGTAAGGTGTATGGATTTGATTCACGGCACAAAACGGGAGAGGAGAGGCGGACAGAAAGATGGAGTATCAGCAGGCCAGGAGGTTTATAAAGGAGACAGAAAAGTCCGGAATTATTTACGGATTAGACAGCATACAAAGCCTGATGGCGCATCTTGGAAATGTGCAGGAACAGGTTCCCTATGTGCATACAGCCGGAACAAACGGCAAAGGCTCTGTATGCGCCATGCTTGCGCAGATTCTTGCTTCCAGCGGATACCGGACAGGCGTTTACGCATCGCCGGCAGTGTTTGATGAGAGGGAAATTTTAAAGGTAAACGGGATACCGGTTTCCAAAGAGCGTTATGCACAGCTGATTGCGAAAGTACAAAAAGCCTGCGCCGAAATGGAACAGGAGGGCCTGCGGCATCCGACCGCTTTTGAGGCGGAAACGGCAGCTGCTTTTTGTTATTTTCAAGAAGAAAACTGCGATATCGTCCTGCTCGAAACCGGAATGGGCGGCAGCCTGGATGCGACGAATCTGATTACGCATCCGCTTTTGAGCATCCTGACATCCATCAGCATAGACCACAGGGCATTTCTCGGGGATACGCTTAAGGAAATCGCAGAGGCAAAAGCGGGGATTATAAAGCCGGGCTGCCCGTGCGTGACGGCGCCGCAGAAGCCGGAAGTATTGGAAGTTATTAGAAAAGCTGCGGCAGAAAAAGGGAGCGGGCTTTGGGAAGCAGACAGTGCTTTTATTGCCCGGTTTGCATATGACGGTCAGGGGAGTGAATTTGAGACTGCAGGATATGGAAATATGGAAAGCGGCAGGGAAGCAGCCGGGCTGGAATGTGCAGAAGCTGGTTTTGAAGCAGATGCTCCAAAGAGCGGAAAAACAGGTTTTACAGCAGCGCAGGAGTATGCAGAGTCTGCTTTTGAGAGTGGAAAAAGCGGTATAAGCAGTATGGCATCAGATTTATACAGCTTGCATGGAAAACTTGCTCTTGCCGGGGCCTGCCAGAAAGAAAATCTTGCCTGTGTACTGACGGCAGTTTCCGTTTTGAAAAGGAAAGGGTTTCGGATTCCGCCAGAGGCTGTTTTGAAAGGACTTTCAGATGTGCGGCTTCCAGGCCGTTTTGAACAGATTGCTGCGAGGCCGGATTTTTATATAGACGGGGCGCATAATGAGGGAGCGGCTCTGCGTTTGCAGGAAACCGTGCAGCAGTGCCTGAAAGGGCGCAGGACGGTATTTATTATAGGAGTGCTTGCGGATAAAGAATACAAAAAGGTGCTGGAAATCATGCTTCCCCTTGCGGCAGAGGTATTTACCGTTACGCCCGAAAATCCAAGAGCCTTAGACGGGCGTGAACTGGCGCGGCAGGCATCAGAATATCGTGCGAGGGCTGTTTATGTCCCTGAAATCTCCCAGGCAGTGCATCTGGCCAAAGCTGCAGCGGGCGAAGACGGCGCTGTGCTGGCATTCGGGTCGTTTTCTTATTTAAGAGAGTTAAAACAGGCGGTGAGAAAGGAATGATATCAGCAAAAGACTTACAGAACGCAGGACTTTTTGCAGAGGAAGAGGATGCATTACAGCGTGAAGGAGCAGCGCAGAAAGCCGGTATGGGACAGAACAAAAAAGACAATGGAATACAGGATGAGGCAGTTTCTGTGAAAATAGAGAATACGATAAAAGAAAATAAGATAAAAGAAAATGAGATAAATAAAAATAAGCCAGATATCCGTAACATAGATAAAAATAAAATTGAACAGGGAATCCGGCTGCTTTTGGAAGCTATCGGGGAAAACCCGCAGAGAGAAGGGCTGAAAGAAACGCCGCAGCGGATTGCAAGAATGTATGAGGAAATTTTTGCCGGAATGCAGCTTAGCGCGGCAGAACCTCTGGCAAAAACTTTTCAGGCGGAAAATACAGATATGGTGTTAGAGCAGGATATTACGTTTTATTCGATGTGCGAGCACCATATGCTGCCGTTTTACGGAAAGGCGCATATTGCATATATTCCGGACGGAAAGGTGGCCGGATTAAGCAAACTGGCCCGGACGGTGGAAGTGTTTGCAAGAAGGCTGCAGCTTCAGGAGCAGATGACGGCGCAGATTGCGGATGCCGTGATGGAATACTTAAAGCCGAAGGGAGCAATGGTGGTACTGGAGGCAGAGCACCTATGCATGACAATGCGCGGAATCAAAAAGCCGGGAAGCAGGACGGTGACCTATGCGGCGAGAGGCAGCTTTGAAGGCGATGATGTTCTGCAGAGTAGGGTTTTTCAGATGCTGCGGCTTTAGTACAGAGGAAACAGGAGGCAGCTTTGACAGAAGCCAGCCGCAGGCGCTTAGAGCGGAATTGTGAAACAGGGGATTTCTGGAACCTGGGGCCTGAATCAAAGGCCCGGGTTCAGAGGCGGGCAGAGGAAAGGAGAAACGGTGTCAGAATTTATGAAAATAGGAGCAAAAGAATTTCAGATGGAAAACAGGACGTATGTTATGGGGATTTTAAATCTGACGCCGGATTCTTTTTCAGACGGAGGAAAATGGAACCGGATGGATGCGGCGTTAAGACATGCGGAGCAGATGATTCAGGAAGGCGCGGATGTGATAGATATAGGCGGAGAGTCTACAAGGCCGGGGTACAGCCGGATTTCGGAAGAAGAGGAAATGGAGCGGACCGTGCCGGTGATAGAAAAGCTCCGGGAACATTTT
The DNA here is from genome assembly GCA_947384955.1 of uncultured Eubacterium sp. Lineage (GTDB taxonomy): Bacteria > Bacillota > Clostridia > Lachnospirales > Lachnospiraceae > Eubacterium_J. Next base: position 10,121 of record CANDJC010000093.1, on the reverse strand, counting down.
GATATTCCTCTGTCGGTTGATACGTATAAAAGCAGGGTGGCGAAGGCCTGTATTGCGGCGGGTGCGGATATGGTAAATGATATCTGGGGATTGAAATATGACGCCGGGATGGCCGGGGTAATTGCGGATGCGGGAGTCAGCTGCTGCCTGATGCATAACCGCAGCCAGCCGGAGCAGAATCCGTATGGGAATTTTATGGAGGATGTGGCGGCGGATTTGAGGGAATCCATTGCTATCGCAAAAGATGCCGGAATCGGGGATGAAAAAATCATTTTAGACCCGGGTGTGGGGTTTGGAAAAACGTATGAGAATAACCTGGAAGCGATTCGCTGCCTGGAGCGGCTGCGGGAGCTGGGATATCCGCTGCTGCTTGGGACATCGCGCAAGTCGGTAATCGGGCTGGCGCTGGATCTGCCGGTTACGGAGCGGATAGAGGGAACGCTGGTGACGACGGTGTTTGCGGTTATAAAGCAGTGCGCGTTTGTCAGGGTGCATGATGTGAAGGAAAATGTGCGGGCTGTGCGGATGGCGGAGAAAATATTATATAGCGGGTGAAAGAAGACACCTTGCAGGACGGATATCCTGCAAGGTGTTTTCTGTTAAATAGAGTGTATTTTATATTTAGATGCATCAAAAAACGGTTTCGTTTAAATTTATATTTATATTTCTTTCTGCGAACAGACATGTTATACTGATTTCATATATTTGTACTATATTAAGATTATATAAGATGCTTACGATATAATTGTATACGACTGAATCAGGAACGGAAAAAATTTTCAGGAGGAAAAGAATGGGTTCAATTTTAAGAGCAGAGTGTACACACTGCGGGTATCATACACAATTATTCACTGGCGGAGGACTGGCAGACTGTGAATGGGAGACGGCAAAGGCTGCTGTAGCGCATGATAAAAAAGCGTCTGAGGGATTAAAGGGAGCCAGCTGGTTTCAGATTAAACGCAGTGCGGCAGTATGTAACAGCTGTAAAAAACTGACAGTTGCTGTGGATGTAACATACCAGCAGACAGAAATTGGAAAGGAGCTGTATTCCTGGGGGGTCTGTCCAGACTGCGGCGGGCGTCTGATTCCGGTTTCACCGGATAAAGGAACGGTTCCGTGTCCGAAGTGCGGGGAACATATTTTGTGGTCACAGACTGGAAGATGGGATTAAAAATGATTTGAGAATGCAAAGGATATGCATATGCCTGTAACGAAGCAGTATCTAAAATGAGACAGGAAAAAACCATGGAGGGGAGTGTTAGCAGTGGTTATCACACATAATATGACTGCGCTGCATGCACAAAGGCAGGGACGCATTAAAAAGAAAGAAAAAGAAGATGCAGCGGAGAGGATGTCAAGCGGTTATCAGATTAATAAGGCAGCAGATGATGCGGCAGGGCTTGAAATTTCAGAAAAAATACGTGCAATGGTGCGCGGAATGAACCGTGCATCAATGAATGCACAGGAGGGAATCAGCCTGATTCAGGTTGGAGACGGCGCTTTAAATGAAGTGCACGATATGCTGCACCGTCTGTCTGAGCTTTCTATTCAGTCGGCAAATGGAACTTATGTAGACGGCGACCGTGACGGAATGCAGGATGAGCTGAAACGGATTTGCGCGGAAATTGATAATATTGCAAAATCTACAAATTTCAACAGAATATCACTTTTTCAGGATGAAGGATATGAGTGTGAATGTTCTAATGGAGATGCATCTGCATATGTGATACAGCAGACGAGCAGTTTTAGTATTGAGGCTTTGGTACAATCCGCAGAGGAATTATTACAGGCAGACGGTTACAGCATGGAAGCCGCAGCACAGTCCGCAGAGGAACTGTTACAGACAGATGGATACAGCGTGGAAGCCGCGGTACAGTCTGCAGACGAGCGGATGCAGACAAGCGGTTACAGTATGGAAGCTGCAGTACAGTCTGCAGGAGAGCTGCCTGAAGCAGATAGTTACAGCAGAAAAGCAGCAGTACCGTTCCAGGGCCTGGAGCCGTTACAGCTGGATAACTCTGGAAGTCAGGAAACGGTGCAGTCCTCCGGCCAGGAGGAGGGCTTGCCGGAAGGTCTGCCGGAGCATATGAGTGAGGATGAAATCAATATTATCTTTACGGCTGAGCGGACAGATGAAGCTGTAACGACGACCCAGAGTCCGTCTGGAAGCAGTACGCTTGGCAGTGATATTATAATTGGCGGCAAAGCGCTCAGCCAGATTTTAAAGACAGAAATTATACCGAATACAGTGAATAATATTCTGGCAAATTATCCGGCATTTTCTTATTTAAAAGGTTCCAGCATCGGAATTGGCCTGAGGTATTTTACAAACGGTTCGTCTGGCGGAACAACGACGCTTGCTTATGTAGAGGGAAAGGTAGAAGCAGCTTCTTCCGGTACAGGGAGAAAGGATTACGTAACTTATACGCTGGGAGTAAATACGAGTGTTTTGCAGAATGTGCAAAGCAGGGCGGATCTTTCTGAACTGGAAGCTACCATTGCTCATGAGATGATTCATGCTTTTATGGACGAGGCCCTGACATCAGGCATGTTTGGCGTTGTGGAGGATGCCAGTGGCGGTTTATCACAGAATACAGCGAAACATCAGTTTCCGAGCTGGTTTGTGGAAGGCATGGCGCAGACGGCATCGGGGCCTGGAAACTGGCTGAAATCGTCCACTCTTAACATTTCGGCCCAGTCTACAGATGCGCAGATTCTTACAGCGATACGGAATAATAAACTCAGTTCCGGCTCTACAGCGAGTGAATATGGTACGGGATATCTGGCATGCATGTATCTGGGAGCCGTTATTGCAGGCGGCGGAACCCGGCCGGCTGCAGTGGACGCAGCGGTCATTTCAGACGGTCTGGGGAAATTAATGAATCAGGTTATTGGCGGGAAATCTTTAAATGACGCAGTCAATACCCTTACAAACGGGACATTTACAAGTATTTCTGATTTTACGGCAAAGTTCGATGCCGGACTGCCGGATGCGGCAGCTTTTACCCGTGATTTGCTGACAGCTACAGGTTCCGGGCGGGGAGGAATTGTATCAGGAGATTTGAAGGCCGCCGATTTAACGCCTGATACAGTCCCGGGAACAAAGGTGAATTTATTTGAGCTGAATCCGAATAATGAAGGTGTGAAAAATCTTTATCCAGACGGTTATCAGGTCTTTTCCGGAGGGACAGCGAGTGCATCCGGAACCCCGCCGACTGGCTTTACGCCTTCTCAGGCACCGGACTATGGAGATTTTGTTATCACAGGCGCGGCGGCTGGTGATGTCAGTTACGATGCAAATACAAATACTCTGACGGTCAGCGGAAACAGTGATGTACAGATATCTTTAAAAGCCGGAGTTTCATCTTCCAATGGCAAAATAGCTGTTCAGGGCACGGGAAAGGTAACACTGAGCAATGTAAATCTGGGTGCGTCGGATGCACTTACCGTCAAGACGGATGCTGAGATTACATACACGGGAACCAGCAAGCTTGGAGGAATTCTTCTGGACAGCGGCACAGATGTTACGTTTAAAGGAACCGGAAGACTGGAAGCAGGTACCTTTACTAGTGATAATTCCAATACAGTCCGTTTCCAGGGAGGAGCTGTTCTGGCTGGAAATAATGGCAGCGGTTCTATTACAGCATCGAATATTATCATTGATAATGCATCCGTTACTGCAAGTCTGTCGTCACAGCCGAAAAATTCTTCCGGTGAGGCTTTATATGCGGTGGATTTGCCGTGGGCGGGCAAACTGGGAGGACTGACTGCTGATATTGTTTCGATAGATTTTGACGGAGTAAAGTCTGACATGCAGATTGGCAATGGGCAAAAGGCAACACTCTGGATGTCTGGTGATTTGAGCGCTTCCCAGCCGGCAAGGCATACAGTCATGGTTACGGACGCGAAAGGCGTATCGAAAACACTTCTGGCTGAGTTTGATCCTTCCGCAGCAGCTCCAGGATTTAAGTGGATAGGACCGTTTCAGGTTTTAAAAGACGGTGCTGCGGCGCAGGAAGGTATTGATTATGTATATGAAGGTGAAAAATTGGTCATTAAGCAGGCGGGGAATTTTACGCTGTCCGGCGGAACTATTTCAGGAGTGAATGGTGTGGATATCAAGGGCAGCATCCGGCTGGATGACAATCTGGGAGCAGTTAATATTGTGCTGGACGGCGTAACATGCAAACCGTCATCCGGCTGTGCGATGGATCTGGGAAGCGGGAATCAGGTTACACTGAAGTTAAAAGACGGTCAGGATAATCAGTTTGAAAGCGGTGCAAATGCTGCAGGAATTCGTCTGGGTGATAATACAAATCTGACAGTGGAAAATGAAAGCGGCAGTTCAGGTTCAGGAAAACTTGAGACAAAGGGTGGATCAGGGAGTGCAGGAATTGGGTGCAGCAAGAGCAGCAACGCTTCAAACAGCAGTATTACAATTCAGAGTGGAAAAATTATAGCTACAGGCGGCATCAACGGCGCAGGAATTGGAGCTGGATATGCGGCTGGGTTTGGCAATATCGAAATTTTTGATGGGGATATAGAAGCTACGGGTGGCATTGGCGGTGCCGGCATTGGCGGCGGTGGCAACGGTATCAGCAGTAATAATGGAAATGTGGGCAATATTACGATTGCAGGTGGTGTCATTGTTGCAACCAGCAACCAGCACGGTGCTGGTATTGGCGGAGGATTTGGTCCAGGTGTTTTAAATGGAACAATTACAATATCAGGAGGAACAATTACTGCAGAAAGCAAAGAGCATGGGACAGGAATCGGTGCAGGATGCCAGGGTACCAGCAGTGCAATTAAGATAAATGGCAGCGCATACATTAAACGTGCAATAGGAGGTGAGGGAGGTGCTGGTATTGGTGCTTCCAGAAGAGGGGAGTGTACAGATATAACAATTTCAGAAGATGCTGTTATTGAAGAAGCTAGAGGAGGTAATAAGGGCGCAGGAATTGGTTCTGGGAATTATGGCAGTAAAACCGATAATATTTTGATTGATACGAATGGAGTAGTAAATGCTTATGGCGGAGAAGATGGTGTTGGAATTGGTTCTGGCTATAGCGGAACGGGAGAACCTACATCTGAGTGCTTAAATATTGACATCAAAAAAGGAACTGTTTATGCACAAGGAGATAAAAATGCTACCGGAATTGGATCAGGCCGTGGATCTATCAGCGGAAATATTTCTATCGGGGATGCTGCCAATCCAAATAATAAAGTGGTTGTTACGGCTAAAGGCGGTATGACACACAATGGAGGGAACATTCTTTCTTACACAGATAAATCACACAGCGACGGAAGTGAGGGGAAAATAACCATCACAGGAAACGGAACGACGGTGCAGCCCGGCGGCCCGGGTGAAGGAAAATACAGTACGTCCGGGGTAACAACGGACAAAGGTGAATCTTATGCATATCCAGTTTATTTATTTAAGGATAAAAATGTGCTTGATGCAGGGAAGAATCTGGAAACATTAGGACTGCTGCCGTTAGATTCTATTACAGGGTTAGATAAAAAGGATATTTCAAAAATTAAAATTGAATCAGATAAGGGAATATCATGGAATGAGGATTTAAGCCATAAGCCTCTGGAAGAAAATTATGTCTTTCTCTGGCTTCCGAAAGGAGACCAGAAGCTGACAATTTCTTATGAACTTCCAGATGGTTCGAAAGGCCAGACAGTGTTGGACTTGAAATTTTATCCAGATGCAGGAGTATTTCGTGTTAAGGGGCAGGATGAACCAAAACCGGCGGAAAAGCCTGACTATCACCCAATCCCGGGTCCGGGTCCAGTGAATCCAACGCCGGATGCGGGTTCCGATGGAAAGAAAGGAAAGGGAATTATACTGCAGGTGGGTGCAAATCCGGGAAACAAACTGGAGATACCGCGCTTTTATTTTTCGCTTTCTGCTTTAGAACTGCAGAAAGCAGATATTTCAACAGAAGATAAGGCAGGGGAAGCAATATCCATCATTCAGGATGCTGTTACAAAAGTGTCCCGCATCCGGGCTTCCTATGGGGCTTATCAGAACCGTCTGGAACATATTATTAACAATCTTAACCAGACATCAGAGAATCTGGCTGCCGCGGAAAGCCGTATCCGTGATGTAGATATGGCGAAAGAAGCAGTGAATTATGCGGCGGCTTCGATACTGACACAGGCAGCGGAGGCCATGCTGTCTCACAGAAAGAGAGATAAGGAGCAGGTGGCAGAGCTGCTGCAGGGATTATAAGAATTACGGAAGCGCTTACAGACAGAACTGTTTCATGGGATAAGAAGTACATGAAAGGGAATGCCGCAAGGCTAAAGGGAAAACATGCCATTCACGGCTTATCCTACAGTGACCTGTCCATTCTGGTATCGGAAGCTAAAAAAATATATCTTTTCAAAGAAAAAATTATCTTCCCAGATTGACATTTCCTAGAAATGGGTTATACTGTAACTGTCAGATAAACATCATTTTGTATTAGTTTTATAGTGTTATTTTTTGATTGTGATTATTTTGTTTTCACCAGGGGTAATAGTTCATAAGACTATTATCCCATTTTTATAAACAAAAATATATCAAAGAAGCATACAAGGGGGAAGAAGAATGGATCAGATTATCATTCAGGACCTGAGCATATACGCAAAACACGGCGTATATATGGAAGAAAATATTTTAGGGCAGCAGTTTTTAGTATCTGTCTACATGGATTTGGATTTATCCATGGCCGGGCAGACCGATAACCTGGAATATACGATTGATTACGGAAAAGTCTGCCATTTTGTGACAAAATATATGCAGGAGCATACTTACAAGCTGATTGAATCCGCGGCGGAGCATTTAGCAGCGGAGCTTCTGTTAAAGTACAGGCAGGTGAAGAAAATCCGTATTAAAGTAAAAAAACCGTGGGCGCCGATTGGGCTGCCAATTAAAAATGTGTCGGTATCGGTGGACCGCACCCGTCACAGCGTTTATCTTTCACTCGGCTCTAATATGGGAGACCGAAAGGCCTATATCCAAAAAGGGATTGAAGAGCTGGACGCTCTTGCTTCCTGCAAAGTATGCGAACAGTCAGAAATTATGGAAACAGAACCTTATGGAAAGACAGACCAGGAATGTTTTTTAAACTGCGTGGTGCATGCGGAAACAGTGTTAAATCCCGGACAGCTTTTGGATGCGCTGCATGAGATTGAAGCACATGCTGACAGAAAAAGGGAAGTACACTGGGGACCGCGGACACTGGATATGGATATTTTGTTTTATGATCATATGACGCTGAATACGCCGCAGCTTACGATTCCGCATGCGGATATGCATAACCGCAGATTTGTGCTGGAGCCGCTTTGTGAAATAGCGCCATGGTATCAGCATCCGGTTCTGCACCAGAGTGTACAGCAGCTTTATGACAGGCTGGAACAAAGCCATGCCTGAGAAAAAACATGGCGGGAAAGAGAACCGGCAGCATTTGGGAGAGAGAATAACAGGGAGAGATTTGCTGTATGCTGCAGTCCCGGCGCTTGTTTATACGCTGCTTTCAAATACCGTATATGCATTTATCACAGCATCCGGGCTGATACATTCTGCAATTCAGCTTCAGGCGGTGTCTGTGTCTGTCTGCCTGCTTGTTTTTATCTGGTATGCCCATAGAGAGCATCTTGCGGTAAAGAGCCGTAAGAGCACCGTGTTCCGCTATCCGGCAGCTTTTTGCTATGCGGCGGCGGTGGTGATGTGCGGGATTGTGAATAATTATATTTTTGCCATCATTCAGTCCAAATTTCAGGATGTCTCCAAAGGCTATGCGCATGTGACGGAGGTATTTTATCAGCAGGAGCTGGGGCTTGAGCTTATCACGCTCTGTGTGCTGGCTCCGATTGCAGAAGAACTGGTTTACCGCGGCTTTGTATATCAGAGGATGCGGGCAAAGGGCTCTGAGACGATGGCGGCCGTATTTTCTGCACTGCTGTTTGGGGCGCTGCATTTTAATATCGTGCAGTTTTTCTATGCTTCCGTGCTGGGGATTTTGCTGGCGCATATTGTGTACAAAACAGGAAGCCTGACTGCGGCAGCGGCGGCACATATGGCGGCAAATCTGGTGTCTGTGCTGTGGACGGAAACGGACTGGCTGGACTTTTTAAACCAGGACGGACTGAAAAGATATGCGGCAGCGGGAATCTGCCTTGTGCTGACGGGGATATTTATTTCTTATGGAAACCAGCTGATGCGTCACGAACGAAGAGTTTAAAGTGTCAGCCGGCCTGGCAAATCATTAAATCTGAATGAAAAGAACTCTGCAAAAAATTATATGGGCAGATTTTTCAGACCGGGAATCTGGCGAAGGATACAGTGATATTCTTGTGGAAATCGAAGAAGAAACCGGGATTGCGATAGAAGTCAGATATGCCCGGGATGGAAATCTGGGGAAAGGATGCCGGGAAGCGTTAGTGTAGACTGAACAGCAAAGATATGAGCAGCAGCTGTCAGATGACGGTATGAGGACAGTGCTGAAGTATGGTGTGGCGTGTTATAAAAAGCAGTGTCAGACTGCGCTGGCTGATACGAAAAAGGAGTGATTTGGATGCTAAAATCAATTCAGAATGAAGAAGAGCTGGGTTTTGCTATATTTTGTATTGAAAATATAGCAGCTTATTTAAACCAGCCGGCAGAAAAGGTTTATGATGCCCTGGCAATGAAAAGCAGTATATTAGACAGTTATATTGTTCCGTGTTATGAAGCTCTGCACACACAGGGAAAGGATTATATCATAGCAGATATATTGGAAGTTATGGAAGAGCAGGGGATTTCAATATGATTCTTTATCATGGTTCTTATATGCAGATTAAATATCCGGATGTGATTCATTCCAGAAAAAATGTTGATTTTGGACCAGGATTTTATACGACACCTCTTTTTGAGCAGGCACGGAAATGGAGCATGAAATTTAAAAACAAAGGAAAGCGGGCCATTGTTTCTGTTTATGAATTGGATGAAAGTGTATTTAAAACATGCAGTGTAAAAAGATTTGATTCATATTCAAAGGAGTGGCTGGAGTTTGTATTAACGTGCCGCCAGGGAGAAGCTGCAGCAGATTATGATATTGTTATGGGCGGAGTGGCTGATGACAGAGTGTTTAATACGATAGAGTTATTTTTGGAAGGCCTGATTGATAAAACAGAGGCCATTCACAGGCTTCGGTTCCAACAGCCGAATTATCAGACGGTATTTCGTTCTCAAAAAGTGATAGATCAGTATCTGCATTTTGAAAGGAGTGAAGAAATATGAATGCCAGTCCGGTTCTTTTGCAAATGAAGTATGCGCGCGTGGTGGGCTTGTTTTCCAGACAGACAGGTATTTCGCTTAGCGAAGCGCTCCGGTTTTTTTATCATTCGCAGCTGTATCAGCTTGTAAAGCATGGTATTTCTGATATGCACTGTATGAGCGACGCATATCTTGCGGAAGATTTAAAAGAAGAGTTTCAAGAGAAACAGCGAAACCGGGAAGTCACAGAACGGGAGTTATTTTCAGGCACAATTCAGACATAATTTAAAATCATGGAAGCTCAGTCCGAATCAAAACAGTGCAAAGCCCTGGCAGTTCAGCGGGCTTTGGGCTTTACACTCTGGGTTAGCAGCGGACTGCCGTGTCTTAATCTTTAATTTTGTCAATTCCTGTTATATTTACGCTCAGGCTTGCAAGTATTACTTTCAATTCATCATATCTTTTTTTCATGCCAGTATAAGCTTCTGAATCTTTTGGGGATGCTAACATCCAGTCCTGTATTCTTGAAAACTCTTCAACTGATATTTTCATTAATTCTTCTTTTGACATTTTTTCTGTTACCTCCATATTCTCACCGCCTTTATGATGGATGCAGCTGTTTGCTGATAAATTTATTATAACGTATGAGGCTGAGTGTGTAAAGATGGTTATGCATTGTGCAGCTTTTACGGTTTGATTATATTGATAATTTGAATGGGGGGGGAGGGGTGGTGGCCTCTCGGACGCCGGGTGACGGGAAGATGCACCGGCTTCCTGTGACGGCTCCGGAATGTTAAGAATCCCTAAGCATTCTGCATTTACGCTGTGGCCCCGGACGGGACGCGGCACCTATTCGCCCTGGCTTCCTGCCAGC
>CANDJC010000092.1 GCA_947384955.1 uncultured Eubacterium sp. | reverse complement strand
CGCACATAAAAGATAATGTCAAACCTTACAAGCCCCTCATTGATCTCCGCATTTTCCGTATTCATTCCGACAATGCGCTGCCCGTTTTCTTCTTTTTCCATATTGGTCAGCCCCGGCTCCACCGGAACCACGCTGATAAATGGCTCTCCCTCGATATAGAATACCACATCTTTCGGATTCATTCCCCGGAACTCATCAACCGTCTTTACCAGGATATGCGCCAGAATGATCTTATTTCCCAACAGGCGCTTTGCCTTATCATCATACTGTGCGTCCTGGTCTGTTGCGCTGACCGCATTTTTTATTTCCATATCCATCAGCCATAAACCTCCTTTTTGTCTGGCAGGAAACGCAAAAGCCATTCCCGAAAGGTATATGACCTCAATGCCATTATACCCCGAAACCCCGGCTAAATCAATCCTTGTACTTTGAGGGAATGAAGAAGCGCTTAAAAATCCGCAAACAGCTTCCGCTTTCTCTCAATCATTTCGTCTATTTTTTGTATATAGAGCGCCACATCCTTCACGTTCTCACACCGCTTCACATTCCCGTCCGGGTATACCCGTTTGGAAATGCTGCCCGCGCCTAACGCGGCAATGGTCTGCACTTCCTCCATAATCAGAATATTGTATATACCGGCCTTCCCTTCTTTTGCATAGCCGGTATTTTCAAAATTACCCGCCATATTTTTCTGCCGGTAAAGGTAATAAGGACTCATCCCCATCCGGGCACAGGCGTCCGCGGCAGTATCTAAATGCTCCTGTGTATTGACAATTTTAAGGCCCGCATAATCCTCTTTCTGCATCTGCAGCCTGGCTGCCCGCTTTAATGCCAGGGAATGGACTGTAACGCTGTCCGGGGCCAGGACTCTGATTTCATTCATGGTATTTCTGACATCATCCAGTGTTTCCTGCGGAAGTCCCATAATCAGGTCCATATTAATGTTATCAAATCCAAGGCTTCTTGCCAGATAAAAGCTCTCGACGGTCTGTTCCACTGTATGCTTTCTTCCTATCAGCTCCAGAGTTTCCTGTTTCATCGTCTGCGGATTCACGGAGATTCTCGAAACCCCGTGTGCGCGCAGCGTTTCCAGTTTTTCTCTATCAATGCTGTCCGGCCGCCCGGCTTCTGCAGAAAACTCCAGCAGAGAAGAAAAGTCAAAGCTGCGCTCTAAAGCTGTCAGCAGACGGTCAAGCTGATGCGGCAGTAACGTCGTAGGCGTCCCGCCGCCAATATAAATACAGTTCAAAGGCCGCGCGGCAAACTGTCTGGCAGTATACTCGATTTCTTTTTCAAGAGCATCCAGATAGCTGTCGATACGGTCTTTCCAGGCAGACAGCGGATATGACGTAAAGGAACAGTACAGGCATGTGCTCGGGCAGAATGGAATGCCGATATACAGACTGTATCCTTTTTCATAATCCAGCCGTTCCAGAAGCTTTAATTCACGCTGCGCAATCTGGATACTTAAGTTTATTTTATTTTCAGATGTACCGTATGTATCTTTCATATATGCCGTTATGGAAGCTGCATCTTCTCCCTGCCGCAGCATGGTCAGAGGAATTTTTACCGGGCGGACACCCGTCAGTGTTCCCCATGGGAGTGTTTTTTTCGTATATGCAGAAAGCATTTTGTATAAATTCTGTTTCAGCAGATTCTTCGTATTTCTGCGGTCTGCATAATCAGCCGCAAAACACAGCCTGTCTGTTTCACGGACCGTTTTTTCTGTCATCACCAGTTCTATGCTGTCCGGATGATAAGTTACATCAATCTGAATGCTGACAGGTTCCGGTAATTTTTTTGGAACGGCACATACAGAAACATTCTCTGACGGAAAAAATGCTTTCACCAGAGAATGGATATCGTATGAAAAATCCTCTTTATTTAACTGTACTAAAATCATATTCCGCCTCTTTTCCTGCAGACTGCATCTTATCTGTTCTCATTTAAAAATCCTGCAAGGCCCGGTTACAGGCTCTGCAGGAAGCGCTTTTTTATAAAACACTTTACACAAACGGATTATACTGTTTCTCATTGCCGATAGACGTCCATTCTCCATGGCCCGGCAGAACTTTGGTATCGTCCGGCAGCAGAAACAGTTTTTCTTTAATTCCGCGTACAAGCTGCGACATGCTTCCTTTTGGAAAATCTGTCCGGCCTACCGATTCACAGAATAACGTATCGCCGCTGAATAAAATACCCTCGCTTTTTACATAAAAACAGACTCCCCCTGGCGTATGGCCCGGCGTATGGTACACATCGATTTCAAATCCCGCCAGAGAAATATGGTCGGTTTCTCCGTGAAAATACTTATCCGCCTTAAAGACCAGCTCTCTTCCAATCATGCCGCAGCAGTTATATGCCGGATTTTCCATCACTGCTTTTTCCTCCTCGTGCACATAAATGGAGATTCCATACTGCTCAGCGAGCTTTCGTGCCGCCATACAATGGTCAAAATGTCCGTGCGTCAAAAGGACTGCCACAGGCCGAAGTTCATTTTTGCTGATATGATTACTGATTTTTCCCGCTTCATCGCCCGGGTCGATGATAAGCGTTTCTTTTGTTTCACTGTCTGCTGCTATAAAGCAGTTTGTCCCAACCATGCCTACCTGAAATTCTTTTACTGTCATCATTTTTTATCCCTGCCTGAATTTTTCTCTATTTTTACAGCTGCCGGATGCCTGCTATGCATTTGCCGTTCAGCAGGATATCTGTTCTGCTATGCATTTGCCATCTCCGGATACCTGGTATGTTTTCATTTGCGGTCAGCCGGATGTCCGCTCAATATCCAGCACGCTTTCTACCTGCCGGATTTTTGTGACAATCTGGTTCATTTCATCCTTTCCTCTTGTCCCGAATGAAATGGAAATCGTCGCCACGCCCTGTTTGCTCGTTTTCGAATGAATGGAATTGATATCAATCTCCCGTTCCGTAAATATCCGGGTAATGTCTACCAGCAGTCCGGTACGGTTATTGCCGTAAATCTTAAGCTCGCCCAGATACAGCCCGTGTTCCCCGCTCCCGGAGCCTTCCTGCCATTCAGCCTCTATAAGCCTTGTTTTTTCAATATCGGACAGATTTATCATGTTAATACAGTCTGTCCGGTGAATCGTCACGCCGCGTCCTCTTGTAATGTAGCCGCAGATTTCATCGCCCGGCACCGGGCTGCAGCATTTTGCAAAATGAGCCGCTACATCGCACAGGCCGTTGACAATAATCCCGCTTTTCGAACCCGCATGGGGATTTTTCAGACCGCCCTGCGCATTCTGACCGAGTATCTGCTCGTCTGTAACCGTAATCGGATTATCCTTGCGGTATTCGTCAAACATTTTATTGACAATGCTTGCTTCTTTAATGCCGCCGTGCCCTACCGTGGCAAGACAGGAATTCCAGTCATGAAAACCGTATTTGCGGATGACCTTCATCTGATAATCCGGCTTATTAATCAGAGAATAATCAATGCCTTTTGCCTTGCAGCAGGCTGTAATCAGTTCTTTGCCGTGCTGGATATTTTCCTCTTTCAGCTCGCTGCGGAACCACTGGTTAATCTTTGTCTTAGCCTGTGTGCTTTTCACAATTCCCAGCCAGTCATGGCTCGGTCCCCTGGAGTTTTGCGACGTAATAATTTCGATACGGTCGCCGTTTTGAATTTTATAATCAATCGTTACCAGCCTGCCATTTACCTTCGCGCCAATCATTTTGTTGCCGACCGCGGAATGGATGCTGTATGCAAAGTCTACCGGCGTGGAACCGTTTGGCAGATTTTTCACATCCCCGTTCGGCGTAAAGCAGAATACGGTATCCGAAAATAAATCCAGGTCGCTTTTTAACAGGCTCATAAACTCCCTGTTATCGGACATATCCTGCTGCCATTCTAAAATCTGGCGCAGCCAGCTTAATTTCTCCTCTTCCTGGCTGCCGCTGGATTTGATGCCGTTTGCGGATTCTTTATACTTCCAGTGTGCCGCAATCCCATATTCCGCGATACGGTGCATTTCCACTGTTCGAATCTGGATTTCAAAAGGCTGTCCGTCCGAGCCCATCAGCGTCGTATGCAGCGACTGGTAGCGGTTCGGCTTCGGCATTGCGATATAATCCTTAAACCGCCCCGGCACAGGCACATAATTCTCATGAATCACGCCCAGGGCCGCATAGCAGTCCATGACATTTCTGACAATAATCCGTATGGCAAATAAATCATAAATCTGGTCAAGGGTTTTATTCTGATTCACCATCTTTTTATAGATGCTGAAAAAATGCTTTGCGCGGCCGCCGATTTCCGCCTGAATTCCGGCCCGCTCAATATGGCCCCGCACTTCGTCTGTAAGATTTCTGATATAATCGTCCTGGGCTGTTTTGCGCAGAGCTACCTGCTGAATCAAATCGTAGTATGCGTCCGATTCCAGATATTTCAGGCATAAATCATCCAGTTCAATTTTAACCTTGGAAATTCCCAGCCTGTGCGCAATCGGTGAATAGATATCCATCGTTTCCCTGGCAATTTCCTTTTGCTTTTCCGGCCTCATATACTGAAGCGTGCGCATATTATGAAGCCTGTCAGCCAGTTTGATGAGGATAACGCGGATGTCTTTGGCCATGGCAAGAAACATTTTTCTTAAATTCTCAGCCTGCACTTCGACTTTGTCCGCATCATAAGACAGCTGCCCTAATTTGGTCACGCCGTCTACTAAAAGCGCTACTTCCGCTCCGAATTCATGGGCGATTTCTTCATCTGTCATGACCGTATCTTCCACTACATCATGAAGAAGCCCTGCTACGATTGTCTCTTTATCCAGCTCGAGTTCTGCTAAAATCACAGATACGCACAGCGGGTGAATAATATACGCTTCCCCGGATTTGCGTTTCTGGTCTTTGTGCGCAGCCGATGCAATCTGATATGCCTTTTCTACCTGTGTAATATCCGTGGAAGGATGATATTTGCGGATGCTGTTAATCAGTTCCCTGTATATCTCCTGCGGCTGTGCAAAATCAGGCATTCTGCGGATACTGTTTCTTTTTGCGCCAATCTTTGCTTCTAATTCTTCTACTGTTTCTGGAGTTCCTGTCATTTCAATCGAAAAGTCTGCCATACAATTCACCTGCTCTCCTGGCTCTGTTCGTAATTACTTATTATAATATTTAAGCATTATACTCAATTTTAAGCAAAATTGCAATGACTGTGTGAAATTTCTGTGAAAGTGTGGAAGATGTTCTGGTAAAAAAAGCGGGAATGGCTGCCCGGACGCCTGGTGACGGAAAGATGCCCCGGCTGGCTTTCCCTGTTTTTCCAGACAAAATGGCTGACTATCTCAAAAAATCCTTGCTATATGAGACTTTGCGGGCGCCGGCAAAATAAACAGGCACAGAAACTAATCTTTGCTGCATAAAAATTTAAAATTTAATAAAATCTGTTGATAATCCCATCCTAAATACCGTATAATAAAATCAGCAATTGAAAGGAAGTGATACTATGGCACCTGCAGCACAGGCAGTCAGAAATCAGGAAATCCTAAAAACGGAATATTCCGAAAAAGCAGCCATAGGCGCGTTATATGACGAACTCTCCAAAGGAATAGACAGCATGAAAAAAGGCGATGTTTATACGATTGATGAAGCATGGGAGGAAATTGACAAAATATAATGCCGGATAAACCAAAGAAATATAAAATTGTAATATCCAAGGACGCGCTTTGGGATATTAAATCAACAAAAAAGTATATTCTCGACACCTTCAAATATCGCGAATATGCAGAAAACTTTTCAAAAAAGATAAAAAAGGCAATCAGAGAACTGGATTCCTTCCCCAAAGGCTATGAAGCTACAGGATATGTGATTGAGGGATTGAGCATTTATTTCAAGCCTTACAGTACATATTTAATCTTCTTTGTTGTGGAGGATTCCACCATTACGGTAATCCGGGTCTTGAAAGACCGCATGTATTGGCAATCTATTATTAAGAAAATGCAGAAAATCAACAGATAATACTTCAATCCTCTCGTTTCGGTGAAGCAAACCGCCTTGTATATGGCATTGATGAAAGGCAGAATATTCAAAATCATATCCTGCCTTTCATCAAATCAGTACCTATTCCAAATCCCCGATAATCTTTATATAAAGTAACGGCATCAGTTCCGCGAAACTGTGCACCGAAAATGGGGAAGCGGTGCATTGCGCCCTGCCAGGAACATCCTGTGGTCAGCAAGAGCCCTTCAGCCTGATATAAATCCCAACAAAACAAGTATACGGTTTAATAACCGCATCGAAGTGCTTCCCGTCATTTAGGGCAAATTCTTTGTCTGTTGCAAGCCAGTCTTCCCATGCTTCGCGAAAGCAGTCCATTTCCCATGCTGTCACCGACTCAATTCTGCTGCTGTTGCCGATGAGTTCTTTCCAGCGTTTTGGACTTTTGAACAAAGTGCTCTCCTCTCCAAGCCAGCCGGAGAGAAGTTCTTCTGCACGGCCTTCATATTCATCTTTCAGGCCGGGGACTTCAATCAAAGCCACCGCATCATCTTTCAAAAAAGGCAGAATCTTTTCCTGAAAAAATCCCATACTTCCCGCAAAATAATGATAAGAGTCGATGCTAATCAAAGCACAGAACTGCTTTTTTTCAAAGTGAAGGTGATTTGCATCTTCACATACAGGCGTTATCTGCCCTGCAGCGCCCCATCGCGCAAACCGCTTCTCATTTTCCTGCGCACTTATCCATAAATCATCTGCGAAGACTTTCGCTCCTGTCTCTTTTGCAGTCACAAAACTTGTCAGTCCCGTCCCGCATCCTAAGTCCAGAACCATGTCATCAGGCTCAGGCTGTAAAGGGTATTTTTCAAGCAGCTCCGCTAATATCCTCACGCTATTCGGCCCCATCATAGTTTCTGCTGAAATATATGCCTCATAGTCTGAAATATTCATATACTCCGCCTCCTTTTACTTTCAGTTTCAAATCATTATACCACTTCAAAACCAGTAAATGCAGATATTTTTTAGCAATTGAAGTATGCCGCCTCATGTGATATACTCATAAAAAATAAAGCATAGGAGCACAGCATGTTTACTGGAAGGAAGAAGGAATTAAACAGGCTCGAAGAAATGTATCAGGAAGATACGTTCCAGTTCGCCGTTATCTATGGCCGCAGGCGTGTTGGAAAAACGACCCTGATTGCGGAGTTTTTGAAAGGAAAATCATCTATTTCCTACATTTCTATCGAAGGAACGATGAAAGAAAACTTAACCGGTCTATCCCATGCCATTGCAGGCAAAAGAGGTCTGGATGCTGTATACAGTGATTTTGAGTCACTTTTTACAGATATTGATACTATGTGCCGTCAGGAAAAATTCATCCTTTCCATTGATGAATACCCTTACCTGGCAGCTTCTTATCCAGCCATTTCTTCCATACTGCAAAAGCATATCGACACCTGCTGGAAAAACAGCCGTCTGTTTCTTATTCTGTGCGGCTCTTCCATGAGTTTTATGGAAAATCAGGTGCTGGGATACCAGAGCCCTCTGTATGGAAGAAGAACCGCGCAGTTTAAAATCCGGCCATTTACATTTTTTGAATCAAGGGAAATGCTGTACGGATTTGAACCGGAAGAACAGGCCGTTTTATACGGAGTGACCGGCGGCGTACCGGAATATCTTTCCAGAATCCGCCAAAAACAGACAATGGACGAAAATCTGCGCTCTCTGTTTTTTGATGACAGCGGCACTCTGTTTGAAGAACCAGTAAATCTTTTAAAACAGGAAATGCGCGGCCCAGCCTCTTACCATTCCATCATATCCGCCATTGCCCAGGGTGCCAGCAGATTAAATCAGATTTCCACAAAATCCGGCCTGGAAAGCGCAGCCTGCAGTAATTTGATTCATTCCCTGATTCAGATTGAAATCGTAGAAAAAGACCGTCCAGTCACAGAAAAAGAAAACAGCCGCAAAACCGTATATCATTTAAAAGACAGCATGTTTTTGTTCTGGTACCGTTTTGTCCGGCCCAATATTACTCCTATATCCATGGGCACAGGACCTTTCATATACGAAACCCAGGTACGCCCGAATCTGAGTTCTTTCATGGGAAGCATTTTTGAAGTTATCTGCAGACAATACCTATATATGCCAGACATTTACCAGTCCCTGCCATTTCCGTTTGGAACTCTGGGCAGGTGGTGGGGAACAGACAAAAAGAAGCAGCGTGAAGAAGAAATCGACATTGCTGCACTCGGTGAAAACAAAATTCTGTTAGGCGAATGCAAATGGAAAAACGAACTGACAGACGAAAAACCCCTTCAGACTTTATTAGAGCGCGGAGAGCTTTTTTCTTATCCGGAAAAATATTATTATGTATTTTCAAAATCGGGGTTTCGTGAAAATGCAAAAGTGCTTGCGGGGCAGAGCGGGATACGGCTAATTTCTTTTGAAGAAATGATTCGGTCATCTATGCCATAATTCATGGGAATCGGGGGCTGTTTCTTTCGGGACGCTGGACGGAGAAATTGCAACTTAACTAAATTCAATTAATAAGCACCAGATAATGCTTCATTACCTGTAATTTCCTTCAGCAGAAAACCCTAAAATCCGCCATACCGTATATGGGTGTGAATATTTTTCTTTGGCATATCGTGATTTTACCCTGTATCCCAAAGATTTCTATCTGCACCCACCGTATATTCCGCCACTGTAAATTCCGCCAATACCAGCCGGGCGGGGAAATGGTTTCCTTCTTATGTGACTCTGGAAAAAAGCTGGAAGTTCTTAGTTTTCTGCTCATCCCCCAGGATTTGGGGACGCATAGACTGCCGCTTTATAAAACCCTGAAGTCCCCAAAAGGCGCCTGCCAGCTCCACTGCCTACAGCCCGCTATAACGCCAGGGCATCAGGCGCCGGTCCGTCCGCATCCAAAACCCTGGCGCAGAAAACTTAGAACTTCCTGCTTTTTGGAATCGGAACATAAGAAGGAAACCATTTCCCCGCCCGGCGTCCCTCTCCCAATACCTCCCGCCGCCACTAACTCAGCAAATCAGAATTTCCCCCCTCCTCCCCCATGCGTCGCCCCCGACGACGATGTATGCGTACTGGAACCTCCCGGATACTCTGCCTGGCCACTCACCGAACTAT
The DNA here is from genome assembly GCA_947384955.1 of uncultured Eubacterium sp. Classification (GTDB taxonomy): domain Bacteria; phylum Bacillota; class Clostridia; order Lachnospirales; family Lachnospiraceae; genus Eubacterium_J. The sequence goes on along the minus strand of CANDJC010000092.1, from coordinate 8,828 downwards.
CCGTTTCCTTCGGCCTCTCCCTGCGCACAACATTCCGGTACAAAAACAAATCCTTCTCTTTCGTCAGCTTCATGCTCCCTTCATCCACATAATCCTTCGCCCCCGCCCGGCTATGCACCGTTTTCAGCCGGCTTCTCATAATCCCAGTCACTACCAGCGAAATCAAAAATCCTATCCCCAGTGAAACAACAAGCATCCCCAAAAACGCAAACGGTTCCTTCGGAAGAAAATCCACATCATACGGCGTACCCATATGCGCCTGTGTCAGAAAATCATCGCAGAGCTCTGCAAATACCGTAAACGCCGCCGCATACTCCCCTTCCTTCAAATCATCCAGAAACTGCTGCGACATATATTCCAGTCCCGCGTCCGTAACCGCCGTAATCCCAAAACCGCTCGTCGAGATATACCAGTCCCTTTCTTCCATGCTGATAAGAAAAAGTATCCCGTCCTTTTCCTCTCCAAAGCCATAACCCTTTTCATCATAAAAATCGTCGGCATACTCCATAGCTGATTTCCCTTCCAGCGATTTTCTTGTAACTACTACGATATCCGCCTGCTGCCTCTGGCTGATTTCATCCAGCTTCTCTAAAAGCTCTGCTTCCTCACTGTCCGAAAGCAGGTCCGCCTTATCGCTCAGCCTCGGCGCTGCATCCCCGGCTGCCGATACCGGATACCCTATAAAAACAGTCAGCAGCAGAGCCAGAATCATAACCGTTAATCTCTTTTTTCTATTTTGCATGTTCCCTCCTACAGCAGCCAGATAAGATAAGAAAAAATATACAGCAGCATGCCGATAAGCCCTGTCAGCCCGAACAGCCATTTTCTGTACAAAGCCTTATCCAAAGGCAGGTCGCCCGCCATCTTTCCGCTCTGCCCGTTCATGACAAATAAATAGTTCTGCCCGTTCCATGCCGTATTTAAAATCCATACCGGAAACAGGGCGTATTTTACTCTGCTGCCGCTCAGCCGGATGCTGCACGATTCATTTGTAACGGCTGTATAGCCTCTTACGGTTTCGTCAAAAGCCTGCCGGGCGCTGTTTTTGATGCGTTCATTCGCACGCCCGATGCTCTCTTTACTGTCCACATCATATTTATCAGCCAGATATCCTGCCAGATACGCTGTCTGAAAATCCACCGCCTTTGAGAAATCAAACGGCTCTAACGATTCCATTAAATCATCCGGCATCTTTGAAGAGCCATCCACAGGAACCCGCGCAAATTTCATGCTTCCGCCTCTGCTGACATTAAAATAACTCGTCTCGGTGTAATCATACCTGCTGTCGCTCCACATTCGGATTTTGGACGCACGGTAGCGCATATTTACGTCCGCTTCTGCATCAAACAGCCAGAACGGAACGTACATGCCTTTTATCTCATTGATATGGTTTGTATCCTTAAATGACTTTGGAAGCAGCCGTTTTCCCTCATAAAGGTTTTTCAGCGCCTCTTTTGCAGCTTTTTTATCCAGCTGAAATGGAATCACATAATCGGGCCTCAGCGCTCCCGAAATCTGCCTTGTCATGACAACCGGATTCCCGCAGAACGGGCAGGAGGAAGCTGCCGTATTTTCATCGCATGTAATCTCACCGCCGCAGGATTTGCAGACATACGAACGCAGCCCGCCTGTCTCGCCGTCCTGCCACTCTCCCCCGGCCGTTTCTTCCCATCTCATATCATCCGGCTGGTCATCTTTCAGTTCGCTGTCATAGCCTGCCAGCGTATCCATCTCAAACTCGGTATCGCAGTACGGACACTTCATTTTCTGCAGCGTACTGTTAAACGCAATGGCACCGCCGCAGCACGGGCATTTATATTCCTGTATTTCCGCCATTTTCCCTCCTCTTTAGAACTGCCGGCCTGTCAGAAACCGGATTCACATTCCATCCGGTTTCTGATACAGACTGTGCAGCAGACTATCTCACATCGTTTTCATCAAAAATATCACCGCATTCCGGACAGAATTTCGGCGGATGCGCTGGATTTTCCGGTTCCCATCCGCATTTGTCACACCGGTACAGCAGCTCGCCTGCTGGCTTTTTTGCCCCGCATTCTGTGCAGAACTTCCCTTTGTTCACCGTGCCGCACGCACAGGTCCATCCGCCGCTGTCTGCAGGTCTCGCCGCGCCGCATTCCGGGCAGAATTTCCCGGATGCAGAAGCACCGCATGAACAAATCCATGTCCCCGCCTGAGCCGGTTTTCGTGCTGTCTGAGCCTGTGCTGCCTGAGACGTGTTTTGTACCGCCTGAGCATTTTGCACAGCCGCGTTTTGTGCCGCATTCTGCCCCATGGCAAACAGGCTCTGTGCATTCATGCCCCCTCCGGCATTCATCGCCATGCCCATGCCGACAAATCCATTCACAGCCCCGGCCGCATTCGAAGCAGCCGCTCTCATGGCATCTGCCTGGGCACCGGCTAAAGCAGCTCCGGCCATATTCGGATTCTGCAGCACAGCCGTGCGCTGAAGCTGTTTTATCATCTGCGCGTCTTCATCCGGCAGCGTAACAGAACCAAGCGCAATGCTGACCACCTGCAGCCCTCTCAGTTTCCCCCACTTCTGCGAAAGAGCCTCGTTCATCGCCTGTTCCAGTTCTGCCGTATGCGCAGTTATCTGGTTCGGGCGGATTTCCAAATCCGAAAGCTTTCCAAACGCAGTCTGCAGGGCGCTGATAAATTCCGCCTTCAGCTGTCCGTCCAATTCTCCGCGCGTATAATCCTCTTCCACATTCCCGCAGACATTTGCGTAAAACAGCAGCGGGTCAGTAATTTTATACGAATAGGTACCGGAACAGCGCACCGAAACATCCACGTCCAGACCGATTTTTGAATCCACAATCCGAAACGGAATCGGATTCGGCGTCCCGAATTTATTATCCACCAGCTCCTTTGTATTAAAATAATATACACGCTGGTCCCTGCCCGTATCGCCGCCATATGTAAAACGTCTGCCCACAGTCTTAAAAGTCTCTGCCAGGCCTTTCCCAAGCCCGCCTGTAAAAATGCTTGGCTCCGCGGACGCATCATACCGGAACTCCCCGGGCTCCGCGCACACCTCAGCGACTTTCCCCTGTTCTACAATCATCATGCACTGGCCGTCAGCTACCGCAATTCCGCTCCCATTGGAAATGATGTTATCACTCCCTTTTTTATTCGACGAACGGGAACCGGTACGTTTCCTGCCTTTTGTAACCATGACATCTTTTTCCATTGCGTCACAGTAAAAAAACTCCTTCCACTGGTCTGCAAGTGTTCCTCCCGCTGCAGCGATTCCTGCTTTTATCAGTCCCATAACAAAATCTCCTTTCTTAATATAAATCCAGCCGGTTCATCGCCCCATTACCTGAATGAAAGTGGCACCGGTTCCGTATCACATGATAAGCATATAATATTCTATATCCCAAAGTCAACTGTGTTCAGGTATTTTATGATTCCTGACAGCCAGCACAGCCTTTACACTCCGGGCAGTAAATGCTATCATAACTGTATCAGTCATAAAGTCGTGGAAAAATATGGAGGCAGTGGAAGATATGATGAAAGAAGAATTAATAAAAATATCAGTGGAAGAGTTTTCAAGGCTGCAAAAATAGATTTTATCCGCAAAAGATAAAGACGCAGACACCTATTCATTCACGAAAGATATGATGAACTAAAAGTTATTTTGTCAAGCCTGAGCGTAAACATTACAGCATTAGACAAGATTAAAGAGTAATGCCTCCTGAAAGAACCGGCAGTTTTCCCTGTTTCTGCGAAAACTGCCAGCCAGCTTTTTATCGTTATTTTTAATCTCTTCGGAAAATATCTCTCGTATAGACTTTATCTTCCACATCATCCAGGCAGCTGTCATAACGGTTTGCAATAATCGCCTGGCTTGTTTCTTTAAATTTTTCCAGGTCATTGACGACACGGCTGCCAAAGAACGTAGCGCCGTCTTCTAACGCCGGCTCATAAATAATCACCGTCGCCCCTTTTGCTTTAATGCGCTTCATAATCCCCTGAATGCTGCTCTGGCGGAAATTATCGGAATTGCTTTTCATCGTCAGCCTGTATACGCCCACAATCACTTCTTTTTCAAGCGCTGCGTCGTATTCCCCGTTTGCCTCATAGCATCCGGCAATTTCCAGCACGCGGTCTGCAATAAAATCTTTTCTCGTCCGGTTGCTTTCCACAATGGCAGACATCATATTCTGCGGAACATCCGCATAATTCGCCAGCAGCTGTTTGGTATCTTTTGGCAGACAGTAGCCGCCGTAGCCAAAGGACGGATTGTTATAATGGCTGCCGATACGCGGGTCTAAGCATACGCCGTCAATAATCTGCTGGGAATTCAGCCCCTTCATTTCCGCATAAGTATCCAGTTCATTGAAATACGATACGCGCAGTGCAAGGTATGTATTTGCAAACAGCTTGACCGCTTCTGCCTCTGTAAATCCCATGACAAGAGTTTCAATATCTTCCTTCAGCGCGCCTTCCTTTAAAAACGCGGCAAATGTATTTGCTGCTTTTAAAAGCCTGGCGTTCTCTACATCCGTGCCCACAATAATGCGGCTTGGATACAGATTGTCATACAGCGCTCTTGATTCCCGCAGAAATTCCGGGCTGAATATGATGTTGTCGCAGTGATATTTTTCCCGCACAGATGCCGTAAATCCAACCGGTATCGTAGATTTAATAACCATAACCGCATCCGGGTTATATGCAATCGCCAGCTGAATCACTGCTTCTACAGCACTTGTATCAAAAAAATTCTTCCTGCTGTCATAATTCGTCGGCGCCGCGATTACAATAAAATCAGCGTCTGTATAAGCCGCTTCCGCGTCCAGTGTCGCTGTCAGATGCAGCTCTTTTTCCGCCAGATATTTTTCGATATATTCATCCTGGATAGGGGATTTGCGCTGATTAATCATTTCTACCTTTTCCGGCACAATATCTACCGCCGTAACGTTATGGTGCTGGGAGAGAAGGACTGCCATAGACATTCCTACATATCCGGTCCCCGCTACCGCTATTTTATACTGTTTCTTTGCTTCCATAATTTACTTTTGTTTCCTTTCCTCTCATACATGCTCCTGCGTCTTTGTATTTCTGACGGCTAATTCACTCCTGTGTTTCTGACGGCTCTTGTGCCTTCGCATTCCCGGCGGTTTTTACATATAAAACTCCTGATACCACTGTGCAAATTTTCTCAGCCCGTCTCTTAACGGAGTAGCCGGCCGGAATCCAAAATCCTCCTCTAATGCCGAAGTATCCGCATAAGTTACCGGAACATCTCCCGGCTGCATCGGCACAAGCTTCTTATGCGCCTCAAAATCATAGTCCTTTTCAAGCACTCCGGCAAGCACAAGCTCTTCCTGTAAAATATTTACAAAGTCCAGCAGGTTTTCCGGCTGGCTGTTTCCGATATTATAAACCGCATACGGCGGCACCGGAAGCCCGTCCTCACCCGCTGATTTTTCCGGCGCTGCCTGCATCACCCGCCGGATTCCTTCTACAATATCGTCCACATACGTAAAATCCCGCCTGCAGTTTCCATAATTAAATATCTCTATCGTTTTTCCCGCCCGCAGCTTGTCCGCAAACCCGAAATACGCCATATCCGGACGCCCCGCCGGCCCGTAAACGGTAAAGAAACGCAGGCCTGTAGACGGAATATTATAAAGCTTCGAATACGCATGCGCCATCAGCTCATTGCTCTTTTTCGTTGCGGCATAAAGGCTCACCGGATTGTCTGCCTTGTCATCCGTGCTGTATGGTATTTTCTTATTCGAGCCATAGACCGACGACGAAGAAGCATATACCAGATGCTCCACCCCCGTGCTGCCGTTATCGTAAGAATGACGGCACGCTTCCAGGATATTATAAAATCCAATCAGATTTGTTTCGATATAGGCATCCGGATTTGTAATACTGTAACGCACTCCGGCCTGCGCCGCCAGATTCACTGCCACTGAAGGCTGATACTGTGCAAAAACCGAATCCACCAGCGCTTTATCCGCTATCGAACCCTTCACAAAAGTCCACGAAGAACCTTCGCATGCAGCCGCCTTTTCTTCAATCTGAGACAGGCGATATTTTTTAATACTGACATCGTAGTAGTCATTCATATTATCAATGCCAATCAGATGTACCGGAGATACTGTGTGAAGCAAATCCAGCGCCAGATTTGCACCGATAAATCCGGCTGCTCCGGTAATCAGAATGGTCTTTCCTGTTAACGTTACGTTCTGCTTTTTCATATTTATTTTACTTCCTCTGTTATTTTTGTGTCATCCGGGTATATTATAGCCGAATCTGCAAAAATATACAACCCGTCGCTTTCATACAAAAATTTGAAAGTGAAAACAGGCCCATGGCCTAACAACAAAATCCCCCAATTGTATACCCATACAATTGAGGGACTTTTCATTATATTATAGCGGTAAAACCCCTTCATCCGCCTTCGTTACATATTTTGAAACACACCTTTCAGCTGCGGATAAATACTGCGGAATGTCTGATATCTCTTTTCATACTTCGCAGCCAGCTCTGCATCCGGTTCTTCCGTCGCGGTCACTTTAACAATCGCATCTGCCGCCTCAGCAACATCTTTATATTCTCCGTTTGCCACTGCTGCCAGCATTGCTCCGCCAAGCGCCGGGCCTTCTTCGTTTGCCAGCGTATCCACTTTGATGTTCAAAATATTCGCAATCATCTTTTTCCACAGCGGACTTTTTGCACCTCCGCCGCAGATTTTTGTACGCTCAATGTCAATACCCAGAAGCTTTGCCACCTCAAAGGAATCCCGCAGCGCAAATGCAACGCCTTCGAGCACAGCCTGCGTCATATCCTCACGCGTCGTATCCATTGTAATGCCGGTAAATGTCCCGCGTGCTTTCGGGTCATTGTGCGGCGAACGCTCTCCCATTAAATACGGCAGGAAATAAACATGGTTTTCACCCAGCTTTGTAATGCCTTCCTGCTGCGCCGCAAAATCTTTGGTATCTAAAATATCTTCCATCCACCATTTATTGCAGGAAGCTGCGCTTAACATGCAGCCCATTAAATGATAATGCCCGTCCGCATGTGCAAAAGCATGAAGCGCATTGTGGCTGTCCACAGCGAATTTATCGCTTGCAATAAATACCGTCCCGCTTGTTCCCAGGGAAATGTTGCAGCTTCCGTCCCCGACCGTTCCGGTTCCTACTGCTGCGGCTGCATTATCCCCTGCCCCTGCGGCTGCGATAACTGTCTGCGGCAGTCCCAGTTCTTCTGCCACCTGCGGCAGCAGCGTTCCGATTTTTTCATAGCTTTCGAAAATACGCGGCAGCTGGCTTTCGGTAATCTGGCAGATTTCCATCATTTCCTTCGACCAGCATTTATTTTTTACATCCATTAAAAGCATTCCCGAAGCGTCAGAAACATCCGTGCTGTGAACCCCGGTCAGCCTGTATGCGATATAATCTTTTGGAAGCATAATTTTCGCAATCCGGGCAAACAGCTGCGGCTCATGCTTTTTCATCCACAAAAGCTTCGGCGCTGTAAATCCGGCAAATGCGATGTTCGCCGTATACTGCGACAGCTTTTCTTTTCCGATGGTTTCATTCAGATAATCCGTCTCTTCCGCCGTCCTGCCATCGTTCCATAAAATAGCCGGGCGGATGACCTCATCCTTATCATCCAACGCTACCAGCCCGTGCATCTGCCCGCCGAAGCTGATACCACCGACCTGGCTTTTATCTGCATCCGCAGTCAGTTCTTTGATACCTTCCACACATGCATTCCACCAGTCTATCGGATTCTGCTCAGACCAGCCCGGTTTTGGAAAGCTGAGCGGATATTCCTTCGAAACTATATGTTCAATCGTGCCGTCCGCCTGCATCAGCAGCAGCTTCACGGCAGATGTACCCAAATCAACACCTATATACAGCATAATTTTTCTCCCCGCTTATCTGACTGTTACTGAAAAGGATTCTCTGTCCTGTAAAGCATTCCCTGAGGCTGGTTAAATCCGATTTCATCCGGGTCTGTTCCGATTAATTTGAACACTTCATAAAGACTCTTTCCAAAATGTCCGAATGCCACTGCGCCATGATGCGGATAATTGCCCTCGATTAATACATGACGGTAAAATCTGCCCATCTGCGGAATCGCAAAGATACCGATACCGCCAAACGATTTGGTAGCTACCGGAAGCACCTCGCCCTGTGCCACATAAGCCCGCAGCTTTGCATCCGCCGTGCTCTGCAGACGGAAGAATGTAATATCGCCAGGAATAATATCGCCTTCCAGCGTTCCCTGAGTCACTTCTTCCGGCAGCGTGCGCGCCATAATCATCTGGTATTTCATCGAACATGCAGATAATTTGCTTGAGCAGGTATTTCCGCAGTGGAATCCCATAAACGTATCCTGCTGTGTATAATTAAATTTGCCTTTAATACTTTCCTCATACATATCCTTCGGTACGGTATTGTTGATGTCCAAAAGAGTTACGGCATCTTCGCTGACACAGGTTCCGATAAATTCGCTCAGCGCCCCGTAAATATCCACTTCACAGGAAACCGGAATGCCTCTTCCAGTCAGACGGCTGTTTACATAGCAAGGCACAAATCCAAACTGTGTCTGGAATGCCGGCCAGCATTTTCCGGCTATCGCAACATATTCACGGTATCCTTTATGCGCTTCAATCCAGTCTAACAGCGTAAGCTCGTACTGCGCCAGCTTTGGCAGAATTTCCGGCTTCTGATTTCCGGTTCCGAGTTCCTTTTCCATATCTGCCACAACTTCCGGAATCCGCGCATCATCTTTATGCTTATGAAATGCCTCAAATAAATCCAGCTCCGAATTTTCCT
>CANDJC010000091.1 GCA_947384955.1 uncultured Eubacterium sp. | reverse complement strand
GCCGCAGAAAACTTAGAACTTCCTGCTTTTTGGAAGCGGAACATAAGAAGGAAAACCTTTCCCCGCCCGGCGTCCCAAAAGAAACATCGCGCTATAAAATTCATGTCATCTGATACATCCGCAATCCCCGCAATTCAATTTCTCCAAATTATCAGGAAAGTTTTGCATTTCCCTTATCTTTCGGTTACAATATAAAAAAACAAAAATAAAAATCCGAAAGGCATAAAAATATGATAGCAAAACGAAAACAAACCAAAACCGTACAAATTGGAAACCGCGTCATCGGCGGTAACAATCCCGTTTTAATCCAGTCCATGACAAATACGAAAACAGAAGACATCCAGTCCACAGTCACACAGATAAACCGTCTTGCCGCTGCAGGATGCGATATCATCCGCTGCACAGTGCCTGATATGCAGGCTGCTGCAGCATTAACGGAAATTAAAAAGCAGGTACAGATTCCGGTCATTGCGGACATTCATTTTGACTACCGTCTCGCCATAGCAGCCATAGAGCACGGAGCAGATAAAATCCGCATCAATCCGGGAAATATCGGTTCGAAAGAGCGCGTCCAGGCAGTAGCGGATGCGGCAAAGGAGCGTGGGATTCCCATCCGTGTCGGAGTCAACAGCGGCTCGCTGGAAAAAGAGCTGTTAGAAAAATACCACGGCGTGACGGCTGAGGGAATTGTGGAAAGCGCCCTGCGGCAGGTAAGCCTGATTGAAGATGCGGGCTATGACAATCTGGTAATCAGCATTAAATCATCGGATGTTCTGATGTGTGTGCGTGCGCATGAGCTGATTGCAGAAAAGACAGATTATCCGCTGCACGTCGGCATTACAGAGGCGGGGACGGTTTACAGCGGCAATATCAAGTCAGCGATGGGAATCGGCCTGATTCTGTATCAGGGAATCGGCGATACGATACGTGTTTCGCTGACCGGCGACCCGTTAGAAGAGGTAAAGTCCGCAAAGCTGATTTTAAAGACGCTCGGCCTTCGAAAAGGCGGCATTGAAGTCGTTTCCTGTCCAACCTGCGGCAGAACAAAAATCGATTTAATCGGGCTGGCAAACCAGGTGGAGACAATGGTGGCAGATATTCCGCTGGATATCAAAGTAGCGGTTATGGGCTGCGTAGTAAACGGTCCTGGAGAAGCAAAGGAAGCAGATATCGGAATTGCCGGGGGATGCGGGGAAGGTCTGTTAATCCGTCATGGGGAAATTGTAAAAAAGCTCCCGGAAGAAGAGCTGCTGGGAGCGCTTCGGGAAGAACTGCTTCACTGGGGGAGAGAATAGATGCCGAAAAGTTTTTTTGAAGTATTTCCGGTGCTTCAGGTAAACGGAGAGATGAAACAGCTGCTGACAGATATGGAAGTGCCAAGGGTTGTTTCGAATAAAGACAGAACGAGTCTGCGCGTTTATCTGAACGGTACCAGGCTGATTCAAAAGAAGCATATCTTAAAGCTGGAGCACAATATTAAAAACCAGCTGTTTCCGCAGCAGGAGCTTACGGTAAAAATTATTGAGCGTTACCAGCTTTCCGCGCAGTATACGCCCAAGACGCTGATGGACATTTATAAAGACAGTATTTTAGAAGAACTTAGGTCTTACAGTCTCCTGCTTTATAACCTGTTTCGCTGTGCCAGGATGGAATTTGATGAAAAGGACCATATGAAACTGTATATGGAAGATTCCATTGTGGCACAGAACCGTTCGGATGAGCTGCTGGAGATTCTGTATAAAATTGTGCGCGACCGCTGCGGCCTTTCGCTTACAATAGAACCGGTGTTTGAGCCGAAAAAAGAAAGCAGCCGGAAAAAGGAAAGCGATATGCAGATTGCCCTGGAAATCAGGCAGATTTTAGACGGAATAGAGGAAACCGCTTTTAAAAATGAAACAGGAGATGCGGATTCTAAGGAAGACGTGACAGGCGGCATAACGGAAAAAGACAGGCGGAATATGTCCGGCAAAGGAGAAAACGGAGCGGATGGTTCTTCCTTTATGGATGCGCAGACAGCCGGGTCAGCGAAAAATGCGGCGGGCGGCTTTGCAGAAGGTGCCAGGGCTGATGCGCGAACGGAGAATAAAAAAGGCACGCCGGATACAAAAGCGGCCCGGGCTGCGGCGGGAGCATCTGGTCAGGATGCCGGAAAAACAGCGCAGGCAGGAAAAGCAGGTTTTTCGAAGCAGCAGACGGGCAGGGCAGGCTTTGGCAGAGGCGGCATGCGCAGGGATTTCCCGTTAAAACGTTCCGATAATCCGGATGTAATTTATGGCAGGGATTTTGAGGAGGAAGCCATCGCTATTGAGCAGATTACGGGAGAAATGGGAGAAATCGTTATCCGCGGCAAAGTGATTGAGGCTGATACCAGGGAGCTTCGAAGCGGGGAGAAGAGCATCGTAATCGTGACGCTTACCGACTTTACGGATTCCATGGTGATGAAGATTTTTACCAAAAATGAACATCTGGAAGAATTATTAAGCGGAGTAAAAAAGGGAGCTTTTCTGAAAATCAAAGGGGTGACTGCTTTTGACCGCTTTGACAGCGAACTGACACTGAGTTCGATATCCGGGATTAAGAAGATTGCTGATTTTGAAGACCGGAGAATGGATACAAGCCCGAAAAAACGCGTGGAGCTGCACTGCCATACGAAAATGAGCGATATGGACGGCATTTCGGATGTGGGGGATATTATAAAACAGGCGGTTTCCTGGGGGCATAAGGCGTTAGCGATTACAGACCATGGCGCGATACAGGCTTTTCCGACGGCATATCATGCGCTGCCGAAGGATTCTGATTTTAAACTGATTTACGGCGTGGAAGCTTATCTGGTGGATGATTTAAAACAGATTGTTACAAATCCGCTCGGCCAGAAGCTGACAGATGCGTTTGTGGTTTTTGACCTGGAAACCACGGGACTGAGTCCGAATGCGCATAAAATCATTGAAATCGGCGCCGTAAAGGTAGAAGGAGGCGAAATAACCGGACGTTTTTCGAAATTTGTAAATCCCAGGGTTCCAATACCGTTTGCCATTGAAGAACTGACGAAAATCCGTGACGACATGGTTATCAATGAGCCGGATATTACCGTGATTCTGCCGGAATTTATGGAATTTTGCAAAGGCTGTGTCATGGTGGCGCACAATGCGGAATTTGATATGGGATTTATTAAAAAGAACTGTGAAGACCTGGGGCTTGCCTGTGAATTTACATTTGCGGACACCGTTGCCATGGCAAGATATCTGCTGCCGAATCTAAACCGCTTTAAGCTGGATACGGTTGCAAAGGAGCTGCATATTTCCCTGCAGAATCATCACCGGGCAGTCGATGACGCGGAGTGCACGGCGCATATTTTTATCCGGTTTATCAGTATGTTAAGCGACAGGGGCATTTATGACCTGGATGCCTTAAATGAACAGGGAAAAGCGTCGCCGCAGCAGATTATGAAAATGCCGACGTATCACGCGATTATTCTTGCCACAAATGATTACGGGCGCGTAAATCTGTACCGGCTGGTGTCGATGTCGCATCTTACGTATTTCAGCAAGCGGCCGCGTATTCCCAAAAGTGAGCTTTCGCGTTACCGCGAGGGTCTGCTTGTCGGCTCAGCCTGTGAAGCCGGCGAGCTGTATCAGGCGCTGCTGCTTGGAAAACCGCAGACAGAGGTTGCAAGGCTGGTAAATTTTTATGATTATCTGGAAATCCAGCCAAACGGCAACAATGCGTTTATGCTCCGGGAGGAAAAGTATCCGGTGAATTCCGAGGAGGATTTGCAGGAAATCAACCGCAGGATTGTAAAGCTCGGCGAAGATTTTCATAAACCGGTGGTGGCGACCTGTGACGTGCATTTCTTAAACCCGCAGGACGCGGAGTACCGCAGAATCATTATGGCGGGGCACGGATTTAAAGACGCGGATGAACAGGCGCCGCTTTATTTACATACGACAGAAGAAATGTTAGAAGAATTTGCCTATCTCGGAAGCCAGAAGGCAGAAGAAGTCGTAATCACAAATCCGGGCAGAATCTGCGACATGTGTGAGCGGATTGCTCCGGTGCGGCCGGATAAAGCGCCTCCGGTCATTGAAAATTCAGACCAGATGCTGCGCGATATCTGCCATAACAGGGCGCGTGAAATGTACGGGGATAAGCTGCCGGATATCGTGTCAAAACGGCTGGAGCGGGAGTTAAATTCGATTATATCAAACGGATATGCCGTGATGTATATTATTGCGCAGAAGCTCGTGTGGAAATCGGTCGAAGACGGTTATCTGGTCGGTTCGCGCGGTTCGGTCGGCTCATCGTTTGTAGCTACCATGGCAGGCATTACGGAGGTCAATCCGTTAAGCCCGCATTATTACTGTGAATACTGCCATTTCAGCGATTTTGATTCGGACGAGGTAAAGGCATATGCGGGCCGCTCCGGCTGTGACATGCCGGACCGTCTGTGCCCGGAGTGCGGCAGGCCGTTAGTAAAGGCGGGATTTGACATTCCTTTTGAAACGTTTCTGGGATTTAAAGGAAACAAGGAGCCGGATATCGACCTGAATTTTTCCGGGGACTATCAGTCGAAAGCGCATAAATACACCGAGGTTATTTTCGGTGCCGGACAGACCTTCCGCGCCGGGACAATCGGCACGTTAGCGGATAAGACGGCATTCGGATATGTCAAAAGATATTATGAGGAGCGCAGTATCCATAAACGGGTCTGTGAGATTAACCGGATTGTCCAGGGGTGCGTCGGCATCCGCAGAACGACCGGGCAGCATCCTGGCGGAATTGTCGTGCTGCCGATGGGGGAGGAAATCTATTCCTTTACGCCGATTCAGCATCCGGCGAATGATATGTCCACGGACATTGTGACGACGCATTTTGAATACCATTCCATTGACCACAACCTGTTAAAACTGGACATTCTCGGGCACGATGATCCGACCATGATACGCATGCTGGAGGATTTAACCGGAATCCATGCAACGGAAATCCCGTTAGACGACCCGGCGGTAATGTCTATTTTTAAAAGCACGGACGCGCTCGGCATCAGCCCGGAAGATATCGGGGGCTGTACGGTTGGCTCGCTTGGCATCCCGGAGTTTGGAACCGAATTTGTCATTCAGATGCTGATTGATACAAAGCCGCAGTCGTTTTCGGACCTGGTGCGCATTTCAGGGCTTTCGCACGGAACCGACGTATGGCTCGGCAATGCCCAGACTCTGATAGAAGAAGGAAAAGCGACGATTTCGACGGCTATCTGTACGCGCGACGATATTATGATTTATCTGATTGGCATGGGACTGGAGAGCGAGCTTTCTTTTACGATTATGGAATCCGTGCGCAAAGGCAAAGGACTGAAAGAAGAGTGGATTGAAGCCATGAAGGAGCATGACGTTCCGGACTGGTATATCTGGTCGTGCCAGAAAATCAAATATATGTTCCCGAAAGCCCATGCGGCGGCTTATGTTATGATGGCATGGCGGATTGCGTACTGCAAGGTGTTTTATCCGCTTGCTTATTATGCGGCATATTTTTCCATCCGGGCGACGTCTTTTAACTATGAGCTGATGTGCCAGGGAAAGGAAAAGCTGGAATATTTTATGCGCGATTATGACAGGCGTAAGGATACGCTGACGAAAAAGGAGCAGGATACGGTTAAGGATATGAAAATCGTTCAGGAGATGTATGCCAGGGGATTTGAATTCTGCCCGATTGACCTTTCGATTGTGAAGGCCCGCCATTTCCAGATTCTGGACGGGAAGCTGATGCCGGCGCTGAGCGCGATTGACGGCATGGGAGAGAAAGCGGCTGACGGCGTGGTTGAGGCAGTGAAGGACGGGCCGTTTTTGTCAAAGGATGATTTCAGGCAGAGGTCGAAGGTGAGTAAGTCTGTGGCAGATTTGATGGGGGATTTGGGGATTCTGGGAGGGATTCCGGAGTCGAATCAGCTGTCTATTTTTGATTTTGCGTGAAGAAGAGGGTAAATTACAAATCGGGCAAGAGGAGGGGGGTGGGGGTGTGGCTGCGCGGACGCTGGGAGAGGGGATTTGCACGGTCTTCCTGCGGCTGCTCCAGAATGTTAAGAAGCCCTAGGCATTCTGCGTTTACGCTGTGGCTGCGGACGGGACGCGGCACCTATTCGCCCTGGCCTTCTGCCAGCAGCTACCGGTGCCGCTTCGGCTTCGCCGCCTGGTTTTTTAGCAGAATGCCAAGGGCTTCTAAACATTCTTCCGATGCCGCAGGAAGACCGTGCAAATCCCCTCTCCCGGCTGGTTTCTGGCGGGCGTTACTTGAGATGTTTGGGGTGTAGTTACCTTTTGGCGGCAGTTTTTAGGAAGAATGTGCAAAGTATCCCTGTCTAAAATGTTACGGTAAATGAAAAAGAAGTTAATGAAGAATCGGTATTTTTTGGGGGAGAAAATAGGATGAAATTTAGGAATATATATTTTATAAACGGAACAGCATATGCCGGAAAATCTACAATGGTGAAGCGGCTTGCAAAGAAGTATGACGGCATTGCCTGTGAAGAAAATTATCAGGATGCTGTTTTAGAAGGATTAGACAAAGAAAAATTTCCGTGTCTGACTTATACAAGAGATTTAGAGGACTGGCGCGATTTTATCACAAGGACACCGGATGAATATGAGGAATGGGTGAGGGGAGTGATAAAAGAATGTGAGATTCTGGAGCTTCAGATACTGGGTCAGCTGGATACTGAGGGCAGAATGGTGTTTGTGGATACGAATATTTCCATAGAAACGCTGAAGGAAATATCGGATAAAGAGCATGTGTTAATCATGTTAGCGGACCCTGAGATATCGGTAAACCGGTTTTTTGAAAGGCCGGATAAGGAAAAACAGTTTTTGTATCAGCTGCTTTTAAACGAAGAAAATCCGAAGCATGCAATGGAAAATTTCAGGGAATGTTTGAAAAGGGTTCATTCACGGGCGGTGTATGAAGCTTTTTTGGATTCCGGCTTTCAGGTGATACTCAGGGATGAAAATAGAAGCATTGAGGATACGCTTGCGCTGGCTGAGAAGGCGTTTGGACTGCAGAGATGATTTCTGGCTTTCTGTCGGGGAAACACTGCAGTTTTTCGTTTTGAAAATATGCCACCGCAAGAGGATATAGTAAAAGATATGTGGAATTAAAAGCAGTTTTGTCAAGTATGGGTGTTATTTTGCAGAGCTTGACAGAATTAAGGCATAGGAAGACAGAATAGACAGCTGCAGTGCTTAATAGAACTGACAGCTGTTATTTTTTTTCGTTTTCTGCAAGAAAGGATTGGACCAGATGATGAATGATCTGTATTTGCGCAGATGTCAGACCCTTTGTAGAAATATAGTCAAGAGAGGGCTGATTGTCTAACAGGTAGTCGGTTGATACATGAAAGATGCTGGAAAGTTTTAGCAGCATGGTCAGAGACGGCTGCCTGGAATCTGATTCCATATTGCATACAGCAGCTGGAGAAACCTGAAGAATCTGTGCGAGTTCTTTCTGGTTCAGCTTGCGGGATGTACGAAGACCTTTGATTCGTTCGCCTATCAGAATCATGACTGTTTTCCTTTCAGATAAAAATTATTTCTATTAGTTTAACTTTTTGTAATTTATATTTGGGTAATAATATTAACTAATAGATAATTACTGCTTTTGATTTTATGATTCCCAGACAAGAATTTATTATTTGAAAAAATAATTAACTAAATGATAATTTTTTGTTGACGCATTTAGATCATGCGCTTATAATTGATATATAATTTTGAGTAAAGCAAATGAGCTGGAAGAAGACTTATGGAGGAAGATAATGTGCAGAATTACGAAAAATATGAAAAAGAACTTGTAAGCAGGCTGCAGAGAGAGCTTGGTTTCAGCTATAATGTATATATGCAGAATATCTGTCTGAACAACAATATAAGGAGAAAATGTTTATTTATCATAGAAAAGGGAGGCGAACTAGCAGAATGCTTTACGATAGAGCAGTATTATGAATTGTGTAACAAACAGGAAGATATTGATTTGATTGCTATGGATATAATTCGTGATTATAAGAGAAGAAAAGCATATAACGATGACTTTTGTGCGGATAAATTTTATAATTGGGATTTTGTAAAAAGTAACATTATGTTTCGTATTATAAATTATCGGGCAAACAGAGAGCTTTTGCAAAATATTCCTCATATTGAAATCTGTGATTTGTCTTTGGTATTTTATCTGCTGGCAGATACAGATGTAAAATATAGTAAGAGCGTATTGATAAATAACAGTATGCTTCGTATATGGGGTGCAGGTGCAAAAGAGATTTGCAAGAATGCAAGAAAAAATACACCCATAAAACTCCCGGCACAGTTCAAAAATATAAATGGATCTGTATCTGAGGATATTCTTAATGTTATGAATGAATATAGAGAGGAGGAACTGCCTATGTATATACTAACTAATAGTATGGCTGTATATGGTGCTTCCTGTGTTCTATATGATGGAATGCTGGAAACTATTTCTCAAAAATTTGGTTCAGGTTTTTATGTGCTTCCGAGTTCTTTACATGAAGTTATTTTAGTTCCCGCATATGTTTGTGACAAACTGTTTGCAAAACGATTAAAACGTTTAGTGATGACTGTAAATTTTGAAATGCTGCCACAACAGGATGTTTTATCAGATAGTATTTATTATTATAGCAAAAATGAAAAACACCTTTTTATAGCAGCAGATAGCGATTAAGAAGCGATTAAGAATAGATAGGTTTCCTTTGCCGTTTTAGTAAATTTCGTAAGAAACAGGCTCTGCCCCCTTTTAGAGAGAATAGAAGCATTGAGGATACGTTTGCTCTGGCTGAGACGGAATCTGGACTGCACAGATGATTTCTAGTTTGGCGGCAGCGTCCTTTGAAGAGGAAGCTGCCATTTTAGATAATAGATAGAATATCTGTATCCGCTCAGCGCACATTATTTCAAATCTTTAATATCAAAGCTTTCTGACTTCAAATTACAATAATGTCTGCACCTTACTGCCGTAAATTTTAATACACAGTAATCCGGGTCTGTTACGCCTTTCCTGTAATACATAGTGTCACCAGTCTGCCAGATTTCCCGCTTTATTTCATCGTCATGCAAAACTTCCATCGTACCAGTCAGCATAATTCCCTCATATTTAAAGCGCCCCTTATTATAAAAATAAATACTTGCTTTCGGGTTCTTTGCAAACTGCTGAGCGCGCATGGAGGATGTATTGGTTGAAAAATAGAAACAGTTTCCCGCCATTTTTCGTGGTGCAAACATCGCCTTCATATTTGGAAAGCCTTCTTCATCCACGGACGCAATAAATGCCACTTTCTGCTTTTGGATAAAATCAGCAATAGATTCCATTTTTTTCATTTGAATTTCCTCCTTTACCTAATATTAGTCTGTATGCAGATTTCTTATCAGGGTTTCAAGTATCCGGGCAAGATACTGCTCAAACTGTTTTTGCTCATCTTCTGAAAAACCTTCATAAAACAGTAAATTCATTTGCTGAGATACCATTTCATATTTTCCCTGTAAAGATTTCGCGTACTCCGTGAGCGATACAAGCGTTTGGCGGCGATTCTGCGGATTGATATTTCTCTCCACAATTCCTTTATGGACCATACCATTGATTACAACAGATACCGTGTTTTTTGCAAGAGATGTCTGTTCGCTTATCTCGCTTATTGTAAGAGGAGCTTTTTTCCATAGAATAAACAGTATTCGTCCCTGAGCGCCATTTAGTTCAATGTCGTTTTCAAGCAGTAACCGTTCAAAAATCCTGTCTTGAAGCTGCTTTATCTGTGAAATATAAAATCCGCCCTTTGTTTCCATGTAACTGCCTCCATTCCAGTTAGAACATTTCTAAGTAGAACTTTTATAAGTTTATCATATCTCACAAAGAAAATCAATACGGACTAGATGCAATTTTAGGGG
Source organism: uncultured Eubacterium sp. (assembly GCA_947384955.1). Taxonomy (GTDB): domain Bacteria; phylum Bacillota; class Clostridia; order Lachnospirales; family Lachnospiraceae; genus Eubacterium_J. The sequence goes on along the minus strand of CANDJC010000091.1, from coordinate 8,087 downwards.
AGCGCACAAATCTGAGTAAACTGAAATAAAATATAACGGATATCGGACGAACGGCAGAAAAAAACCTGAAGATATCCGCCAGTTCCATACAGACCGGGAAATTGAATTATGAAAATAAAAGCTTGATAATTATCATGCGATTGTTGTATAATTGAATAAACCATCTCTGTAATAGCATGTTTTCGGCGTTAACATACCGGTTCTATAATATATTTAATCATAGTCAGATTAACAGGATAACATTCTTATTAATAAAGGAGAATAAATGTTATGGATAACATCGAACAAAATAATGTACAGGATAAGATTAATGAACTGATTGCTGAATTGAGCGAATCGAGAGAAGACAGCCGGTGTACACAGAATCAGATTTTTGAAATAATTAATATTGTCGGTACGATATTAGGAGTATTGTTTGGTGCATCCTATCTTTCTTCCGGCGATAAAAATCAAAATTTTGATGCTTTATTAAAACTCGAATTACCAAAGGAGAACTGGCTGCATATCATTGTCAATCCATTATTGCAGATTATCACTCCTGCCAGACTGGTTTTCTGGCTCAGTGCGCTGGCATTTATGGTTGCGTTTTTATATATTATTTATTTAGGGATAGAAAATATTTTGAGGTATTATCACATTCAAAATATAGAGGACCGGTTATATGATTTAATTCCAAACACGCAGGACAATCAAAACAGAGGCACCTTCCTGCACTGGGATGCATTTAGTGCTCCGGTTTTGACAAAAAATATACGCCATGTTACATCAACCCATACCGTTCTTGCCTTTTTTGCTTATGTTGGTGCAGTTATTTCTATTATATTATTTAGTTTAGGAGTGGTATTATCGCTGTTTTTTGAAATTGCTCCGATAAGATTTGTCGATAAATTAATACTGAGCATAATTATAATGCTGATGTTTTTTACAGTTGTGCTGTTTTGGCGGTTATCGATTCTTGCAAGAGACGTTGTACAGTTTTCCTGGGATATGGCACATGAAAATCAGCGGATACGATTAGGAATCGTGTCGGGCAGAGTGTATGCAGAAGCAAAATCTTTCAATCATTTATTAAAATATTTGATATATCCCAAAACTCAGGATTTACAAAAGCCTTTATTAATTGTAATCGGCTGGCTGTGCTGGATTTTTTATACGCATACGAAAATAAGAATGATACATATCATACAGCTGATTTCTGTAATGTTTCTATTTGATTTTCTTGCGTATCAGGCAAGATATCAGATTAATGATATACGGGGGATTAAAGAGGATAAAGAAGCAGGACATAAAAACAGGCTTCTTTTTGATGAGCATGAGGATGAAAGGCATGTGATTAAGGTTTCTTTCATGGTCGCGGCTGGCAGAATCATGTTATCTGTATTTTTAGCAATATTATATTGCAGAAGAGATATATGGCTGCCTTTCTTCAGTCTGCTGATTTTATTTGTTTCGACATTAGTATATGAGACTGCAAGAGCGAAAAATTTAATTCTTTTGATATTTGTGTCCGTTGGCTTTGGATATCCGCTTCGTTTTTTCCTTGGTTTACTTGCATTTGCACCAGGCAGCACATTTACAGCTCTGCCTGTTTCAGCTGTATATTTTTTACTGGCATTTTGTGCTTATGGTTCATTTTCTTCAACACTTGCCTGGGCAAATGAAATTACGGACCGCATACAAAAACGCTATGATCAAAACGAAACGCAGATTTATCAGACCAGTTATGAAAAGAAACATTATTTGTATATTCAGAATGTTATAAAAGACCGGTTTGAAGAAGCAAAGCTGCATTCATTTAGAGGAAAAGTGCTCCCTTTAAGAGAACGGAATAAATTAACAGATCCATGGAATGCTGCGTATATATTTTCAGTATGCATGATGCTGATGACGGCATTTACATATAAATTACCGTTCATATGGAGGCTGTCAGAATGCGGTATATTAATATGTGCTATTTTAAGCATCTATTTAAAGAATAGAAAAAAACTGATTCCGTTTTGCGCCGGGCTGGGGCTGATGGTTATTAAAGCAGCTGTGCCGGTAAAAAATTTTGAATTTGCGGCGGAATATATGATTCTTTCTATAGCACAGATTGTGGTCACGTGTACCTATATTATATTATCCTACAGGCCGCAGTTTAAAAAAATGGATTTAAAGGTAATGCTGAAAAATCTGTTAAAAACAATAATGCGAAAGATATTAGGCGAATATGCAGCCAGTATCCTGAACCGTTAGTATAATTTAGTATACAAATTATCGCGGATGGGCAGGCCTTTGGTCAGTGAATGACGGAAGGCCTGCCTGTTTTGCTTTTTAAGGCGGATAGGTAAAGCCTCCCTGTCGCTGATTGTCAGAATTCTGTATCTTTGGTAACGATGGCATTATTTACAGGGCTGCATATTGGAAAGACTGGATGCAAAAAGAAAACCGAAAGGAGATTAAAAGATGTATTTACTGCCAAAACCGCAGGAGGAAGAGTTGCTTGAAGGATGTTACACGATTGTATGCGGATGATGTGCTCATATTCAAGAAAATTGAAATGGCAATATTTCAGAATAGGGATGATGAAGCAGTTCATGGAAGAGTTTGGGGGAGCTGAGACATAAAATCCGAGTAATCGTCATGAACCAGTGGAAAAGACCGAAAACCATCTGCAGGAATCTTAATTATCTAAAATGGAAGTATAAGATTGGATGTAATCAAGAAGAGATTTTCAGGGTTGCTGCTTAGTTAAAGCTGGAATATAAGTTGCAGAGCCGTATACGAGACCCGTACGTACGGTTCAATGGGAGGGGCGGGAAATTTAAGAAAGAAGCTATATGATGGCTGACAGGACAAGACTTATCGGTTTGGATTTAAGGTACTGTACTAAAAACAGCAGTTGAGATTAGGCGTTTTTTCGTTTTCGAGTGTTGACTTTTCGATAAAATTGGATATAATATAGCTAATGGGATTGTGGCTGTGAGGCGCTAATGAATTTTAGTCAGCCATTTATGAAACAGGTTCTTTGGAACTTGCGCAGTAGTAAGCAGCCAGTCGAACCCATTAAGAAAGATTTAGCAGAGCCTTGACGGAAATGTTGAGGCTTTTTTTTATGCGGTCAGCTCCTGATACTCCGTTTGGTTTTTGGACTTCTTGCAGGCGGTATTATAAGCCTGTGCCGCAATCTTTAAATTCTCAACCGCTGCCTCTGCAGCCCCGGACTGTTCTTTTATCTCATATCCTTTCGTCCGCATCAGGAGTAGAAATAAGAGTGTGGAAAAGAAGTCGAAACAAAGATAGTAAGGAAGAAGGAAACGTATGATGTGTGCGGGGAGGCGGTTGAAGCTGATGCAAAGGTGCTGGTATGTGCTGAATGCGGAGAAGAGTTTTTCTGCGAGGAACTGGATAATGCCACATTAGTCCAGGCATATAATGAGTATCGCAGAAGGCACAAACTGGCGCATAACAGTCTGCTGCTTTTTCTTCGTGAACCGCAAAACATGAGGACCTATCTTACAGAAAATGAGGTTACCCTGGGCGAAAGACAAAAAGAAAAGCTGCTGGCTGCTGTCGGACAGCTTGAGCAGAATGAGGAATACCGGACTGGAAAAAGATTCCTTCATCTGTTCTTTGCAAAAGCACCATGTGAGGAAAACGGCTGCAGAGCCTTCGATTATGACAAATTCTGTGCAATGGTTCTCTTTTTCGCACACAAAAGCACGGAGCTTTTGAAGACAAAGCTGATGAAGCTTTTGAATTACTCAGATATGATTTTCTATAAGGAAAATGGAATATCAATATCTGGGACGAGGTACGCACACCTTCCGTATGGACCGGTACCTGAAAATTTTGATATTCTTCTTGGCACAATGACGGCTGACCATATTGTCCATATTGAAGTGGTTTATGATAACGGATATGAAAGGCATCAGGTGATTCCTGAGAAAGATATGCCGCAGGACGTTCTTTCTGAAAATGAACTGGTGGTACTGAACCGGATATATAATAAATTTGCAAGTTTTGGATCGGCAGATATTTCCAATTATTCTCATAAAGAGAAGGGATATATGGAAACCAAAAAAGGTGAGATTATTTCTTATGTTTATGCAAAGTATATTGAACTGAATTAAACCAGATTATGTAACAAAGGCGGCTGGTGTTTCCTGCCCATACGCCCGAAGCTGGATGCTGGCATTCGGTCAGCCGTACAGTTTGAAAAAAAGATACAGGTGGCAGGGATAAGGAAATTACAGCTGCCGGAACAATCGTTTTATTGCGGGACAGATTAGGAGAAGGTTATGAAAAAGAACATTGTACCTGTTTTATTTATCACGATGCTGATGTGCTCAGCATGTACAAATCATATGACTGTAAACAATATGACAAAGCAGCCGGATTCGCTTCAGGAACAGAGTGCAGCTTTAGAAGCAGCGGATAGTGAGCCATCCTGGGCAGCAGGCATGCAGACAGAAGGTCAGCTATTTCAAAATCTGAACCTGGATGGTATAGGAGATGCCGATGATGAAGTATACATAAGTACATATCAGTTTGGCGATTATGAGGAAAAAGTAACTGTAGTCAGAATTCATCTGGGAACCGGTCAAACTGTGGCTAAAGTTTTCCCGGTTTATGGGCATTACGAATTTCAGACTGGAAGGCTGTTTTCGGAGGAGAAAGATGCAGTTATTTTGGAAATACGCATACCGGCAAGTAATTACGGAGCGGCAGCAGTCTTTGTGCTGAATGTGAATCCGGCTGGCGCTGCTCCGGTGCCAGAAGCAGTGATTCAATTAGACACGCAAAACCCGGTTACACTTGCCAATGGAATTGTAATTGAAAATTCGGTTCTTTCCAATCAGGTTACGAATGGGACAAAGGCCGCTGATATCTCGGGTATGCCAAGGCAGGGAATATTGCTGAACTTCATAGATGAAAATGGGCGGTATCAGGGACTGCAAAGAGTTTTCTACTGGACAGATGATGGCTGGACGGTAATTTCTGAAAAGGCCGCAGAGGAATATTAGAAAATTTCACTTTAGCGGGAACGGTTTTCTGCCGAAATAATGACATAAGACTCTGAATAAAAAGATATGGAGGATGAATCGCCAATGAGTAATATCGTTATTCTGACTGGAAGCATGAGAAAAAATGGCAATACAGACCTGCTCGCACAGGCATTTGCAGAAGGAGCCCGTGAAAATAATTCTGTAGAGATTGTATCTGTTGCCGACTATAAGGTCAATCCATGCATTGGGTGTAATTCATGTTTTACAAGGGAAGGGAATCAGTGCTTTCAAAATGATGACATGGGCAGGATATATGAAAAGCTGAAGGTGGCTGATATTGTGGCTGTGGCATCACCGGTATATTTTTATGGCATCAGTGCGGAATTAAAAGCGGTCATTGACAGACTGCATACACCCATGAGAAACAGTTTTCCAGTCAAAAAACTTGTGCTGCTGCTGGCTGGGGCAGCGCAGCTGCCGGAATTATTTGACGCAGTAAAACTGCAGTATCAGATGATACTTCAATTTTTTCATCTGGAAGATGCGGGCATGGTACTTGTAAGAGGAGTTAAGGATAAAGGAGATATAAAAGGAAACGCAGCATTAAAGGAAGCCCGTGATTTGGGATTATCCATTAAGTGATGCAGTCTGGGTTAATTCCAGGAAATGCCGCTTTCCTTTTTTGGCAGGTAACGGAAACGGTTACCCGGGTGTTTTCTGCTCTTGTGTTTTCCGAACCGAAGAAGGCGTGCACCCGTATCGTTTCTTAAATGACTGGTTAAACTGCTTCTGGCTGGTAATCCCGTTTTTTTCCATAATTTCTGCAACCGGCAGGCTGGTTGTCTGCAGGTCGCTGTAAATTTTAGAAAGCCGCACATCATTGATATACTGCAAAAACGAACTTCCAATATTTTTTTTGAATATCCGGCAGAAATATTCGCGGCTGATTCCGATATGAGAGGCCGCGTCCTGCAAGGATATATTTTCATGATAATGCTTCTCCACGTACCGGATAACAGAACGGATGCGTTCCACGGTAAGCGGGTCTGCTTCTAAGGATGTCTGCGTATCTTTTGTGGAAAAATAACGCAGCAGCAGTGCGGCGGCCTGCAAAATCATGCCTTCAGCGGACAGGCGGAAAGCCGTGGCATCATACATATACAGGCGCGTCAGCTCTGCTAACAGCTCGCAGATTCTGTAATACTCTTCAAACTTATCCGTGCCGATTTCCTCCGGTATGCAGTGAATATGATAAAGCATAATATCCGGCATATAATTTTTCAGACGTTCCTTCGGTATCAGAATACGCAGCAGCATCGCCTCTTCCTGAGAAAATGTACTGTGAATTTTACAGGAATCCACGACAGTCGCATTTTTGTTGAACAGCTTATAGTTTTTATTCTCAACGGTAATATCCGCTTCCCCGTTGAGCGGGTATAAAATTTCCATTTCCTCATGCCAGTGAGACGGCTGATAACCGCCCGGAGCAGTAGAAAAAGCAAGCCCGATTCCTAATGTGCTCGTTTCAAATATTTTTTCGTGATGCGGCTGAATCATCGCAGAATCTCCTTATACGAATTTGATAAATTAAATCTAACAAATTAAATCTAATCAAACAACATCTAATAAAATAAAATCTAACAAAATAAAATCTAGCAGCATCTAATCAGCACCAGTTTACAAGTTTTTGATTTCAGACTATGGATAGATTATACAGCTGTCATAAATACAATGTACAGTTCTGATATTTCTAAATATATGTTAAATTTTGAAAATTTGTAAACTGGTGTTCATACTCAGTTATCCAATATGCATTTTATAAGTTTATTATTCATTTCCGGCTTCATAAAGCAGAACCTGATATACTTATCATCTAAAAACGGAAATGTAGAGCAGTCCCGTATCATCATGCCCTGTCGGATTGCACGGTCAAATAAATCCTGAGAAGTCAAATCATCTCTTAATATTTTCACCAGCATAAAATTCCCGGAAGGCTTGTATGCTTTAAAATCACTTCTCTGCTGAAACAGCTCATACAGCCTCTTTCGCTCAGTCGAAATCAGCTGTCTGGTTTCACGAATATAAGCTTCATCCTGAAACATAATTTCTCCGGCAATCGCAGCCAGGGAATTGATGGTCCACGGGTTCTTTCTGGTATTTATCATCTTGATTAAATCTTTATTACCGGTAACTGCATAACCAAGCCGAAGCCCCGGAGCAGCAAAAAACTTGGATGTGCCGCGCAAAATCACCAGGTTATTATAATAATGCGTCAGCGGAACCGATGTAATCGCCTCTGTATCATCTGCAAATTCCACATACGTTTCATCCGTCATAACATAAATCCCATGCTGCAGACACGCATCCAGAATCATCCGCATCGATTTATTAGTGATACAGGTAGAAGTCGGATTATTCGGATTGCACAGCACCAATAGATCAATATCATCCTTTAAACTGCATATAAAATCCTGTGTATTCAGTACAAATCCATCCTCTTCCCGCAGCGGATAATACAGCGTTGTGCCGCCTCCTAAGGAAATCTCACGCTCATATTCAGAATAAGACGGCCCGACAACAAGAGCCTTTTTCGGATGTTCAATCTGGATAAACAGTGAAATCAGTTCCGTAGAGCCGTTGCCCACTATAATATTTTCAAAATCCGTGCCCGCATAGTCCGCAATGCATCTGCGAAGCGACACATAATCCCGGTCCGGGTAAGAAGTAATGGCATCGATTCTTTCAGACAGGGTCTGCCTGAGTTTTGGGGAGATGCCGAGGGGATTTACGTTTGCTGAAAAACTGGTGATGTCTTCCTTGCGGATTTTGTAGACCTGTTCGATTTTTTCGAGGTCGCTGCCGTGGAAGTGGTCTTTGTGCTGTATCATAAGGGGGTCCTCCTTTTTTTTGTATTTTTATAGCAGTGGCAGGCGGGGGAGTGGCTTCGCGGACGCCGGGGGAGGGGGGTTGGGGGGGGGGGGGGGGGGGGGGGGGGGGGGGGTGGGGGGGGGGGAGGGGTGGGGGTGGGGGGGGGGGTGGATAGGGGGGGGGGGGGGGGTTAAATGAAAAATAACGCAGCAGCAAAAAAAAAAAAACAAA
>CANDJC010000090.1 GCA_947384955.1 uncultured Eubacterium sp. | reverse complement strand
CCTGGAAGCAGAATGCCTAGGGCTTCTTAACATTCTGGAGCAGCCGCAGGAAGACCGGACAAATCCCCTCTCCCGGCGTCCGCGCAGCCGCCACCCCCTCTTTACTGCCTAAATTCCTCCGGCACCTGTTCCATCGCCGTCCACCTTCTCATAGCCTCTTCCATACTCATCCCCTTAGCCACAGCATCTCTTCTCACCGCATTCACAGCCTGAATCTCCTTCATCTTCTCCCCGGTAAGCGCATAATTCTTCATCGCCAGTATCGTCAGGCTCCATGCTGCCATAGGAATCAGGCAGAACAGAATAATCACCACCCAGTTCATCCCAGCCACATACGGGTCATCCTGTGTAGGAAGCCCGGAAAGTCCGATAGCGCTGACTGCAATTCCCACAATAGTTGCAGCCAGGGAAGACACCAGTTTATCTACAAGAGAAAACAGCGTTCCCATAATACCCGGAATATACTTCCCGGAGCGGAATGTCTCATAATCGGAACAGTCAGCCACCATAGGAATCGGCATATCAGCAGTTGCATAATATGCACCGTAACCAACGCCGAAGAACACAATAAACAGAATTGTATATAAATTAATAGTAAGCTTTCCGTCTGTCATAATAGACAGGTTAAACGCATCCGTCTTTCCCCACAGAAGCAGCAGCGCCAGAACGCCGATATAGCACACAAGCGCGACTGTTACATAGCGCAGCAGAGATGCCTTCTGCCCGTGTTTTTGAGATGTCCGCACGGTCAGCAGGAAAAACGGTGCGGAAAATACATAGCCAAGCACCATCATCGGCAGATACAGTCCGTTGTAGTTGCCCATCATACAGCCGTACAGCATACAGAGCACCGTTGTATTGGTTGCAATGGAAAGTGCCAGCTTACAGCCTGCACCTGCTACCATCAGGCGCTGCATCGGATTGTTGTTCTTAATAATTTCGACATACTCGGATATTTTGACTTTTTCCTGCTTTGTTCCGCCGATACCAAAGTATTTCGGCTGGTCCTTTTCCCAGATACCGATTACAGCAAGAATCGTCAGAATAATGGACACAATGATTCCGACCGGAGCCAGAAGCCTGTAAAACTCCATTGCAGAATAGCCGCCCTGAAACCTCTGGGCTAAAATAGGAGCCATAAACTGCATAGCGCCCATACCCAGAAGGGAACCGACTGTATTGAAAATCGTAAATAAAGGACGCTGTTTCGGGTCGTTGGTCAGAACCGTCTGACCGCTCCGGGTACAGGAAGTCTGAAATGTATAACCGATAACCCATACAAAATATAGCGCCACAAATACCACATACCGCAGCCCCATCATGCTTTCCGGGATAAACGGCGTGGCTATATAAAGCGTCAGAATGCTGACGGCCATAACCAGATTGCCCAGTACCATAAACGGCCTGAATTTACCGAATTTGCCGTTTGTCTTATCAATAAGAGCGCCGATAATCGGGTCTGTAACAGCGTCGCACAGACGCATAGCCGTTACCATAATCGAAGCAAACATCGTTCCAATCAGCAGCACACGGTTGCCAAAAGTTGCAATATAGGACAGTACCAAAACATAATACACATTGGTAGCGCCGTTATTTAATGGAAAAAGCACAAGCTGATAAGGCTTCGCCCTATTTACAGAATCAGCGGAAGAAGTCTGATTTTTTTCACTCATAGTAATAACCTCCATATAAAATCTGCGGCTGCGGAACACGGAATGTCCGCAGCCGCATGAAAGATTATGCGTTCATTTCTTTTTTCATTTTAAATGCACGGAATGTCATAAACAGGCCTAATGCCGTTAATACAGCAAACAGAGCCATTAATCCATAGATTGCTGTCTGCCACCATGGCGTAACAGCCTTCATCGTATCTGTCGGAGACCATCCGTTCATAGCGTTGGAATTCACTACGGTATAAAGAATACGATGCATAGCATCACGCATTTCCGTTACAATATAAGGGTCTTTTTCATATTTGCCGTCGCTGGCTAAGGTTGTATGTATCGTTGAATCCGGGCTGTCCCAGATGTCAGAGCCTGCTGTCATGCCGTCTACCAGGTCCATGTATCTTGAAGAACCAGAGTAATCTGTAATCGACATGCCGCGCATTCCAAGCTCGCCGCGCAGATAGGTTGTCATCAGGTTATAATATTCACCGGACCACAGAGCGCCCCAGCGGTTAAATCCAGACATGACGCACCATGCGCCGCCTTCTGCAATCGATTTGTCTGCAACCTCCAGGTAAATTTCTCTTGCAGTCTGCTCGTTGAGCCATGTATTGACACCCATACGGCTTGTTTCCGAATCATTTAATGCTACATGCTTCAGATAAACGTATACACCCTTAGACTGAATGCCGGTTGTTTCAGCAACGCCCATTGCTCCTGATACATACGGATCTTCTGAATAATATTCAAAGTTACGCCCGGAGTACGGTGTACGGTGCATATTTACACCTGGTCCGTAAAGACCGGAATATCCCATGCTCAGACAGTCATTGCCGATGCAGCGCCCTACATCTTCAACCAGTTCACGGTTAAAGGTTGCTACAAGCACATCCTCTGATGTATAACACATTGCAGAAGCCCCGCCTGTCAGTGCAGCCGTCAGTCCCTGAGGGCCGTTCTCGTCTTTGGTTGCCGGCTTTGCGATAGATTCGCATGCAGCCGTATTATGGAATCCCAGTGTAATTGTCTGCACCATCTCATCATAGGTCAGCTGGTTTAACAGCTCCTGCCACTGCGGGTCGTCAAATTCCTTGCCCATCATGGAAGCAAGCGTCAGATTTCCGTCCGCACCCGTTACCGGCATTTCCATATCTGCATATTCCGCAGGATCATAATTGGAAATATTCAGTGCATGAGACAGTGTATCATTAATTGCCAGCTCAAAGGAGCCTGTCGGATAAGTGCCTTCCCAGTCTGTTCTTGACAGCCAAACAATGGAATCTGCGCCGTCTGGTGCATTTTCACTCTTCAAAGGGTCTGCCTGGTCAAATAAATTCGTAATCTTCTGTCCTGTTACAGATTCAGAAAAGATTTCTGTATCTAATGTTCTGTTTACCCATTTCTCTGCCAGAGCAGCATCGCCGTCTTCGGTCATGCCGTCTTCTTTTGTATAGCCTTTTGCTGCCAGAATGTTGTTTAATGCATTGTGTGAACCGTTGCCGATTGTAAAATAATAATCGCCCGCATCCAGAATATAAGTCTTTGCCTTGTTCGCATCATAAGTACGCAGCTCGCTTAACGGAATTGCAATAGTAACATGCTCGGATGCGCCAGGTTCAATAATCTCTGTCTTTTCAAACCCGCATAATTCTACAGATGCTTTTTCAATGCCGTTTTCTTTGTCATAATCGGTAAACGGAGACTGGAACCATGCCTGGACAATATGCTTGCCTGCTGCGGAGCCTGTATTTTTGACATCCACATCAATCTGGAAACCGTCGTCTGTCTCTGTCAGTTTATAATTATTGTATTCAAAATCTGTATAGCTCAGTCCGTATCCAAACGGATAAGCGACTGTGGAAGCATAGTCGAAATCGCCTGTTTTCGCTGTGCCCATCACGGCATCCTCATACCGTGTTTCCGCATAACGGTAGCCAAGGTAAATACCTTCCTGATAGACAGTATACATACCCTGAATGCCATCCGTATAGTCGTCTGTGCTTGCATTATATGGATAACCGTATTCTTCACGGTTCGAATATTCACGCGCATAAAAATTAGCTACAGCCGGGTTTGCCTGGTTATCATACCAGAAAGTATCTGCAAGCCCGCCGGACGGATTTGCATTTCCAGCCAGAACCTTTGCCACGCCGTTAATACCTGTCTGCCCTACATCGCCAATCCACAGGCACGCATCTACGCCGTAATCTGTGCCGCAGATATCAGGATTCAGGAAATCCAGTGCAATCGCGTTCGAGGTATTTAATACAACAATCACGCTCTTGAAGGTTCCTTTGTCCTTCAGTTCTTTTAAGCCAGCCAGAAGCTCTTTTTCTTCCGCAGACAGTTCCAGGTAATCCCCTTCACCTTCCATGCCGACTGCATACTGAATGCCGCCTGCGCTGATGGATTCATTTCCGTCCGGGAGGTCTGCGCCTTCACCGCCGGAACGAGCCAGCACTACAATCGCTGCATCGCCATAAGAAGCAAACGAAGAACCGGCGCCGTCATTTACAACCGACCACGGAGCCTCATTGACACCATACTGTGTGTTAGCTTCAATTACATCGGCAATTTCTGCAGGTGTCTTACGGCTGTATTTCTTTACCATATCGTCAGATAAATAAAAATCCCACAGCTCGGCATTGACATTTACATCATTTGCTTCCAGGGCATCCCTGAAATTCGGAGCAGAAGATGTATCCACCTTGCCGGAGCCTGTACCGCCGTAAACAAGATTCACTGAGCCGCGTGCAAACAGGCTTACATTATCACCGGCCTTCAGCGGCAGCGCTCCGTTATTTGTCAGCAGCACGGAGCCTTCTTCTTCAATTTTCGCACAAAGCTCTTCTTCATAAGAGACCTGTTCTTCCTCGGATGCAAAATCCGATTTGAAATACTCTGTATCCTGGTCTGTTTCGCCTTTTATAATCTTATAGGTACTTGTGTTTAATGCTACATTAATAGTCGTCGCATACTGATTTGCAATTGAATTCCCTATAATTACTGCAACCAGCAATGCCGCCATGATAACGCTGAATGCCGTCCATAGCACAGGTTTTGGTCTTTTCTGATTCATATGTTCCCCTCCCCGTTTTTTGTAATATTCATTCCTTCTTACACCCAGTTTGCACTGTTGCTGCTCTTTGCCGTCAGCTTATAAGACGGATTCGGCTGACTCACCTTACAAAATTCCGCCTGGTCAGACAGATTTCCGCTGCGTGCTTCCAGCTTATGCTTTCCGTTAATCGGAACCTGAAATGTAAATATTCTGTTTCCTGTTTTCTCTGCCACTTCTTTTCCATCGCAAAGAAGCGTAACCTTTGACTGGTTGGAATATACTTTTACTGTAATTTCCGATTCTGTACGGTCTTTAAACCGTTTGGAGCAGATATGCACAAACGGCCTGTCACTCCAGTATGCTTTATAAAGGTAAAAGCTGTCCTTTTTCGTTTTCCGGTCAAATGTAACCAGTCCTTTATGGTTCATGCCCGGTTCTCCGCCCTGATTTCTCGCATCTGCCGCAAAATCAAACATGTTCCATACATGCGTTGCCCACATCCACGGGCGCTTTTCAATAAACTGTGCCAGATATTCATGATACAGCGCCTGGTATTCTTCCGTATGGTCTCCCCGTCTCGGCTTTGATGAATGCAGATTCGGCATTCCCTCTGCCCCGTATTCCGAATATCCCAGCGCACGTTTTGGATATACCTTATGGAAAAAACCTACCCACAAATCATTTAAAAACAGTCCCGGTACATACCACCCCAGATACAGGTTCCAGCTGACGACATCCGTGATATGCGCACTCTTGTTAAAAGGCCCGCACATCGCATAACATGCCAGCGTTGTAAACCTCGTCGGGTCCATTTCGTGACACAGATTATTTAACATTCTGTGATTATCCAGCATATCTGCTTTGTCCTTTGTGCTAATCGTAATTTCATTCGATACGCCCCAGCAGACAATGCATGCATGATTATAATTCTGCGTAATCAGCTCCTTCATCTGGCTGACTGTATTCTCGCGTCCATTCGGCATATGTTCACTGATATACGGAATCTCAGCCCAGACTACCATGCCTTTTTCATCACACAAATCATAAAAATACTGGTCATGCTGATAATGAGCCAGACGGACCGTATTGCATCCCATCTCGCAAATCAGTTCCATATCCTCTTCATGCATTTCTTTTGTAATCGCATTACCAAGCCCTCTGCGGTCCTGATGACGGGATACTCCCCGCAGCGGATACAGACGCCCGTTCAGGAAAAATCCCTTCTGCGGGTCCGTATAAAAGCTTCTGAACCCAAACCTGCAGCTGACCTCATCTGTCGTTTCTCCGTTCTTTTCCATCCTGACGACAGCCCGGTACAGATACGGATCTTTTACCCCGTCCCATAAATGTACGTTCTTCATCAGAATTTCCGCGCTGCTTCCTTCTCCCTGCGCTGCCTGTAAACCGTCCGCATCGAATATGGTTACAGAGATTTTATCATACTCTCCTTTCGGATAGCTGATAACCTTTACGCTGCCGTCCTTCCCCTGAACCTGCGGCGTTACCTGAAAACCAGGCCCGCCATAATAATCCAAATCAAAGTGGTTTTTATTTACCGTCATAAGTTCGGCATCACGGTAAATGCCGCCGTAAAATGTAAAATCCGCCTTTTGCGGATAAACGGTATCATTTACACGGTTATCTGTCTCCACAACAAGCCTGTTTTTATCTTTTAAAAATCCGGTGATATCCCTGCGGAATGTAGAATAACCGCCGTCATGTCTTAGCACCTCCTGCTCGTTTACAAAAACCCGGCAGCTGGAATTTACACCATGAAACTGCAGATAGACCAGTTCATCTTCCGCTGAAAAATCCGGTTTTTCAAAGCTGCGCTCATAAGTGCAGACCCCTCTGTAATAGTCATTTCCGCCGTCCTGGCCATCCGCGTAATTCCATGTATGCGGAATATTGACATCCGTTGTTTTGCCGTCCTTGTACGTAAACTTCCATCCCTGATTCAGATTCAAAACCTTTCGCATCCAACACACCTCCCTTCCCCTTAAAAAACCTGTATCACTCTATGCACATTTATATAATATGCACAAAAAATACAAGTTTTTATACTGCCGATTATAACATTTGATAGTATTTTTGCAAGACACTTGCCAGAAGTGGTGTGAAATATGTCGTAACTGGCAAAAAAATTTACCAAAAGCAGTGAAGCCGTAAAATTCTGACTGTACCTGATACAGCCAGAATTTCACGGCTCACTGACCGGAATGAGAATCCGAAGGTAAAAAATGCCTTCATCCGCATGAACTGTCATTTCCCCTCCATATTTATGCACAATATGCCGGATACTGCGTACACCGTATCCATGATAATCATGGTCCTTTTTGGAAGTAACCGGAAGCCCGTGTTTAAAAACAATCTGCTCCCGGACCGGATTTTTCATATTGATAATCAGAAATTTCTGCCTTTTGTGAATCATCACATAAACATACCTGTGATGCTGTTCTTCAAATTTTTCTACTGCTTCGACCGCATTATCCATGGCATTTCCAATCATGGTATAAATATCTACAGGGTCCATAAACGACATGGCTTTGCCGTCAGCCACACAATGCATCGTAATGCTTCTTGTTTCACAAAGCATGCCTTTATCTGTAAGCACCGTATCAAGCGTATCATTTCCCGTCTTATAATTTAAATCATATACCCGTATCGCTTTTTCAAGCTCCTGATAATATTTCTCCCGCTGCTCACCGCTGTCCATTGCGCGCATTGCGGCAATCTGATGCTTCATATCATGGCATTTGCGGTTAATCAGGGCGATATTTTCCTTTGCACTTTCATACTGCTCTTCTTTTTGATGCCACAGCAGATTTAAAATATCAAACTCCTGCTGAAGCCGGCTCTTTTGAAACAGCGCGCTCTGCAGATAAATAACCTGAAATACAAAAACCTGGCTCATTAAAATGACAAAATCCAGCGACCGGTCCGGGCTGTACTTCAGATTATTATAAAAATGAAACTGCTGAATGACCAGAATCGTATAAAGCCCAAACGCAGACAGCAGCTGCCTCCATCCGGCTTTCCCGCTTTTGTACACATGCATCCAGAACTCTGCCGAAATAAAAATGCCAAGATACACCAAAGCTGTGATACCGGCCCATGCCAGAGAACTCTGAAGACCTGCATATTCCCCGTCAAATATCCTGAAACGCAGATACGTCCATGACTCGCAGACAGCCAGGAAGCTCATCAGCGACCATACACTCAGATAGGAAGAAACTCCCAGCGGAATATCAGCCGCATATTTTCCATAAAAGGCAAGCACAGGAAGAAACAAGATAGAAACAAGCAGTTCAAAATTAACCGCATCCAGTTTCAGGATGACATACCCTTGCAGAATCATAACCGGAAACAGCAGAAACATTTTCCAGAAAAACTTCTCTGCCTTCCGGTAATGCCACAAATAGGCCGTCTCTGACATCCACAGCGCCAGGATTTCCGCCAGCATTCCCCGCACCGTAAAAACAGCTCCTATGCTGGTCATGAATTTCCTCCTATATAATCCGTAACTGCCTTCATAAAATCCGCGCGGTTCCTGCGGCTGATTTCCAGGCGGTATCCGCCTACTACAACAATATTTCTGTCAATCTCCGACACATGAGCCAGATTCACCAGATACCAGTAATTACTGCGTACAAAAAAGTAAGGTGCAAGCATCTTCTCAGCTCCCTGCATAGTCCCCCTTATCCTGTACACCCCGTTTACCGTATAATAATGAAGGTCATGATTCTGCACCTCTACATAATAAATATCCTCAGTACGAAGCCGTACCATGCCCGAAGGCAGCGGCAGCATAATCGTCTTGCTGCTCCGGTTCTGCACACGGGTAACAGCCGCCGAAAAATGCATGGAAAATCCTTCATAATCAACCGGCTTTAAGATATAATCCAGCGCCCCTACCGCATATCCGTCAATGGCATACTGAGACATCTGGGTAATAAATATCAGCACAACAGAATCATCCGCTTCCCGAATCCTTCGGGCAGTCTCCATGCCGCTCATGCCTTTCATCACAATATCCAGCAGCACAATATCATACCCCGGTTTATAACAGTCCGCCAGCTGAGAGCCGTCTTCATAAACAGCTGTCATAACCTGTATCCCCTGTTCCTTCGCATACCTCCTGATATACTCCTCAAGCTGCTCCCGATAAAATTCCTCGTCCTCTACAATAGCTACGTGTAACATAAAATCCACCTCAAACGATTTCTCGCCATAAACTAAGAAAATTTTATTATAGTTATGTATTTTTACTATACCATATTGCAAACGGGAAAACAACACAGCAGACAAGATAATCCGAAATCAGCCGGAATAACATTACCCGAACGTCAGCACCACCTTCCGAATCGAAGCATCCTTCGTATCAATAAATTCAAACGCCTCCTTCGCCCTCTCCAGCGGAAACGTATGCGACACCGCCCCCGTCAGATCCAGCTTTCCTTCCCGAATCAGTTCAATTGCCCTCTGAAACTTTTTATTCTGCAGCCTGGAGCCCCGCACATCCAGCTCCTTAGAAGTAATCAGAAATTGATTCACCTGCACCGGGTCCACCGAAAATCCCATTGTCATCACGCGTCCCGCATTCCCGGCTGCCTTCAGAAGCGTCAGCAGAGAATCCTTCGTACAAGCCGCGTCAATACAGACCGTAGGCCCGTACCCGCCAGTCAGCTCCTTTGCTCTTGCCACTACGTCCTCTTTTCCACAGTTTATCGTAAAATCCGCACCGTTTTCCACAGCCTCTGCCAGTTTTTCCTCCACAATATCCGCAGCGATAATTTTAGCGCCGCTTAACCGGGCAATTTTGAGTATCGAACTTCCGAGAGCGCCCGCTCCGTAAATCAGAAGCGTATCTTTTTCATTCAGAGCCGCTCTGGAACAGCTCTGAATCGCTATTGTTACCGGCTCAATCATAACCGCCGTTTCATCTGAAAGCCCTTCCGGGAGCAGATAGCAGTCTTTTTCCGGCACTGCCATGTACTCGCGGTAGCCCCCGTCAATATGTACGCCGCGCACCTTCAGCTCCGCACACACATTCCCCCGGTCTATTTCGCATGCATAGCAGTGTCCGCAGTTTACAACCTGGTCTACAATGACCCGGTCTCCGGGTTTTAAATGTGTCACATGCTCCCCTGTACGTTCTACTACCCCGACCATCTCATGGCCGATAACTCTCGGATACGTCGCTGCCGCATTTGTTCCGTGATAAATACCCACATCAGAACCACAGATACCGGCTGCCGTCATTTTAATCAATACATTATCATGCTCTGTAATTTCCGGTTTTTCCATTTCAATCATCCTGATTTCGCCCGGTTTTACAATCTGAATCGCTTTCATGATACACATCTCCTCATTCTATAATTAAGTAAACATTGTCAGCTCTTTTTCGCATCTCCGGAAACCGATGCCACTAAAATAAGCACAAGCACCGCACCCTGAATCAGTCTCTGCATGCCTGCGGAAAGACTTGCGGCGTTTAAAAAAGTCGTTAACAGATACATCATCAGCGCGCCGAGGCAGACCCCCGCAACATTGGATTTTCCGCCGGATGCAGCTGTTCCTCCTACGAAAGCCGCGGCAATGGAAGGCAGAAAATAGGTCGTTCCCATATCCTGAAACGCGCCGCCGTTAAATGCCCCGCACAAAGTACCGGATAATCCGCAAAGGGCGCCGCCAATCGTAAACGCGGCAATGACCACTTTATTCACATTAATACCCGCATATCTTGCTGCCAGGCGCTTTTGTCCGACCGCATGCAGCTGTTTTCCGTATTTCGTCTTATATAACAAAAGGGCCAGCACAGCTGCGAGTGCAATGCAGATTACGGTCAGCATCGAAAATCCCCCTGCATTCAGATTGATAAATTTCACCAGTTCCGGAGCAGGCAGCGTCTTCATCCCCGGAGCAATCACGAGTACAATCGTAAAAATAATATATCCAGTAGCAAGTGTTGTAATCATAGCCGGAACCTTCAGGTAAATGTTAACCAGCCCGTTTACAAACCCGCACAGTGCGCCTGCCGCTACTGCTGCCGCAATTCCCAGTGCCACATTATACTGCATCAGGTCACAGGATATATAAGCCGCCAGTGTCAGAATATACTGCTGCGATAAATCAATCGCTCCTTCGCCGCTTGTTACAACCACCATCTGCCCCAGCGCCAGAAGCAGTGCAAACGAGCAAAGCTTCGCACTCGAGAAAAGCATCGCCGTGCTGAATCTCCCGGATACTGCCGAAATAGCCATCCATAACACAATGGAGCCAAGAAGGGGCCATATAAACGCATATTTTGTCATTATTTTTTTCATACTTATCTGCCCTCCTTCTTATGGGTAATCAGTTTTACTGCCAGAACCACTATCAGAATAATTCCGGTAACCGCTGTCTGATAATTCGAATCCACACGGAACGAGGTCAGAAGGCTTGTAATAAACGACATTGCGATACCTCCGCATACAACTCCGGCCGGAGTAACAATTCCTCCTGCCATCTCACATCCGCCCAGAATCACCGTCGCAATTGAAAGCATGCAGTAAGAAACCGATGAATTTGCGTCAGCTCCCATGCAGACCGCCGTATAAGACATCCCCGCAAACACTGCCATCAGCCCGGACAGCG
This sequence comes from uncultured Eubacterium sp., assembly GCA_947384955.1. Lineage (GTDB taxonomy): Bacteria > Bacillota > Clostridia > Lachnospirales > Lachnospiraceae > Eubacterium_J. The sequence goes on along the minus strand of CANDJC010000090.1, from coordinate 6,674 downwards.
CATAGTTTATCATCTTAGCCTGCAGATATGACCATCCGGAACGCTCTACCGCAATGGCATTATTTCCGATACCCCGCAGCACCATTCCGTACTTTGCGCGAAAAAGAATCCACCAGCACAAAGCTCCCGCAATTACGCAGATAATAATCGGCATTGGCACAAACGGAAACTCAAATTTATAAACAGAGAGCAGCCACTGCGGACAGGAACCGCCCGGAGAAGGCGCGATTACCAGCGCTATGCCCCACCATACAAACTGCGCGCCTAATGTAACCACAATCGCCGGAATATTCCGTATATGAATCAGCGCTCCCATCATCGCATAAGCCAGAATAAACAGCGCTATGCCTGCCACGCCGAATAACGGATTTCCCGTCAGAACAATTCCCACAATCACATTGACAAGCGCTATCGAATATCCGTTTCCCATATCCACATCCCCGGCCGCTACAATAAACATCTGTCCGAGCGCTGCAAATACAAGCGGAACCGCAGAAGATACCAGCATCCGCATCCCCATATAAGACAGTATTCTCGGATTCATAGACGCATTGGCCAGAATCATAATCACCATTGCGGCAACCGGAAGCAGCACACGGGAGCTCAGTATCTGATGCACAATCCCGTCTTTTTTATCTTCTGCCGCTTTTTTGTGTTTTGCTTCTTTAAAAGACGCCTTTACAATATTCGCTACGGAAATATCCTCTTTTTTCAGCTCCTGTGTAATTTCGCCCTCGCGCATAATATAAGCCCGGTCACAGATTTCAATTTCCGTGTCTTCGGTTGAATACAGGATAACCGCTTTGCCTTCCTGTTTTGCTTCGTTTAAGAGCCTGTAAATTTCCTGCTTTGTCTCGATATCCACGCCAGCGGTAGGGTCGTTTAAAATAATCATCTGAGCGCCGGAAGCAATCCCCCTGGCAATCAGGGCTTTCTGCTGATTTCCTCCGCTTAACGACATAATCGGGCTGTGAATTCCCTCGGCCTTGAATTTTAATTTGTCATACCATGTCTGTGCCAGCTCTTCCGCTCTTTTCTTATCCAGGAATAATCCTTTCTTCACCTGGTCCAGATTCCCGATTATCGTATTGTCAAAAATATCCCATAGATGAAATACGCCTTCCGATGCTCTGTCTCCGCTGACATAAGACACCGTTGTATTCAGCAATACGCCGTTCTTTTCCCTTCCCATATATTTCCGGGACTGAAATAACAGATTCAAAAGCTCGGTCTGCCCGGAGCCTGCCAGCCCGGAAATCCCGACAATTTCCCCGCAGCTTACATGCATATTGATATTGTAAAGACCTCTTCCTGTATAATTGGCAATCTTTACGGCTGCTGCCTGGTCTGCTGCTGTATTTTCGTATTCCTGCGCTTTATCTTTTTTTCCTCCTGCACCTCCAAGCATTTCCACAAGCTCATCCGAGGTAATATCCTCAGGGTCGCATTCTCCAGCATTCATACCGTTTCTCATCAGCACAATTCTGTCTGTTATTTTTAAAATTTCATCCAGTTTATGGGAAATATAAATGACCGCAACGCCCTGTTCGCTCAGCCGGGCTACCGCTTTATGCAGCTGCTCTGCCTTATCCGTAGACAGAGCAGAAGTCGGCTCGTCCAAGATTAAAACTTTCAGATTATCTGTCATCAGTGTTTTGCAGATTTCTACAATCTGGCGCTCTGCCAGTGTCAGCTGCTCTACCGATTTCATGACATCAATATGATTTCCAGGAAAATACTGTTCCAGCAGATTTCTAGTCTCTTCTTTTGCAGCTTTACGCCATCCCGGTTTCGAGAAAAAGCCGTGGTCAGCGTTCAGCATGGCAAAATTTTCATATACGCTCAGATTCGTACAAAGGGACAAATCCTGATACGCACAGGCAATACCCGCTTCTTTTGATTCTTTTATCGTATATTTTTCAATATGACTGCCATTCACCATTATTTTTCCGGCAGTCGGAGGAAGCACTCCGGTCAAAACCTTCATCATCGTGGATTTTCCCGCCCCGTTCGGCCCGGCCAGCCCGATGACTTCCCCGGCATAAATCTGCAGCTGAATCTTCTGCAGCGCCTTCGTAATACCGAAAAACTTATCAATCCCGCAAAGCTCTATGTAAGGAGCCTGGTTTTCTTTCCTTTTCATTTTCTCAGACTCCTTTCTCTTCCTTTTCTGTCAGTGCAATAACCCGGATAGGAGAGCCGGAACCATCCTTAACCTTATTAGCCAGTCCAATTACATAAGAAAAAACCGGAAGCTTATGCAGATTGGTCAGATTTTCCAGAATCGGTATGCCGGCCCCGAGCAAAATATTGTGACAGGGATAACTTTCGCTTCCAAACGGGTCCAGCGCCAGTGCATCCGTACCGGCACAGGCTGCTTTTTTATCCAAAAGATACTGAGCCGCATCTCCTCCAAGCCCGGGCCAGTCCTTTAAAAATTCCTTTGCATCCTTTCCAAGCCCGTAACGTTCCTCCCATCCAAAATGAAACAGAACAATATCCCCCGCCCTGATTTCTCCGTTACGTGTCTCAAACTCCTTCAGCATCTCCAGTGTGTAAGCTTCGCACGGCCTTAAAAAATCTGCATCAATCCTGACGCCTCTTCCAATTACCGATTTCACATCCACTTCTGCTATGGACCTGCCTTCTTTAAAAAAATGCTTCGGCGCATCCAGATGTGTTCCCGTATGTTCGCCAAAGCTGAGCTGCCTGTGCATAGAAACTTCTCCATCATCATAGCTTTCATATACAACTGCTCCGAACCGTGCGTGGGTCGGCCAGACCGGCATTCCCGGCTCTAATGTATAGCTTAAATCAATGATTTGCGCCGCTTCCATTGCCTGCTGCATCAAAGAAATGATTTTTCCATCCATATTGTTTTCCTCTTTTCTGCTATACAGCTGTTTCAGTAGTCATTCTATTCTATTTCTATTCATTTCATCTTTCATACACCTTCTCTGTTTCAGCCAGAATCCTAGAACTTGCTGCATCCTGTTTCAAACCATTCCAGTGCTCTGTCCGATTTCAAACTATTCTAGTGCTCCGTCCGGCTGGAAATTAAAGCTTCATGCAGACGGACGGAGCACTCAGGTCAGACACCGCCTTATTTATATAAGTTCTCTCTTACCCACTCACGGTCAAAAGTTGGTGTGCCGATTTCTTCATCATCCATATCTTTGTATTCCTGAACCTGTTCTTTCTCCACCACTGCAAACGGATGTACCATATCATTCGGAATCTCATATTCACCGCTTAAGATATCACATGCAACATACACCCCGGTAGCTCCGTCCCAGGGATTCGAAGATACAGAAAGCGTATCATATCCTTCCGGCGCTTCATTCGCCCACCATTTCAGGAAATATCCGCGGTTATCGCCGCCGATAACCGGAAGCTCCAGATTAGCCGATTCAAATGCCTGCACTGCTGCATAAGAATCTCCTCCCTGTGTCACAATACCGTCTACTTTATCGAGTGTAGGAAGAACAGAAGCCAGTTCGGACTGCGCTTTCGAGCCTGTCCAGTCTGTATATACTTCTGCAACAACTTCAATATCCGGGTATTTTTCCAATGCCTTCTGCACGCCTTCATGCGCGATATTATCAAACTCAGCCCCTGCAGTTCCGCGAAGCTCGATAATCCTGCCTTTTCCGCCAATTGCCTCACAGACATATTCCGTCAGCGTCATCATCTGGTCAATCGTATCAAAATTAATCTGATAGCACAGTTCCTCGTCAGATTCCACCGGACCGTCATTAATAATAATACATGGAATCCCGGCACCCGTCGCTTCCTGAATCGCCCCGGTCAGTGCTGTCGCAGAAATCGGGTCAATAATAATCGCATCCATGCCTTCCAGGACAAAATTCTGAATCTGCTGTACCTGTTTGGAAGCATCGTTATTAGCCTCTACAATCGTAAACTCAGCAATCTCTCCGGCTGCTTTTAACTCATCAGCCGCTTCCTGTGCATAAGCTTCCATCTGCTGACGGTAAGAATTCCCGTTAAAACTGTTCGTCAGACCAATTTTATATCCCGCACCTGTCCCGGAATCCTTCTTATCCTCACCTTCATTTTCAGAATCCTGGCTTTCAGAATCCTGAGCTCCTGTCTGGGAATCTCCTGTACCAGAATCCCCGTTATTCTCCTGCTGCTCATTTCCAGAATCCGTGCCGCCCGTATTTTTGTCATCTGAACCTGAACTCCCGCATCCTGCCATGCCAAACACCATTGCAGCTGAAAGCAGTAACGCAAGCACCTTGTTTCTCTTCATATTTTTTTCCTCCTTTAGTTTAAAAAATGTTTGCTTAACTTGTATATTAGTATATTACTCTACAAGTATGTATTTGTCAATATTTTATGCAAAAGTTATTTATTTAACAAGAATTTTGTGAAATCTATATAAATATGATTATTTTCAATTTAAAAAAGCTCCTGATTTTAATGCAATTTAAACAAAAAAATACAGGACACCGTGTCCTGTATCAGTATTTCCACTTTTCCAATATAAATTCTGCCCGTTCTTCCAATCACGGACAAAAAAATAAAATATTTTTAGGAAACACCATAAAAGCGTTGATATACACTTAAAAAGATGTCATTATATAATTAGGGCAAGCCCTGACAGATGAAAGGAGAATTAAAACATGACGGAGGTATTAGAAGAAATGGCAATCAGTGAAAAAGAATTAAAACTGCTTTTGAATTTTGTAAAAGACAATTTGCAGGAAGCAAGGGAAACAAAAGACGAGGAAAACAGAAACAAGAAGATTGACAAGACACTTGAACATATCCAGCAGTATTTAGAAGACTAGCAGAAAGGGCGGGCTTGTCACCGCCCCAGATGCACCAGCTTCCTGCCCGGATAATGTTCCATGCACCTCAAAAACAGACCTGATTTTTATCACAGCTTTTCTTTAAAATACTGCGGATATTTGCTATACGTAATATCTCTGTCAATTTCATGCCTGGTCAGATGCTTTACAATCGCCTCTTCCCCCTTATCCGGATTCTCCATCCGAATCGCATCCAGTATATTCATATGGTCCTCTATCACATACCTTTGGTCTACAGCCTTCGTCCGCAAAGTACGAAGCCTGTCAAAATGCAGATTCATATTACTCATCAGCCTGTAAATATGCGATTTATCCGTAATATGAAACAATTCTTTATGAAACTGATTATCCAGCTTCAGCAATTCAGAAATTTCATTATTTTCCAGATAAAACAGCTGAAGTCTGACATTTTTTTCAAGCCCCTGCAGCCTTTCTTCTTCCAGCCCCTGGCACGCCAGCCGGATAACCGCCCGCTCCAGAGTCAGCCGCAGAAACTGTGCTTCTTCTACAAGACTCCAGTCAATCAGTGAAACATAGCTGCCTTTCTGCGGGTAAACCTCAACAATCTTTCCCTTACTCAGCTCAATCAGTGCCTCTCTCACAGGAGTTCTCGATACCCCCAGCTCCTGGGCCAGTTCATTCTCACTGATTCTGCTGCCAGGCTCTAATTCCAGCATCACAATGTTTTCTTTCAATACGCGCAGAGCATATTCCCTTCCAATTTCCCTTCCATGGCGTTCGCTTATCTTCATTCTCTATCTCCCGACCTTTTACTCGCATGCCAGCTTTTTCCACAAACTAGTATACAAGCTATATTATAGCTGCATTTACAGATTATTGTCAACCAGAAGAATATTGTAATACAAATCAGACATTATTTTTGGGAAGCGGCTAAGCGGGATGATGTGTCTGGTTGGGACGGATTATAGTTGTTGGGATTGGCTAAGCGGGATGTTGTGTCTGGTTAGGACGGATTGTGAATGTTGCAGGGGATTGGTTTTTGGGACGCTGGACGGAGAAAGTTTTTCCTTCGGATGTTCCGCTTCCAAAAAGCAAGAAGTTCTAAGTTTTCTGCATCAGGGCTTGTGAAGGCGGACGGACCGGCGCCTGATGCCCTGGCGTTACTGGCAGTTCTAAACAGTGGCTCAGGCAGGCGCCTTTTGGGGACTTCAAAATTAAATCATGCTATAGGCAGAGTGTCCCCAAATCCTGTGTATTGAGCAGAAAACTAAGAACTTCTAGCTTTTTTTCAGAGTCACATCCGAAGGAAAAACTTTCTCCGTCCAGCTGGTTTTGGCTCAATTTACTTTTTATATAATGATTAACTAATCAGGAAAATGTTTAAAAGCATTTTGGGTTATCCAAGATAATATATAAAATCTAAGAACAAAACCATTTGTGCTAAAAATACGTTCTGATAATTATACACCAGTTTACAACTTTTCAGATTTCGATATATTTTTGTCTTAATCAATACTATATCTTGTACATTCGCTTTTATATTAATCTGTATCTTGTATCAAATCAAAAACTTGTAAACTAGTGTAATTATTTTAAAGTTTCTCATTTATAGTTCAAAATCATAAACATTTAAATCATTTAAATCTGGCACAGAACCTATATTTTACCAGCACTAACCCCAAATATCATCTATCTGACAGATTCAGTACCAATCCTGATTCTAAATACAAATTTTACCTAAAATAAACCTCATCCCTAAAACTAACTGACCATCATCAGCCTTCAGCTTCACACACAATACAAAACGTATATTCTGCCAAAATCAGCCGGAGGGAGGAGATGTCTGCTTTCTGATGTGACTCTGGAGAAAAGCTGGAA
>CANDJC010000089.1 GCA_947384955.1 uncultured Eubacterium sp. | reverse complement strand
TGTGGCTGCGGACGGACCGGCGCCTGATGCCCTGGCGTTACTGGCGGCTGTAAGCGGTGGCTCTGGCAGGCGCCTTTTGGGGCTTTTAAGTTTTATCATGATAAAGACAGTGAGCCCCAAATCCTGGGTGCTGAGCAGAAAACTAAGAACTTCCAGCTTTTTTCCAGAGCCATTGCAGGGCATAAGAAGGAAAAAATTCCCCCGCCCGGCGTCCCTCCCCCCAGAAAAGTAACGCATAACCACCCTTTCCCTCCCCATTTCACAGCTGTACAATAGAAACCGGATTCCCGTGTCTGCGAATCAAATCAGCAAGCTCCCCAGTTTTCAGCCACACAGTAGCCGTATTATCATTCGGATGCACCCCGGTCAGCCCGCGCCCTTCAAAAAGCTCCTTATCTATAAAGCACTGCACCCTGCATTCCGTATCATTCAAAATACCAAGCGGAGTCACAGCACCGGGAATCAGTTTCAGAAAATGCATCAGTTCCTCTTCACTTGCAAACGAAAGAGGCCTGGTACCATGTTCCTTTCGAAACTCCTTCAAATTTACCCTCTTATCACCTTTTACAGTGAGCAGATAATAATTCTGCTTTTTATCATCACGCACAAAAATATTCTTAGCATCAGCCTCCGGATAAGGCAGATTTACACAGGCAAGCTCTTTCATATTATAAACCGCCCCATGCTCCGTAACCTCAAACCAGATTCCCTGTTCCGTTAAAAAATCATAAACCTGCTGTTTATTCATGCAATCAGACTCCTTCTTCTCATTCTCAGGCAATAAACCCATTTCCATTCTCATGCTGCATTCTAACACAAATCATATTATCTGTCATTTTTTATTAACCACCAGTTTATAGCTTTTCAAATTTCGATATATTTTTTAATAATCAATACTATATCTTGCATATATCGTTTCTATTTAATCTGTGTCTTGTGTCAAATCCAAAACTTGTAACTGGTGTATTATGTATATACTTTCTTTTATTTAATCTGTATTTTGTATCAAATCCAAAACTTGTAAACTGGTGAGCTAACTGCATATACCTTCAATTACCAAATAACTATATATAGTATACCATCAAAACCCTGTAAACCCGGAGCAGCCAGTCTTTATAACAAATACCAACCTTACAGCCAGAATCAGAACGTAAACCCAGCCATAACCAGCCGGGCGGGGAAATGGTTTCCTTCTTATGCCCTGCAATGGCTCTGGAAAAAAGCTGGAAGTTCTTAGTTTTCTGCTCATTCCCCAGGATTTGGGGACACACAGACCATCGTCTGACAAAACTTTGAAGTCCCCAAAAGGCGCCTGCCAGTGCCACTGCTTACAGCTGCCAGCAACGCCAGGGCATCAGGCGCCGGTCCGTCCGCAGCCAAAACCCTGCCGCAGAAAACTTAGAACTTCCTGCTTTTTGGAAGCGGAACATAAGAAGGAAACCATTTCCCCGCCCGGCGTCCCTCCCCCCATCCAATCCCCCCTTTCCCTCAGAAAATCCCTGGAAAAACCCCCAATATTTCCCACCCCTTCCGCCCCTTCCGCCCTCCTCCCGCCCCTCAATCCCCCCAAAACCTCCAAAATCCCGCCCCTTCTGCACAATTTTCAGTAGACAAACCCCCGTCTTTTCATTATAATATTAACAAACCCCAAGATAAAGTCCATTCCAGAAATCGGTTGACAATATCTTAGAAAAAGGTTAACATTGACTACAAAGGATTTATTACAAGCAGAGAGAAATTGCGAGGCATATAATATGGAAAAGCAGCAGATACTGATTGTTGATGATGAGGCGATAAACCGGGAGATACTCAAATCCATGTTCAGCGAGTACGAGCAGCTTGAAGCAGAAAATGGAAAAGAAGCGATTGCAAAGATTGCCAGCAGCCGCAGTTTAGTTCTGATTCTATTAGATATTTCCATGCCTGTCATGTCTGGCTTCGATGTACTCGAATACATGAAGCAGCGGGAATTAATGGAACAGATACCGGTCATACTGATTACAGGAGAGACTGTAATTGACAGTGAAGACAAAGCGTACACCTATGGCGCTGCAGACGTCATACATAAGCCTTTTTATCCGCATATTGTAAAAAAGAGAAGCCAGAATATTATCCAGCTGTACCAGAGCAGGCTCGAGATGGAGCGGCGGTTAAAGCAGCAGGAAGCAGAAATTAAGACACAGGAAAAAGAAATCCGGGAAAATAATGATGTCATGTTAGAAACACTCAGCTCCCTCGTAGAGTTCCGCAGCATAGAAACAGGGGAACATACGCAGCGCATCAAATATTTTACAAAAATCATTCTGGAATACATCCAGGAATATTTTCCGGACTACGGCCTTACCAGCCATCAGGTAGACCAGATTGTCCATGCGTCTGTACTGCATGATATTGGAAAAATCGGCATACCGGATTCGATTCTTCTAAAGCCGGGACGTCTGACAGAGGAAGAATTCGAGCTGATGAAAAAACATACGACGATAGGATGTGAAGTGTTAGAAAAATCTTACCGAAAAAAAGACAGTGATTTTTACCGTTACGGCTATGATATCTGCAGACATCACCATGAGCGGTGGGACGGGGGCGGATATCCGGATCATTTGAAGGGGAATGAGATTTCAATCGGCGTTCAGGCTGTTTCTGTTGCGGATGTCTATGATGCGCTTGTAAGCCCGAGGGTATATAAGAAACCCTTTACAAAGGAAAAGGCATTTGATATGATCATGAACGGCGAGTGCGGCCAGTTTTCACCGGATATGCTGAAATGTTTAGCACTTGCGAAAGAGGATATTTTTAACTGTGAAGTGATTAAAGTGTTAAAATTTGTATGACATGTAAAATGCAGGCGGCAAAGAAGTCATATTTTGCTGCCTTTTGTTGATGTCTGTGGGAGGCAGATGAATTATGGAGCGAATGTATAGGTTTCTGATGGACAAAGCGCTTGAAATGATACTGACGTTCGATATGTCCGGAAAGATTTCATATGCAAACGATGCGGCGCGAAAGAAACTGAAATATGAAAACGGCCTGACAGGCAGGCATATCAGCGATGTATTTCCAAATACATTTAAAGCGGCCGAAACAGGCTTTTTAACAGAATATGTGTTTGGAAATGAACCGCAGAACCTCGTGGCATACCGCGGGAATCTTACCTGTTTTCCGGTAGAAGCCCGGATTATGATTAGCGAAGAGCACAATGATACATATATCTGCATGGCGAATGATATCCTGGAAAAAGAATTTTTAGGCAGGGAAATTGAACAGGTGCGCCAGGAAGCGCAGCAGGCCATGAAAGTCAAATCAGAGTTTGTAGCGAACGTAACGCATGAACTGCGTACACCCGTAAACGGAATACTCGGCAATGTCAGGGAACTGCTTGATTTTGTATCGGATGAAAGAACATTAAAATCGCTCCGGCTGGTAGAACGCTGCTGCGGTGACATGAATAAGATAATTAATAATATACTGGATTTCTCAAAACTGGAAGCCGGCAAATTCACCCTCGAGCCTAGGCGGTTTGATTTCAGGGGCATGCTGGATTATGTGAAATCGCAGCATATTAATAAAATAACGGAAAAAGGACTCGGGTTTTTTATGACCGTCTCGCCCCAGGTGCCGCAGTATCTGACTGGCGATGAGCTAAGGGTCGTCCAGATTTTAAATAATCTGTTATCGAATGCATTGAAATTTACTTCGGTAGGCAAAATCACGATTGAGGTAGTAAGGACAGCGTGGGTAAACGATAAAGTGGAGCTGTTTTTTATCGTCAAAGATACCGGAATCGGCATTGATGAGGCCGACAAAGAAAAGCTGTTCCAGAGCTTTTCCCAGGCGGACGCGTCGATTTCCAGAAAATACGGCGGAACCGGGCTCGGGCTTAATATCTGCAAGCAGTTAGTCGAGCTTATGGGCGGCAGGATTGAGGTAGAAGGAGAAAAAAATAAGGGCAGCACGTTTTCTTTTTCCATCTGGCTCGGCATCAGCGAAGAGGATGACGCGCCGCAGCTGGCAGAGGATGAGATAAATTCTTCATTTGCGCCGTATGCCCAGGAGGCTTCGGAGCAGGAGGACGAATTTGACCATATTAAAGAATACGGAACGCCGGAAAATTTAGAAAGCCTCAGACGGAATCTGTCCAAACTGATTCTGTGCGTCGAGATGGAAAACTGGGAAAAGGCGGAAATGTTTATGGAATCCATCCGCCAGCTGGCAGAAGGCGCGCCAAGAGAAATCAGCCGCGAGATTTTAAGGCTGAAAATGGCTGTCCAAAAAGAAAATTATGAAAAAACGGTTGCGCAGCATAAAGCGCTTGAGGCAGTGCTTCAAAACGGCGAAGGGCAGTAGAAGGCAGTGAACAGCTCGTAACAGTTCAGAATATCTGAGCTGTCAGAGGATATTAGCAGAAAGCGGGTGTATAGAAGCTTGATTTATGATGAAAAAGATACAGCTGGTGCAAAAGTGCTCATTGTAGATGATGTCGAAATAAACAGACTGGTGCTTGAGGATATTATCAAAGGCATGGGCTGCGCTCCGGTGTTAGCGGAAAACGGGCAGATGGCGCTTCAAATGGCAAAAGAAACCAGTCCGGATTTGATTCTGAGCGACATTTCCATGCCGGGGATGAATGGATTTGAACTGTGCAAATGCCTTAAGGCAGATAAAAGTACAAAAGAGATACCGGTTATTTTTATTTCAGCGTTTGATGAGCCGGAGGATATTGTAGACGGCTTAAAGCTGGGAGGAGAGGACTATATTACAAAACCGTTTATTACAGAAGTTATCCAGGCGCGCGTGGCAGTGCATCTGCATTTAAACGCTGTGAAAAACCAGCTGATGGAAATGAACCGCAGGCTTCAGATATCGGTGACCTCACAGCTGAAACAGATGGAAGAAGAAAAAAAGAACGTCCTGTATGCGCTGGCGAATATTGCCGCGCAGAATTCCAGATTTCAAAAAGGGTATATGAAGCGCTTAAGCCGCAACTGCCGGACTCTGGCACAGGGAATGCAGCTTTCTCCAAAGTTTGAAGACCAGATTTCGGATTCCTATATTGATACGATTGAAGTGGCGGCGTCTTTATGCGATATCGGCAATATCGGAATTCCCAAGGAGCTTTTGCAGAGGGAAGAAGGATATACGCAGGAAGAAACGGAGATGATACAAAGCCATACCGGCATTGGCGCAAAGCTGTTAAGCGACCTTCATGTAAACAGCGATTATAATGATTTTTTAAACATATCCATAGATATCTCCCATTATCATCATGAAAACTGGGACGGCAGCGGTTATCCGAAGGGACTGAAGGAAAATCAGATTCCAGTGGCGGCGCAGATTGTTTCCGTGATGCAGAGGTACTGCATTCTGACAGGGGAAAAGGGTTACAGCAGCAGGGAGGCGCTTGCGCTTATGGAAAAGGATTCGGGAGTGAAATACAATCCGGATATTTATGATATCTGCTGTAAAATATCACGCCAGCTCTGCTGACAGTAAACGGGGTGATGGAAGTTGATAACAGAGGAAGAGTTTACAAGAATTACCGCATATATGAAACGGAATTACGGCATAGACTTAAGCCAGAAAAAAGTGATTATTAACGGACGGCTGGAAAACTATATTAAATCCGGCGGCTGGAAATCTTTTAATGACTTTATGAACGCAGTGGAAAAGGACCGCTCTCAGGAGAAAATGCTGGTCAATCTGCTGACAACGAATCATACATATTTTATGCGGGAATTTGAACAGTTTGATTTTCTGCGTCTGGAAATTCTGCCATGGATTAAAAAGAAGGAAATGCATACAAAAGATGTGCGAATCTGGTGCGGGGCGTCTTCTTCCGGGGAAGAGCCTTATATGATAGCGATGGTTCTTTCGGATTTTTTTGGTATCGAGCGCAAAAACTGGGATATGCGGATTCTTGCTACGGATGTATCGACGAAAATACTAAAACAGGCAATTGCCGGTACGTATACGGCAGAGCAGCTTGCGAATGTGCCGGCCCAGTGGAAGAGACAGTTTTTTAAAGCTTTTGACGCAGGAAGGAAGTATGTGGCGACAGATGAACTGAAAAAAGGGGTTATTTTCCGCCAGTTTAACCTGATGTCTCCTTTTCCGTTTCGGAGAAAAATGCATGCTGTATTTTTGCGCAATGTTATGATATATTTTGATGAGGAAACAAAGAAGGAATTAGTTCAGAAGGTATATGATCTCCTGGAACCGGGAGGATATCTGCTCATAGGGACAACGGAAACGCTTGACAGGAGCGCTGTGCCTTTTGAGATTGTCCGGCCGTCAATATTCCGAAAAAAGGAAGGATGATTAGCTTTATGCGGTCAATTAAAGTTTTAATCGTAGATGATTCGATTGTATTCCGGGAGCTGTTAGTCCAGAATTTAAGAAAAGATCCCGCGGTCACAGTGGTAGCGGCTGCGAAGGATCCATATGAGGCAAGGGATGCGATTATCCGATACAAGCCGGATGTCATGACACTGGATGTAGAGCTTCCGCGGATGAACGGAATCGAGTTCTTAAGAAAGCTCATGCCCCAGTATCCGCTTCCGGTCGTAGTAATCAGCGCGCTGAGTGATAAAGTATTTGACGCAATGGATGCGGGAGCTGTTGACTTTGTAGGAAAGCCGGCGATATCAAACCGGATGCAGTTAGAGGATTTTATCCGCAATGAGCTGCTTGTAAAAATTAAAATTGCGTCCACTGCAAAGATTGGAAATATTAAAAGAAAAGTGCAGCAGATAAATTACGAAGGGCCTGCTGTACGCAAAAATAACCTGCTGGTGGCAATCGGAGCATCGACAGGCGGGACAGAAGCGATTTTTGAGGTTGTAAAAGGATTCGGGCCGGATATACCCGGCGTTGTGATTGTGCAGCATATGCCGCCGGGCTTTACCGCCATGTATGCAAAGAGGCTGAACGATTCCTGCCGGGTACGGGTCAAGGAGGCACAGACCGGAGACAGGGTAAGGCCGGGGCATGTACTGATTGCGCCCGGAGGCGACCAGCATATGCGGGTTGTGAAAGTCAACGGCGTATATCAGGTGGAGTGCCGCAGCGGCCCGAGGGTAAACGGGCATTGTCCGTCTGTAGACGTTTTGTTTGAATCTGTAGCAAAGTCGGCAAAGCAGGACGCGGTCGGAATCATTTTAACCGGCATGGGCGGAGACGGTGCCAAAGGGCTTTTAGCCATGCGGAATGCCGGAGCCAGGACAATTGGCCAGGATGAGTCTACCTGCATTGTGTATGGCATGCCGAAAGTGGCATATGATATCGGAGCAGTGGAGTATCAGGTAAAGCTGCCGGATATCGCCGCCAGGACATATGCAGTGCTTAATAAAATGTAAAAGGAGAAAAGATAATGAAAATTCTGTTGGCAGAAGATGATTTTGTAACAAGAAAGTTTATGGTGAATTTTCTTTCGAAGTATGGAGAGTGCGACGTTACGGTAGATGGAATGGAAGCAGTGGATGCTTTTATGATGGCATTAGAAGACGAAGAGCCTTATGACCTGGTATGCCTGGATATTATGATGCCGGTTATGGACGGTTATCAGGCGCTTGTAGCAATCAGAAAACTGGAAAAGGAGAAAAATATTCCTGAAGATAAAGCAGTCAAAGTAATTATGACAACCGCGTTAAATGAGGAACGAAATGTGAAAATGGCATTTGAATTAGGCTGTACGATTTATTCCGGAAAGCCTATAAATCAGGACCGGTTTGAACAGGCATTAAAGAAGCTGAACCTGATTTGATAAAAAAGCTACAGGAAAGGAGAAGAATATGGCTGAGGGATTTAATACAGAAGACATGCTCGACATGTACCTGTTTGAGAACGGACAGCTTTTGGAACAGCTTCAGGATACAGTTTTAGACCAGAAAGACGCAGACTGTTTTGATGAAGACAGCATCAATGAAATATTCCGTACGATGCATACGATTAAAGGCTCGTCAGGTATTATGATGTTTGACAATATTACGGCTGTGTCGCATAAGCTGGAGGATGTCTTCTTTTATTTGAGGGAATCCCATCCTGATAACGTGCCTCATCTGGAGCTGGTGGAGCATGTGCTGCATGTGGAAGACTTTATCTCAAATGAAATGGAAAAGATTAAAAACGGCGACCCGGTAGACGGCGACGCGAGCGATATTATTGCGGAGCTGGACGTATTTTTAAATAAAATCAAAGGTACGGACGGTGCGCCGGCAAAGGGAGAAAAAGAGCAGCCTGTTAATAAAAGCGAGGAGCCGAAGCAGTTTTACATTGCACCGGTTGCGACAAGCGACAGTCATTTTTACAAGATTTATATCAGCTTTTATTCGGATACCGAAATGGCAAATATTCATGCCTATAAGACGGTGTACGCGTTAAAAGAGATTGCAGAAGATTTGCTGTATACACCGGAAAATATCATTTCGGATGAAAGCAGCTCGGAGGTTATTTTAAAAGAAGGGTTCCGCATGCTTTTGCAGACCCAGGCAGACCCGGCTGAAATCCGCTCTATCGTTTCGGAAGGGTATTCGGTAGAAAAGGTGGACGTTACGGAGTGCACGCCGGAAGAATATACGCACGGGTTTGGCGACAGCGCGGAGATTCAGATTGATCTGGATTCGAGCGTGGAAACCATAGAAGCCCGCGCAGAAGGCGGAGCCGTGAAGGGCGCAGAGAAAAAGGCGGAAATTGCGCCGGGCGATTTCGTCATTAAATCCAAAGAGCCCGGCAGGCAGAAAAAGCTGGCAAAGGATAAGCCGAAACAGGAGAAAGCTTCCTTTATCAGCGTCAATGTCAGCAAGATGAACCAGCTGATGGAACTAATCGGCGAGCTTGTCATTTCCGAATCGGTTGTGCTGCAAAGCTCCGACCTGAAAGTACCGGGACTGAACCTTGATAATTTTAATAAAGCAGCCGCACAGCTGTCCAAAATATCGACAGACCTGCAGAATGTCATTATGTCTATGCGGATGGTTCCTCTGACGAATACATTCCAGAAAATGAACCGTATCGTATTTGATGTATCCAGAAAGCTCGGCAAAGACATTGAGTTTGAAATGGTAGGCGATTCTACGGAAGTGGATAAAAACATTATCGAGCATATTTCAGACCCTCTGATGCATCTGGTCCGCAATGCCGTAGACCACGGAATTGAGACAAATGCCGAGCGTGAGGCAAGCGGCAAGCAGGATAAGGGAAAAGTAACCCTTTCCGCAAAGACAGAAGCAGGAAAAGTATGGATTACCGTTGAAGATAACGGAACGGGGCTTGACCGGGAGAAGATTCTTGCAAAGGCGAGAAAGCAGGGCATTTTAGACCCGGGAAGACCGGACAATTCTTATTCTGATAAAGAAGTCTACCAGTTTATTACGCTTCCGGGCTTTTCTACGAATGAGCAGGTAACGGAGTATTCGGGACGAGGCGTAGGAATGGATGTCGTTGTGCGTAACATCCAGGAAATCGGCGGCATGCTGGATATTGAAAGCACGCCCGGACAGGGCAGCATTATGAGCCTTAAAATCCCGTTAACGCTTGCGATTATAGACGGCATTGTCATGGAAACAGGCGGTTCTTCGTTTGTTATGGAATCCGGTGTCATTAAGGAATTTGTCCGTGTCAGGGAAGATATGATGATTCATGAACCGGACGGGGATGAATATATTATGATTCGCGGCGAATGCTTTTCTGTCATCCGTCTGGGCAAATGGTACGGGCTGAGCGGGTATCAGGAAGCAGTGGAAGACGGCATGATGGTCATTATCGAAGCAGACGACAAGAAGATTGCCCTGTTTGTAGATACGTTAGTCGGCAAGCAGGAGATTGTCGTAAAACCGATTCCTTCTTATATTAAAAAAGTAAAAGGCCTGACCGGCTGTACGCAGCTTGGCGACGGCAGCATAGCGTTAATCTTAGATCCAGGCGGATTAATCGGACAAAATTAAAGAAAGGAATGGCAGAATCATATGAATGAGGCAGAGAATTTGAACACTCCGGCAGATCTGCTGGATTTAGGATTCAGTGAGATGGATGAGCATAAGAGCAAATATATGACATTTAAGTCCGGCAATGAATATTTCGGGCTGAAAATCCAGTATGTGAATGAAATCATCCAGATTCAGGCTATTACAATGGTTCCGGAAACAGAGGACTATATCAAGGGGCTGATTAACTTAAGGGGAAAAATTGTCCCGGTGATTGATGTGCGTCTGCGGTTTGGCCAGGATGCGTTTGAATACAATGACCGTACCTGTATTATCGTGATACAGGTAAATGATATGATGGTCGGGCTGATTGTAGAAAAAATCGCGGATGTGGTGGAAATTAAAGACAGCGATATCCTGCCCCCGCCTACCATATCGCGTGCGGACCAGGGAAACCGCAAGTATATATACGGAATTGGCAAAGTCGGGGATTCCGTAAAACTGCTGTTAGACCCGGATAAGCTGCTCAGCGACCGTGATCTGGCAGCTGTTGAGAATAAGTTAATTGAAGAAGAATGAGAGGTAGCGGGAAAATGAAAAACTTGACGATAAGGGCAAAGTTAATGCTTGGCTTTTTTGTTTCCATAGCAATGATGGTTCTGAATATTGTATTCAGTGAGCTTACAACAAGGATGGCAGCCGGGTATACCGGGGAAGCGTTAGAAAGATATACAAGAAATGCGTCCATTTTTACATATTCCCTTGGAATTGTGTCAGTTATCATTATCTTGTTTGTCGCAACAGCGCTCATCCGTCAGATACGCATGTCGGTAGAGGAACTGTCCAGGGCGGCGAAAGAAATCGCGCTCGGGCATGTAGATGTGAAAATGGTAAAACAAAGCAACGATGAATTCGGACAGCTCATTGACGAGTTCACAAAATTAATCGAGAATACAAAGCGTCAGGCACATGTCGCAGAAGAGGTAGCAAACGGAAATCTGACGATTTCGGTAAATCCTGTATCTGCAGACGACCTTTTAGGCAATTCCTTAAAGAAGCTGGTAGACGACAATCTGCATGCGCTGTCAAATATCAGCGATTCAGGCGCCCAGGTAACGGTCAGCTCTTCCCAGGTTGCAAGTGCAAGCCAGGCTCTGGCACAGGGTTCCACGCAGCAGGCAAGCGCAATCGAGCAGATTACGGCTTCCATTGATGAAATCGCAGAAAAGACAAAAGAAAATGCGGAACAGGCGAATTCCGCGGCAGATTTGATTGAACAGGCAATCAAAGACGTAAGGCATGGCAACGAACAGATGCAGGGCATGATGGATGCCATGCAGGCAATTAACAATTCATCAGAAAGCATTTCCAAGATTATTAAAACCATTGATGACATTGCATTTCAGACCAATATTCTTGCACTGAACGCAGCCGTAGAAGCAGCGAGGGCAGGAGAGGCAGGCAAGGGCTTTGCGGTAGTTGCAGAAGAAGTCCGCAGCCTTGCGGCAAAGAGTGCAGCTGCAGCAGCAGAAACCGCTGAGCTGATTGAAGATTCAATTACAAAAGTAAGCACAGGCTCTCAGATTGCAGAAGAGACTGCAGGCGCTTTAGAAACAATTACCAATGTTGTGAAAAAGAGTGAAGGCATTATTACCGGCATCGCAGAGTCGTCCAATTATCAGGCAACCGCGGTAGCACAGATTGAACAGGCAATTTCCCAGGTATCGCAGGTTGTACAGACAAATTCGGCTACAAGCGAGGAATGTGCGGCAGCCAGCGAGGAACTGTCCAACCAGGCGGCGAAAATGCGGGATATGCTTTCGATTTATAATCTTGGCTCGGGAAGGCAGTCTTCAGGACAGTCTTTTGAACGCCGGAATGTGGAATTCGATGATGCCGGTGACAGGAATGAGCCTGTAATTTCACTGGAAGATGATTTTGGGAAATACTAAAAGGAGGCAGGTATGAAGAATTTGAAGATAGGTACGAAGCTGCTGGTAACATTTATGATTATCATAGTGCTGTTTTGCGCAACGGTTGTAGTGGCGACATCCGGCATGAAGAAAAACGGGGAACAGTATACCAGCTTTTTCAATACAGAATATAAGCTTACAAGCAGTGTTATGAGTATGCGCCGCAGCTTGCAGATTGTGGTAAAGGATCTTGCGTTTATTACCATTGACGAGGATGAGGCAAGATATCAGGATTATGTAAGCGACATGGAAAAAGAACTCGGTTTTCTTGAAGAAAATGCAAAGGAGCTTAGCAAATATCTGGCTGGAAAATCAGAAGCGTTTTCCCGTTTTTCTGATTCTCTGCACGAGGCATATGACCTGCAGCAGAAGGTAATTGATATGTCTGATACAGATATGCCGCGGGCACAGAAAATGCTGGTGGAAGAGTACCAGCCGCTGGTAACAGAATCTGTCAATGCGCTGATTGAAATCAGCGAGGATGTAGAAGCGGGAGCAGAAAAAAACTACGATGATACATTAGAGCTGCAGACTTCCCTTACAAGGTCTCTGCTCGCTCTTGCGGCGGCAGCGCTGTTTATTACGATTGTACTGTGTCTGTATCTGACCGGAATGATTACCCGCCCAATCCGCGAGCTGGAAGAATCTGCCGGAAAGATTGTGGCAGGCAGCTTTAAATTTGATATTTCCTATAAATCCAAAGACGAGCTCGGACGTCTGGCAGATGCGTTCCGGGATATGGCTTCCATTCTCGGCGATATTATTGCAGATGCTTCCAGACTGCTCAGCGAAATGGCAAACGGCAATTTTGATGTCCGTACAAAAGCCGAGGAGCGCTATGTCGGCGACTTCCAGGGGCTGCTTTTGTCCATCCGCAAGCTGAACCGCGATTTAAGTTCCACGCTTGCACAGATTAACTCGAGCGCAGACCAGGTATCCTCAGGCGCGAACCAGGTATCTTACGGTGCGCAGGCGCTTTCACAGGGCGCTACCGAGCAGGCGGCTTCGGTAGAAGAGCTGGCGGCTACGATATCAGGCATTTCCCAGCAGGTAAAAGAGACAGCAGAAAATGCGGTCGAAGCCAAAAATCAGTCAGGCTCTGCAGGGGATAAGGTGGAAGAATGCAATAAGCAGATGAAGGATATGACGATGGCAATGGAAGAGATTACACGTACTTCCAATGAAATCGGCAAGATTATCAAGACCATTGAAGACATCGCATTCCAGACCAATATTCTCGCGCTGAACGCAGCCGTAGAGGCATCGCGCGCGGGCACTGCGGGCAAAGGCTTTGCCGTGGTAGCGGATGAGGTGCGCAATCTTGCCAGCAAGAGTGCGGAAGCATCCAAAGATACGTCTGACTTAATCGAAAGCGTGATGGCAGCGGTTACTCAGGGTACGAAGATTACAAACGCAACTGCAAAATCCCTGATACAGGTTGTAGACCAGGTGCGCGCCGCATCCAGCACGGTAGAAAAAATCGCATCTGCGGCGGAAGTCCAGGCAGGAGCAGTCGAACAGGTATCGGTCGGCGTAGACCAGATTTCCAGCGTCGTGCAGACAAACTCATCGACGGCAGTAGAAAGTGCGGCAGCCAGCGAAGAGCTTTCCAGCCAGGCAGAGGTGCTCAAAAACCTTGTAGCCAAATTTATTCTGCGGGAAGAATATATCAGAAGCACGGCAGATTTAGACCAGAATTATCATGATACGGCGCCGGCCCAGATTGAACTGGATGATATGGACTCCGATTTTGGCAAATATTAAGACAGGAATCCAATAAAAACGAATACGGGGGTGACATTATTATGGGATTATTTGAAGATTTAAAAGCATTAGGAGTAGATATTGACGGCGGATTAAAAAGACTCGGAGGCAATGAGGCGCTTTATACCAGGCTGCTGAACACATTTGTAAAAGCTATCCGGAGCCAGGCAGTCAGCCCGGATTTTGATGAGTCGGACTATGAGGATGTAAAAGAAAAAGCACATGCGATTAAAGGGACATCCGGCAATCTTTCCATCACTCCGGTATTTGAAGCGTATACAGAAATTATGAACCAGCTGCGGGCCGGAAATCCTGCGGAGGCGAAGGAGCTGATTCGTAAGGTGCTGCCGGTACAGGAAGAGATTGTAAGCTGTATTGAAAAGCATGCGAAATAAAAACTGATACACGCGTTTTGCGTATAAAGGGAGCGTGTCTGGAGACTGTGTGAGGCAGACTTCCAGGCACGCTTTCTATATTTTGCGGGTGAGATGACGGCGTTTTTTCACTTTTTCAGCCGCTGTATCATATGATAATAAAAAATGCAGGATTGCGTGTTTATGGACAGGGTACGTAATTTAATTAACTGTGACTATCTGCACAGGCTCGGGTTTACAGGGCGGGGAGTCGGAGTCGCGATTTTGGATACCGGGATTTCCCTGCACCCGGACTATGCAGAACGGATACGTGTGTTTCAGGATTTTTGTAATCACAAAAGGCAGCCTTATGATGATAACGGCCATGGCACCCATATTGCCGGGATTATTGCGGGAAACGGCCGCATGAGCAGAGGGCGTTACCGCGGCGTAGCGCCTTCGGCTTATTTAATTGTGCTCAAGGTGTTAGACCGTACCGGAAACGGAAATACAAAGGATGTGCTCGAAGCGATGAAATGGATTGTGGAAAACAAGGAACGGTATCGTATCCGTATCGCCAATATTTCCGTCGGAATGCTGCCGCAGTCCAAAAGCGCAGAGCGTGAGCAGATGCTCGAATGGGTAGACCGCATGTGGGACAGCGGCGTATTTACAGTAGCCGCGGCAGGAAACGGAGGCCCTTCCAGCAGCAGCGTTACCATTCCGGGAGCCAGCAGGACGGTGCTGACAGCAGGCTCAAGCGATGACAGGGAACTGTTTGTGCGAAGAAGAGGACTGTATCCGGGCTACAGCGGCGTAGGGCCTACGGACAGCTGTGTATGCAAACCGGAAATCTTAGCGCCCGGTACGGAAATAAAAAGCTGTCATTTTGAGAATAATGGGTATACTGTTAAGAGCGGTACTTCCATGGCTACCGCGGTTGTATCCGGCGCATGTGCGCTAGCCTATGATAAATATCCGCGCTTATCCACAGCAGAACTGAAACTGCGTTTTTATGAAAAGCTGTCCGAAGACCCGCAGGCTTCCTGCTGGGGAACACTGGATGTAAGAAAATTGTTAAGCTGTTAGGAGCTTTCTGTCAGGAAACACAAAAGAAAGCTGTCAGGCTGTTAAAAAGTAAAGGAGAGTAGCTTTGGGTTTGTTAATGAAGGCACTTCGAATCGTCAGGAAAATGATTCAGAAACTGTTCAGCCGCCTGTTTGTTGTGGCACTCGGTATTATGATTCAGCTGGTGTGGCTGTATGTGGTACTGTATCAGTTCAGTATCCAGCATACGTTTGCGAATCTGTTTGTGACTGTCCTTGGTGTTGTGACAGCCGTTTATGTAATCAGCAGACCGGGAAATCCGGCGGCAAAGCTGGCATGGACGTTTCTGCTGCTGATTGTGCCGCTGCTTGGAATTGTGATTTATTTTGTATTTGGAAGACCCGGGCTTACGAAAAGAACAAGCGAAGGAATGGAAGCCGTCAATCTGCGCATCGAGACGCATTTAAAGCAAGACCCGCAGGTTTTAAAACATGTGAAGGAAACAGACGCAGACATGTACCGCCAGACCTCTTATATTCTGCGGCAGGCCAAATTTCCTGTTTATGAGCATACGGAAACGAAATATTATCCCTGCGGGGAAATGATGTTTGAGGATATGCTAAAAGCCATTGAACAGGCACAGCGCTTTATCTTTCTGGAATATTTTATTGTACAGCCGGGAAAGATGTTTGACCAGCTTTTAGAAGCGCTTGAGCGCAGGGTAAAGCAGGGAGTGGAAGTGCGCCTGATATATGACGATATCGGCTGTGTGGCCACGCTTCCGGTCGACTTTGTGCGCCGGATGGAAAATATCGGTATCCGCTGCGCGGTATTTAACCGTTTCCGGCCGGTATTAAGCATTGTCATGAATAACAGAGACCACCGTAAAATACTTGTTGCAGACGGCATATGGGGATTTACGGGCGGCATTAACATTGCGGACGAATATATCAATGAGAAAGTGCGTTTCGGCTACTGGAAAGATACCGGCATCCGTTTAAAAGGCGAAGGCGTATGGAACTTTACAGCCATGTTTTTAGAAATGTGGGACTATATCCTCCACGAACAGGACGACTGTGAAAAATACCGTCTCAGAATGCCGCAGTATGAAACGGAAGAGCACGGATTTGTCCAGCCTTACGGAGACACGCCTCTTGACAGGGAAAACGTCGGGGAAAACGTTTACCTGAACATGATTAGCAGGGCAAAGGAGTATCTGTATATTTACACACCCTATCTGATTATAGACCAGGAAATGCAGACAGCGCTCTGCAATGCCGCAAAAAGCGGCGTCGATGTCCGGCTCGTCACACCGGGGATTCCGGATAAAAAACTCATTTTCCTAATGACGCGCTCAAACTACAAAGCGCTGCTGGAAGCGGGAATTAAAATCTACGAATACACACCTGGATTTATTCATGCAAAATGCTTCCTGTGTGATGACGAAACGGCTGCGGTAGGCAGCATTAACTTAGATTACCGCAGCCTGTATCTGCATTTTGAATGCGGCGTCTGGATGTACTGCAGCGAGGCGGTTATGCAGCTTCGGGAAGACATGGAGCGTACCTTTGCCTGCTCCCGTCAGATTTTAAAGGAGGAATGGAAGGAACCGCATATTCTAATCCGGATTATCCAGACGGTTTTAAAACTGTTCGCCCCGCTGCTGTAGATACATTATAAAAAGAAAAGTTTCTGGAGCAGGCTTAGAAAATAATCTGTGAATGCGGCGTGCCGGATGCTTTCTGCATACAGGATATTTACATGCCCGAGTTTTTTATCTCCCAGATAATAAATGATTTTTCCGGCGGCAGCTCCTTTTTTGACAGGGGCATCCGCTGATTTGGGAAGTTTGATTTTTCGTTTAATACCGCTTAAATCTTCGCCGCTTGTGCTGACATAGCTCATCCGGGATTCATAAGCAAGTGCGACAGAGTCTTTCTCTCCTTTTTTTACAGGGAGAGAGGGCAGTTTCGGAGGAGTTTTATCCTGATAGACGCGGCAGACGGAAAAGCCGTAATTTAACAGTGTCTGCGCATCAGCGCTGCGGGATTTAATGTCTGGCGCAGCCATAAGGACGGCAATCAGCTTTGTACCGTCCTTTTCGGCGGTCGCAGCCAGACAGTATTTCGCAGTGGCTGTGTAGCCGGTCTTCAGCCCTGTGGCATAAGGATACTGCTTGAGCAGTTTGTTTGTATTCGCAAGGCCGAATTCTGTGGCGCCTCTTTTTGTATTATGTATGATGTTTTCCATCCAGATTGTGCAGTAATCGTGAATCTGCGGGTGGCGTGTCGTTAAATCCCTTGCCATCAGCGCGATGTCATAGGCGCTTGTTACATGTCCGTTTGCGGACAGGCCGCAGCAGTTGACAAAGTGAGTGTCTTTCATGCCAAGGTCTGCGGCTTTCTGGTTCATCTGGGCGACAAATTCTTCCTCGCTGCCGCAGATGTGTTCTGCCATGGCTACACAGGCGTCGTTTGCGCTCGCGATGCTGATGCACTTAATCAGTGTTTCTACGGTCTGAACCTCGCCGGTTTCTAAGAACACCTGGGAACCGCCCATGCTGGAAGCGTTTTCGGATACGGTGACATTATCGGTCAGTGAAATCTGTTTTTTCTCTATGGCGTCAAAAATCAGGTCCAGTGTCATGATTTTTGTAACGCTTGCAGGCGGGCGGGCAGTATGTGCTTTCTGTTCATAAAGAATGGTGCCGGTTTCTGCTTCCATTAACAGGGCGCTTGGGGCAGAAAGCGTGAGGGAAGGCTGTGAAGCCTCAGAGTTCTTTTTGGCGCAGACCGTAAAGCGGTGTGTCTGGGGCAGTCTGGAAAGAGTGCAGCCAAAGAGCAGGGACAGAGAAAGAAGTGCTGTAATAAAACGCTTCATAATCAGATACCTGAAAATACTTTTTTATAGTTTAGTCGGCGCAGAGAGGAAATATGACAGTTTTTATTGACAGGGGTGGAAGTTTGCAGGGGAGGAGTTTGGAAAGGGCGGGGGGGGGTGGCTTCGCGGACGCCGGGGGAGGGGGGGTTGGGGGGGGGGGGGGGGGGGGGGGGGGGGGGGGTTGGTTGGAGTGGGGGGGGGGGGGGGGGGGGGGGGGGGGG
>CANDJC010000088.1 GCA_947384955.1 uncultured Eubacterium sp. | reverse complement strand
CCGGGGCCACAGCGTAAATGCAGAATGCTTAGGGATTCTTAACATTCTGGAGCCGGAGCAGGAAGCCGGTGCATCTTCCCGTCACCCGGCGTCCGAGTGGCCAGCACCCCCCCCCTTATCAAAACTCCTACCACAAACCAAAAAAATATCTCCACCAAAAAAGAAAGGCAGAAAATCATCATGAACAAAGTCACCATCCACGCAAACACCCCATTTTTCGAAGACCAGACAGCATGGCCAGGCGTTACAAAAGCCGCTGCAAACGTACGCCATGATATAAAACTGGTAACCGGCGCAGTCCCAAAAACACTCATCGCCAGCACCCGCGGCAGACACCTTTCTTTCCGCAAATCATCCTCTAACGAAACCGCAGCAGAAACATCATATCCAGACGCCGTCATTTACGGAACCCTCGGCAAAAGCCCCATGCTGGACTGGCTGGAACACGCCGGAAAGCTGCATCTAAGCTGCATCCGCGGAAAATGGGAGGTTTATGCCTTCTGCATCATCCAAAACCCCTTTGAAGGTATCACGCATGCCCCTGCCATAGCAAATGCCCTTGTCATCGCAGGAAGCGACAAACGCGGAACCATCTACGGACTGTACCATCTCTCAGAGCTGCTCGGCGTATCGCCGCTTGTAAACTGGAACCACGTCTGGCCGGCTCATCAGGAAAAAGTCATTCTGACACAAAAGGATGCCGTCATTTCAAAGGAACCGTCCGTAAAATACCGCGGATTTTTCATCAACGACGAATGGCCCGCCTTCGGAACCTGGGCAAAAACCCATTTCGGCGGAATCAATGCAGCCTGCTACGAGCGGGTGTTCGAGCTGCTGCTGCGCCTTAAAGGCAACTATCTGTGGCCCGCGATGTGGGCTTCTGATTTCAGCCTGGACGGGCCGGGGCTTCTGAGCGCACAGCTTGCCGACGAGTATGGCGTAGTCATGAGCACTTCCCACCATGAGCCATGCATGCGCAGCGGCGGGGAATACGCGAAAGTACGGGGCCGGGACTCCGCCTATGGGGATGCCTGGGATTTCCGCTCAAATAAAGAAGGCCTCGAACGCTTCTGGAGAGACGGCCTTCTGCGCGGCCGCTCCTTTGAAAACGTAATCACGCTTGGAATGCGCGGAGAAAACGATACCCCGGTACTGGGAGAAGATGCCTCCCTCTCCGACAATATCGAGCTTGTGCGCAGCGTCCTGGACACGCAGAACCGGCTGATTGCCGAATGCATCCATCCAGACCTGGAACAGGTGCCAAGGCAGCTCGTGCTGTTTACCGAAGTAGAAGAATTTTTTTATGGAAATGAAGATACGCCGGGATTCATCAATGATGCCGGACTCGAAGGCGTAACCCTGATGCTGTCCGATAACAACCACGGCTATACAAGAACGCTTCCCACAGAAGAAATGCGCAGCCACAAAGGCGGATATGGCATGTATTATCATCTGGACATGCACGGCGGCGCCCATTCTTTTCAGTGGATTGGCTCAGCCTGTCTGCCCAGGATATGGGAACAGATGACCATGGCTTATGCATTTGGCGTTCGGGAAATATGGGTGGCGAATATCGGGGATATCGGCACACAGGAATACGGACTGTCCTATTTCCTGGACCTTGCTTACGATATGGAGCAATGGGGCGGTGAAGACGCGGCGGTAACTGTCCGTTATACCCGCCAGTGGATAGAAAAACAGTTTGGCGGCATCTTTCAGGAAGCGGATTTAAAGCGGCTGTGCCTTGTCTTTGAAGACTATACCGCCCTGTTAGCCCGGCGAAAGCATGAGGTTATGAATGAAAAAGTTTATCATCCGCTGCACTTTGGCGAAGCACAGGACGTTTTGGAGCGTTCGCAGAGGATACTTGCCATATGCGGTGACCTGAAAGTCATATGTCCGAAGCAGTACATGGGAGCATTTATTTCGCTTGTTTATTATCCGGCCTGCGGAACGGCCAACCTGATGCGCATGTGGATTCTGGCTGGCAGAAATGCACTCTATGCAGCGCAGAACCGGACAGAGGCTGACGAGCTTGCCCGGGAAATGACAGAATGCATGATAAAAGATGAATGTCTGACAAAAGAATACCATGATACAGACGACGGCAGCTTTTACGGCCTGGGGCTTTCCGAGCATATCGGGTTTACGGAATGGTGCGATGAAAATAACAAATATCCGGTGCGGCATCTGGTGTATCCGCTGCGAAATTCCCGCATGATTGTGGCAAAAGCAGATGATGAGCATTATGTGACCGGAGGTTTCTGGACAGACCGCCGTCTGGTATGGAAGGATGCCCTGCGGCCTGATGTCAGCGAGATTCTTTTTGATATTGCCTGCGGAAGCCGCCAGAGCGTGACCTGGCGCATCCGGACGGACTGTACCTGGATTTCTTTTTCCTCACAGGCTGGAATCGTATCAAAGACGGAGCGGATTACGCTGCATATTCACAGAGAACGTTTTCACGGGAGGGTCAGCGGAAGCTTTTCGATAGAAAATACAGGCTGTGGAACGGCGGTTATCGGCGTGGAAGCGCAGAACCTGACCGATGCTGTACCTAAAAACGTATTTTGGGAAAGCGACGGCTGTATCTGCATGGAAGCGGCCCATTTTCAGGCTGCGCACTCCTGCGAAAAAGGATGCTTTCATATTTTAAAGCCCTATGGGCGCACCGGAAACGCTGTCAAATGCTATCCGGTCACGGCGGATTTCCTGAAAGAGAAGGAGCGTCCTTACATAGAATACCGTTTTTTTGCACAAAAAGCAGGAAGCTATCATATCCGCTTTTATCTGGCACCTTCTACCCCTGTATACTATCGGGCAGAACAGTTCATCGCTTTTTCGATAAATGACGGGCCGGCAGAAATCCAAAATACGGTGCGGGAAAACCGGCAGTTTTTCTTAAGCCCGCAGTGGGAGCAGGAAGCCTATGACAATATTAAAATTGCACAAAATACAGTAACATGCCGGGAAGGCCTTAACGTTTTGCGCTTTTATGCCGCAAGCCCCGCTATCGTGCTGGAAAAAACCGTACTCTGGCAGGAAGGCACCACACTGGCGGAATCCTACCTTGGCCCGAAAGAGAGTTTTTTCCATTCCGTCTGATACTGCCTTGGGGAAACTCCGGTGTGGGAGCGGAATGTGCGGCAAAAATGGGAATAGTTCTGAAATCCTGACAGATAGCAGGCATCGTTCAAAGAACGTCCTTCCCGCAGATACTGCTGCGCCAGGTTTACTCTTTTTAAAATAATGTACTGAAGAATCGTAGTCCCGGTTATCTTTTTAAAACACCGTCCCATATACGCCGGGTCGTGACAGACATCGGCAGCCAGCGCGTCAAGGCTGATTTCTTCCGTTAAATGGCTGTTGATATAATCAAAGGTGCGTAACACAATATCCGGCAGGACACTGGGCCAGACGGGTGCGTCGGCAATGCCGCGGTGCCTGCCGGTATAAAGGAGCATCTGGGTAAGCAGGGCTTTGGAAAGCAGGTCGTCTCCCCAGCGCTCCCCTTTCAGTGCCTCCTCAAGCTGCCCGGACAGCAGAACCAGTTCCCGAAGCTCTTCCTCAGAAAAACACTGCCAGCCAGGCTCCCCCTGAGTCCGGCCGGAAAACAGCGGTATCAGGCTGGTCTGGCTGCTGGAAAGCTCTGGCAGCAGCGATTCTTTTATATTGATACAGATTCGGTTGTAACAGCCAGGCGTTTTCAGCACAGCTCCGTGAAAAACATAGGGAGCGACGCACGCAAGGTCCCCGTGTGTGAGTTTTCTTCCGCCCCCGTCCCAGTAAAAATGAATTTCCCCGTCAAGCAGGAGTAAAAGCTCATATCCGTCATGGCTGTGAAAAGACCGGAAAGTATGAATGCTCTGTGCAGCCGTCTTATAAGAACAGGAAATTCCCGCATCCAGAGCCATCAGCCTGCGCCCCTGCTCCTTCTGTACTTCCCGCGTTTTCTCCTCTTCCCTAAAGTCTTTCACAGGTTTGTCCTTTCCTCTCCGTTTTCGGAAAATATTTCTTATAGGTAAACACAAACAGCACCACCGACAGCGCTGTCGTCAGATAATCTGTAATCGGCTGTGCTGCCGCTAACATCACAGCCGAGTCAAAAATACGGCGGAATAAAAACAGCACCGGCAGATAAATCAGGCCCTGACGGCTGACCGACAGTATCAGAGCCGGAAGCGCAGCCCCCGCTGACTGAATGGCATTCACAAACACAAACATCAGCCCAATCACCAGCCCCGAATAAATATAAATACGCGCAAACGACATCCCGTAAGAAAACGCATCTTCATCTTCCAGGAATGCATGCACCAGCGGGTCCGCACCGCAGTAGCAGACTACGGTCATAACCACGCTGATGCCCAGAGCAAGCATCAGTGAGAATTTCAGCACCGCCAGATAACGCGTCCGGTTTCCTGCCCCAAAGCAGTAACCCAGTATCGGCTGAATTCCGGTGCCCAGCCCGATTAGGAGCATGACAACAATCATGTTGACCTTCATTGCAACACCCAGCCCGGCAACTGCCATATCTCCGTAACCGGACATAATGTTGTTTACAATGATATTGGAAACGCTCATCAGAATACTGTTAAGCGATGCCGGAACGCCAATCGCAAGAACACCGAATGCAATCCCGTCTCCTGCCTTAAAATATTTCGGATGTATCGAAAGCAGCCCTTTTTTAGAAAGCATATGAAAAATATAAAATACAGCCGCAAATACATTTCCCAGCACAGTCGCAATCGCGGCGCCCGCCACATTCCATCCGAATCCGAGAATCATAACCGGATCTAATACAATATTAATCAGATTCCCGATTACCATTCCCATCATGGCTGCCTGTGCGTTGCCTTCCGCACGGATAATATTGCTAAAGCTGTTCCCGATAATTAAAAACGGTATCGCCGTAGAAACGATACGCAGATACTGCGAAGCATAGCCGACCGTATCCTCGCTCGCTCCGATTGTCATGCTCACCGGCTCGGCAAACATAAATATGACAATCATAGAAATCACGCCAATGACAAGCCCTGCCCAGAAACAGAACGAGGAAGCGTTTTTCGCCTTTTCCTCATTGCCTTCCCCAAGCATCCTTGAAATCAGGGATGTCCCGCCAATGCCAAAAAGCATGCCGACTGCCATAAACAAAAGAAAAGCCGGCGTCGCTACGGAAACAGCCGCTACCATATAAGCATCTTTGGTCTGCCCGATAAAAAACGTATCCGCCAGATTGTAAATCAGCACCATAATCATGCTGACAATCGACGGTATGACATTACTGATGACGGCCTTAGGCACCGGCGCGTCACGAAAAATTTCTGTTGTTTTATCCTGCATCTTTTATTCTCCTTTCATATATTGGAAATGAAAATCAAAAATTCCGGAATGCATCCGATTCCAGATTTTTATAAACCTGCTTTAACATATTTTTCAAAAGGCTCAAATCCGTTTCCTGAAAACCGGCAAATATAATCTCATTTGCAAATGGACATTTCGCACAGACTTCTTCGATTAACTGACGTCCGCCATCTGTGAGCGCAATTGCTTTCGCCCTGGCATCCGCAGAAGCGCTCCGGTAAACCAGGCCTTTCTTTTCCAAAATCTTTAATACATGAATGACGCTCGTATGCCTGACACCGAAATGCGCGGAAATATCTGTGACTGTATTTTCCGTTTCTTCTTCTTTTGCAAGATAGGCCAGAACATCAAACTGCGTACAGGTCAGCCCGTATGTGCGCATGGCCCGGGTAAAGCTGGCATCCAGCTGATTGTGGATTTTTTTGAAAAGCTGCTTGATTTCGTCCATATTTTCTTCTTTATTTTCATCCATGTTTTTATCCATGTGCGGACTCTCCTTTCAAATATGTAGCATGCTACATATTAAGGCAAAATTCAGGAATTGTCAAGCAGATAATTTCAAAAATCGCAAAAACTGTTACCTGTAAAAATCCATTTAAACTCGCTTCTCTATGGGATTTTGCACTCCTGAATCACTTTCTTACGTCCCGCGCAGTAAATGTGCAGGACTATCTGAACTGTTACATTACCTGCTTTCAAAGTCATACGCATATTTTATACGTATTTTCATTGACATGCGCACAAAACAGGAGCATAATATATCATATAAGGAGATTTAGACATGACAGCACGAGAGATACTAAAAATACTTCATAAAGAAAAACCCGGAAAAATAACTGTAGCAATACATGGTAAAAAGGATATCCCGCCGGGAACACTCAGCAGAATACGAAAACAGGCGGGGCTTTAGCAGTCCCATGCCTGAGCGGTTTGATAGAAAGGAGCAGCAGACTATGTTAAATATAACTTACCTCGCAATATTAGAACCTGGAGAAGATGGCAGTTATGGCATTTCATTCCCTGACCTTCCAGGCTGTTTCAGCTATGGTGAAAATCTTGCTCATGCAGGACAAATGGCAGCGGAAGCCGCAAGCCTGCATGTATATGGTTTAGAACAGGACGGAGAAGAAATCCCCGCACCCTCACTCTCATTTCCAAAAGACGAAGTGGAAGGCATGGTTGTTATGCCAGTCACAATTCATCCCGACCTTTACAGGGCAAAACATGACAATGAACGCATCAAAACAAATATTACTCTGCCAGCATGGCTGAAAAGACTTGCAGAGGAACAAAAGGTAAACTATTCCCGGCTTTTGGAAGCTGCCCTGATTGAATATCTGCAAATCCCTGTGTCCGGCAGACAATAAGTCCCTGCCGCCATCTGCCGGTTAACAGATATACGCTTCTAATCTGATAAGAAAACCGCCCCTGCACTGTGCGGATGCCAGGGCGGCTTTCTTTGTCCGGCTTAAAATCCGATAGATGCTTCCAGTTTTATCGTCAGTCCGCCTTTTCGCTCTTATCTGATTTTCTACGCTTCTGCCCGTCTTCCTGCTCTTACATACGCTTTGTGCCGCATGCAGCGCAGTCTGCCACCCTCTCTGGCAGCTTAATCTTTCGAAACTGTGCCGTAAGCCCGTCATACGTAAGCAGGCTCCCGGTTAAAAGCTCCCCGGCGCCTAAAATATACTTCACAGCCTCCAGCGCCTCCAGGCTTCCTGTCACACCGCAGACAGCCCCGAGCACTCCCGTCTGCCCGGCATCCGGCACCGCTCCCTGTGGCGGCGGCTCTTTAAAAATACAGCGGTAACACGGGCCCTTTTTCGGCACATAGGTCATAAGCTGCCCCGTAAATCGGATAACCCCCGCATGGACAAACGGCTTTCGGGCTGCCACACACGCATCATTAATCAGAAATTTTGTCTCAAAATTATCCGCAGCATCTATTACAAAATCATAATCCTTTATAATATCCCGAATGTTTTCAGCATTTACAAAAACCGGATAGGTACGTACATCCGTCTGCGGATTCAGCTTCAGCAGGGCATCCTTTGCAGAAATCACTTTTTTTCTTCCAATATCTGCAGTCCCGTGCAGTATCTGACGCTGCAGATTGGATAAATCCACATCATCCGCATCCGCGATTCCAATTGTTCCTATGCCTGCCGCCGCTAAATACAGCGCAGCCGGAGAACCAAGCCCTCCGGCGCCTATGATACAGATTTTTGCCTGAAGCAGCTTTTCCTGCCCTTCCTCTCCCGCTTCCTCCAAAAGAATATTGCGCGCATACCGCTCTTTCTGCATTCTGTTTAAAGCCACTCTCTGTTCCCAGCCTTTCTTAAATGATATCCAGCCTTTCCTCCCGTTTCCCGCCTCCCTCTTTGCTTTCTGCCGCCTGGCTCTGCACTCCGCCAGCCGCATCATTCCGCCAGCCGCAGCACATTAATCAGCAGAATCCAGGACAGCCCGTAATAAGTTACGACTGCCACCAAATCATTTACGGTTGTAATCAGAGGCCCGGAAGCGACCGCCGGGTCAATTTTGATTTTGTGAAAAAACATCGGAATCACAGTTCCTGTAACACTTGAAATAATCATCGCTGCCATCAGTGAAAAGCCAATGCATGCACTGACCGCAAATCCAAACCAGAAACCCTTTCCTTTTATAAGGGCTATATATACTCCGATAAATACAAGGGAAATCATCCCCAGCAGAAGTCCGTTCACCGCACCGACCCGCATTTCCTTAAACATCAGGCGCAGCTTCTGCGTGCCCGTCAGATTTTCATCCATCAGCACACGAATAGTAACAGCCAGCGACTGGGTGCCCGCATTTCCGGCCATATCCAGAATCAAAGACTGGAAACACATCACAATCGTCAGCTGCGATACTACCTGCTCAAACGCGCCGACCACGCTCGAAACCACCAGTCCGAGCAGCAGCAGCACAAGCAGCCACGGAATTCTTTTTTTCATGCTCTCCGACAGCGGCTCGTTCAAATCCTCTTCCGCGGTCAGTCCGGCCAGCCTTGCATAGTCTTCGCCCATCTCTTCGTCTACGACTTCCACAATATCCTGCGCCGTAATTACGCCCAGTATTTTTTTATCATTATCCAGTACCGGAATCGAATCTTCGGAATAATCCCTAAGCTCTTCCAGACATTCGTCAATCGTTTCTTTCGCGTACACATACGGGTACGATGTCGTAATCAAATCCTCCAGCGCTGTAAACTTGCGCGCAATAATCAGGTCTTTTAAATCAATCGCCCCGTAAAAACTGTCATCCTCTTTCACTACATAAATCGTAGAAATATTATCGTTGTCAGCAGCCTGGGTCACCAGCTCTTTCATTGCTTCCTGTATCATCAGCCCGCGCCGGATGACAATAAAATTCGTAGTCATCCGGCTGCCGATTTCATCATCTTCATAAGACTGAATCAGGCCGATATCGTGTCTGGATTCCTCGTCCATCAGCTGAATCAGACGGTCTGACTTTTCATCTTCCATCTCATCCAGAATATCTACCGCATCATCCGCATCCATCGACTCCAGGATATCCGCAGCATTTTCCAGTCCAAGCTCCTCCAGATAAATGCTTACATCATCTTCCAGATACGTAAATATCTCAGAAACGGTCTCATTGCCCAGCAGTTTGTACAGCTTAATGCGCTCTTCCTTCGAAAGTTCCTCCCATACGGCCGCAATATCATTCTCATGGTAATCTTCCAGCCTCTTTCGGATTACCGACGGCGGGGCGCCGCTTTTGATAATGCATATGAGCTCTTTCTCATAATCCCGTTTTTCAGGAATATCGCCCTCTGTATATTCCATATTTTTATTTTCAAATTCGCTCATAAGAAACCTCCTTTCTGCCAGTACGCCTTAAAACCAGAAACCTGTCATTCTGCCTGTCCAAATCCCTGCCAGCATATGCCAAAACCCTCTGCGCGCTCCGGCACGCCCGCGGTTTTGTCATGCACTCACAAAGATGCATCCTGCAGATTCCCATTTCCATCCACATTCTGCCCCAGCAGATAATTCACAAACTGCTGCGCCGTCCGCCCGGAAATTCCGCCGTGGGAAAGCTCCCATTTATTTGCTTCCGCTTTTAGCATTTCATCACTCATCGTAAGCCCGGCGCGCCGCGCGAGTCCGGTTACAATATGAAAATATTCCTTCTGGCTCGGCTTCGAATAATTAATCGTCACGCCAAACCGGTTCACAAGCGACAATTTCTCTTCCATCGTATCCGACTGGTGCATTCCGTTTTCAATTTTCACATCATCCCGGTCATTCCATGTCTCCCGAATCAGATGCCGCCTGTTCGAAGTCGCGTATATCAGAATATTTTCCGGTTTTGTTTCCACACCGCCTTCTATCACTGCCTTTAAAAACTTATATTCTGTTTCAAACTCCTCAAAAGATAAATCATCCATATATATGATAAACCGGTAATTGCGGTTTTTAATCTGCGCAATCACATTCGAAAGGTCCTGAAACTGATGCTTATATATCTCAATCATCCGCAGACCCTGGTCATAAAATTCATTCACAATCGCTTTGATGCTCGTAGACTTTCCTGTGCCGCTGTCTCCAAACAGCAGTACATTATTTGCCTTGCGCCCTTCCACAAAAGCCCTGGTATTATCCACCAGCTTTTTCTTCTGGATTTCATAGCCAATCAGGTCATCGAGCATGACCTTGTCCATATTGTTAATCGGATGAAACACAATCCCGCACCCTGTTTCCTTCGATGAAATACGGAATGCCTTGTTCAGGCCGAACATCCCTACGCCGTAGGCTTTATAAAAATCCGTCACATAGCAGAAAAATTCGTCCTCATCAGCTGCAGATTCCAGCTTTTCACTGAGCGAACGGACTTTTTCACTGACATTTTTATTATACATAAGCTCTGTTTTCTGTATCGCCTTATAATCCGACAGCCTGGTAAAACAGTCCGTTCCAAGCTCTTTTTCAATCCAGCCGAAATCATAGTCAAACAGCTCTTTAAATGCCTTAAAATCATTTTTCGCAAAGTAATTCGCACTTCCATCATGGGCTCCTGTTTTCTCACAGGTAAGACTGAACGGATTTTCATCCATCATCAGCAGAAATGTCAGGTAATTATGCCACAGATTTTTGTCAAATCCATAATCCGTCGCCACCGTTAATATCCGCTTCACCTGACAAAACACCTGCCGCTTCAGCTCGTCCTTTGTCTGGCTTTGCGCACGCAGCTTTGTACAGATACTGCTTAATTCCATTAAAATAGAATCCTGGGGCATATCTCCGTACATTAGTATTTTAGATACAATCTGATTCATGCTTCCGCCTCCGTTATTTTATGCTTACTGCCAGACACTGACGGGCCTGGTGTCGTTTGGGTCTAATACTAA
The DNA here is from genome assembly GCA_947384955.1 of uncultured Eubacterium sp. GTDB lineage: Bacteria > Bacillota > Clostridia > Lachnospirales > Lachnospiraceae > Eubacterium_J. The sequence continues at coordinate 7,465 of CANDJC010000088.1, read as the reverse complement.
GATAACATATGGAGGGGCAGCTTTCAAATAAAAAATGGATTAAATTGCTGGGGGCTGAGCCGGAGGATGGAAATGGATGCACGGATGACAGAAGAAGGGGGATGTATGGACGCCGGGAGGGGTTGGCTGCACGGACGCCGGGAGAGGGAATTTGCATGGGATTCCAGGGGCGCTACAGAATGTTAAGAAGCCCTAAGCATTCTGCATTTATGTTGTGGTACCGGACGGTCCGCGGCACCTAGTTCGCCCTGGCCTGCAGCCAGCAGCTAAAGGTGCCGCTTCGGCTTCGCCGCCTGGTTTTTGGGCAGAACGCTAAGGGCTTCTAAACATTCTTCCAATGCCCCTGGAATCCCATGCAAATTCCCTCTCCCGGCTGGTTTTTGGCAAGCGGTGCGCGGCATGTCTGTGATACAGTATTGAGAAGTTTTAGAAGCTGGCTGATTGTCAGGCTGTCGTATTCTGGCTGTGATTCAGTAACGCTGTTTTGTGCACTTTATGAAACTGGCTGCTGGATGGCTGTCGTATTTCTGGCTGTAATTTGGAAGCTCTGTTTTGTGCACTTTATGAGACCGGCTGCTGGATGTCGTATTTCTGACTGTAATTCGGTAACGCTGTTTTATGTGTTTTCTGAAGCTGGCTGATTGTCTGGCTGTCATATTCTGGCTGTGATTCGGTAACGCTGTTTTTTACGCTTTATGAAATCGGCTGATTGTCTGACTGTCATATTCTGACTATGATTCGGTAACGCTGTTTTGTGTGTCTTCTGAAACTGGCTGATTGTCAGTCTTTCGTATTCTAGCTAAAATTGCGAAACGCTGTTTTTGCGCTTTCTGAAACCGACTGCTGGCTGTCATATTCTGGCTGTGATTCGGTAACGCTGTTTGACGCGTTTTCTGAAACTGGCTGATTGTCAGTCTGTCATATTCTGGCTGTGATTTGGAAGCTCTGTTTTATCTGCTTTCTGAGACTGGCTGCTGGCTGTCGTATTCTGGCTGTGATTTGGAAGCTCTGTTTTATCTGCTTTTTAAGGCTGGCTGATTGTCAGTCTGTCATATTCTGGCTAAAATTTGGAAACGCTGTTTTTGCGCTTTCTGAGCCTAGCTGATTGTCAGTCTGTCGTATTCTGACTGAAATTTGGAAGTGCTGTTTTATCTGCTGGCTGAGACTGGCTGATGGCTGACATATTCGGACTGTTATTCAGAAACGCTATTTTGTGCGTTTCCTGAGACTGGCTAATGGCTGGCTGTCATATTTTGTCTGTGATTTTAAAGCGCTGTTTTACGCGCTTTCTAAAACTGGCTGATGGCTAACTGTCATATTCTGGCTGTGATTCGAAAACACAGTTTTAAGAGCTTTCCAGCAGCTGTTCACTCTCATTCTGACTATTAATCCCCAATGCAGCTATTTATCAGTTTTCCTTAAAATTTCGAAAACCAGCCAGATAATTATAGAAATGCCCCAAAACCCTGACCGATTCCCTCTCCCGGCTGATTTTTCCGAACCCACTATCAGAAATCTCCTGAATATACCGCTTGAAATCTCCTAAATACACCGCTTGAAATCTCCCAAATATACACTGACAGCTTTCCAGCATCTGTTCCTCTGCCACCTAAAAACTCCCCACAGCGTCTAAAACGCATCCACGCAGAACTTTCGAAAACCAGCCGGATGACGGGGAGATGTCCTGGCTTCCGGCGACATTGGAAGAATGTTTAGAAGCCCTTAGCATTCTGCCCAAAAACCAGGCGGCGAAGCCGAAGCGGCACCTTTAGCTGCTGGCGGTACGCCAGGGCGAACTAGGTGCCGCGACCGTCCGGTGCCACAGCGTAACCGCAGAATGCTTAGGGCTTCTTAACATTCTGGAACCGGAGCCGGAAGCCAGGGCATCTCCCCGTCATCCGGCGTCCGCGCAGCCACACACCGTCCACACAGCCATCCATCATCCGCGCAGCCACACACCGTCCGCACAGCCATCCATCATCCGCGCAGCCACACGCCGTCCGCACAGCCATCCATCATCCGCACAGCCACACGCCGTCCGCACAGCCATCCATCACCCGCGCAGCCACACGCCGTCTCCACAGCCACTCTCCTCCGCGCAGCCACCCATCATCCGCACAGCCACACACCTGCAATCTCACACCGCAATAATAACTCCCCCGTCATTCGCATACATCGTACTAACCCCCGCCGTCTCCAGTATAATAATCCTCCGAAACTTCATCATCCTTTCAATCTGCTCCTTCACCTTCCTGGCACGCTGCGGACAGTTACAGTGCGAAATAGCCAGAATCCGCTGTTCCCTGTTTTTTGTGCGCTGCAAAACCTCCTTCACCATACGGTCCAGCGCCTTATTCATTCCCTGCGCCTGGGCTAACTGGCATATCTGCCCGTCCGGCGTAGCGCCCATCACCGGTTTTATTTTCAGTACACTTGCCACAATCGCCTTCAGATTGCTCAGACGCCCGTTTTTGCGCAATGTATCCAGAGTTTCCAGTACAAAAAAAGTCTGCTGGCTCTCAATATATTCCCCCGTCTGTTTTACGACCTCCTCAAAGGTACATCCCGACTCCTCGAGTTCCTGTATCTTCAGCGCAATCAGCGTTTCACCTGCCGAAGCGGAACAGGAATTGAATACGTGTATTTTTTTATCCGGATTATGATCCAGATACATCTGCCTGGCAGTCTGTGCACTGTTATATGACCCGCTCAGCTGCGCTGACAGCGTTACCGCATAAATATGCTCTGCGTCTGAAGTATACGCATCATAATATTTCTGCGGCGACGGACAGGCTGATTTGGGACAGTTCGGGCTTTCTTTGACTTTTTTTAAAAATTCTGACTGGCAGAAGCTTTCATCATCCACCACATGATAGTCGTCTACGTCTAATTCCAGCGGAACTGACTGAAAACGTGCATCCTTTTTTAACTCTTCTGTCAGTTCGCCGCAGCTGTCCACAATAATTTTATAACTCATAACTTCCTCCTGCATTCACGCTCTGATTTGATGCTGCAGCCCCTCCTCCGCGTCTGCAAGCGGCATGGGCTGTAAACCGTAACAGGCGGTATCTTCACTGCTTCCGCTTAAAGCCGCGGTATTGCACTGTCTCATGTATAGAGCGTAACGTTTCTATATATTATTATCCACGTTTTTACGTAGTATCCATTACTACATGATGATACCATCAAAATCAGACTTTGTAAATACATTTAAGGAAATATTACCACAAAAATATTCATCTGCATATCGGTCTTATAGTATACCGTTTCCAGTCCGCCGCAGTATTCGCTGATATGATACTGTGTCAGAAAATATTCTTTTGCCTGGGCGCACAATTCCCTGTTTTCGAATTTTACCGATACATGGCTGCGTCCTTTTTCATACGCCCGCCTGAAAATATTCCCAATCTTACTGACTGATTCTTCATCTAAGGAGTCAAAATATTTATGTTCTTTTACATAATAATTATTTTCAATCGCCGTACACTGCGGCAGTTCAAATTTCACCTGAGGGGTATGGTCTTTCATCATTTCTTCTGTTGTAATATTCAGGTAATCGTATTCAATATACTTGACGTCTTTTTCTTCCTCGTCATGATATTTGGAATTGCCCCAGGTTACATCCGTATAATACCATTCTCCTTCAATCTGCACCAGATTCCATGCATGAGGGCCGCCTTTTGCCATGCCGGTTACAATCACACACGGAATTCCCAGCTTATCCAGCAAATACTGCATGGCGCTGGCGTACCCCTGGCATACCGTTTCCTTTCCCAGAAATACGCTGATGATATTCTGGTTATTATCCGCATCCAGATTATAATCTGTCTTCCTTATCAGCCTGCGGTAAATTTCCCGCACTTTCTCATATTCTGACGCATCCGCACGGACTGCTTTCAGATATTCATCAGCCTGAGCGTCGATTTTCTTCTGCACGTCATCCCGTTCCTGCGCCGTCATCGTATAATTAGGGGCAAAAGACATCGCCTCTGTCTGCCCGTTTTTCTGATACTGGGTATACCGAAAGCTCTCTACCCAGAACAGGCCGCCGTAATCTGCCTTGATACAGTTAAAAATATCTTCCAGCTGCCGGCCGTCTTCTGTAGATAGTGTTACCTCCTCTTCGTGATTTATAACAGCATCCAGCATCTGGTCATAAATTATCTTTTTTTCCGCAGACAGCGTTTCATATGCGTATCTGCCTTTCGAAATGCTTTTTACTTCCTTGGGCAGCTGCAGCGCATTCAGCTGCTGTCTTAATTCTATATTTTTCCTGACGGTGCTTACCGCTTCCTCCACAGGCTGCACAATCCCGGAAAAATCATCCGGCAGGCTGCAGGCTGATACTGCCCCGGAAAAAAGCAGCAGCACCAGGCCGGTCACGGCTCTGTACCTTTTTACCTTTCCTCTTTTCTTATACTGAATCATTCGATACTTCCTCCATACTTTGAAGCGTCAAAAGCTGTCAGTCTCATTTCTATGCTTAGCTGTATACTTAGCTATATGCTTAGTTCCATACCTGGTTCTATGCTTATCCGCTTGTCTTCCGTTTTACGGTAACTGTCCAGATAACCTGATGGACAGCTGCATTCTGGCTTATCTGTATTTCTGTCTGTCCCTTATCTGAACCGTGCGAAGCACCTTAGACACATGATGTCTTTTGGGTACTGCCCGCTGATGTTTCCGAGCGCTTTTCTGCGCATATTCCTATAATATCTTGATTTTGTATGTTTTTCAATATTTTTTTCATTCTTATTGTAAAATAGAAAATATTTCCTATAATATAATGTAGAAACTCGTACAGCAGTCCGCGCCGGAAATTTACTGGCAGGGCAGGCATATTTTACCGCCAGCCTTGGAAGCTGCTGTATTCACCGTAACAGGCCGGCCCGTCTGAACTGTTACAGCTACTCAGGGAGGTACCATTATGAAAGCATTCCAGCTGTCTGAACAAAAAGAATTTATGAACCTGTTGCTGCGCTCGGAAGCCTTTGACAATTTTCTGCTGTCCGAAGCTTCCATTCACACCGCCGTCAAATATGAAATTGACGGAACGCTGAATCCGGCCTTTTATTCCGCTCAGGAGTTAGAAGAGCAAAACCTTGCGGGACTCGGATATATGCCTTATGGCAGGCTGCGTCCGACGCTCTTTTCGCTGATTAAGGGACGGAACGCACCGACTCAGTTCAAACTGATACTGATGCTCTCTCCCTCTAACCTGAAAAATACCATCCAGGCCTCCGGTACTTCCATAGCGCCTGAAAATATCCTGGCTGTTTTTTTTAATATCCTGTTCCAAAACGGACAGCTGCTGCTTACAACGGGGGTTTCTTACCGCACCTTTATTATGGATAAAAGTTTTGAAAAAGAATGGGAAAAGTTTACAATTCAGTTTTTAAAAAGAAATAACGTTACTTTTTCCGAAATTTAACCCTTTTTTCGCTTTACTTTTCGTTTTTCGTATGCTATTCTTAGCGTAAGCTGCCAACAGCTAATATGATAGGAGGTACTGTCATGAACAAAGGTACAGTAAAATGGTTTAACAATCAGAAAGGTTACGGTTTCATCACAGATGAAGAAGGCAAAGATGTATTTGTACATTTTTCCGGCCTGAATATGGAAGGCTTTAAGTCTTTAGAAGAAGGCGCTTCTGTAGAATTTGAAGTAACTGAAGGTGCAAAAGGACCGCAGGCTACCAATGTAACTGTAATTCACTAATTCGTTAAACAAAAATGTGCATTAATCAATTGAGGTTCTCAAATGTACATTATGATATCATACAGAGTTTTATTCATAAAATGATATGCATGTTTGATCTACAGTATTTTGATTATTTCACAGCAAAAAATCTGCCGCCGGCAGATTTTTTGTTTTATCAAAATATAATATCACCATTTATCTTTTTAAAACCTCCGCCCTGCAGGCATGCTTCTTTTCCGTTTTCCAATAACTGATTCCAACAGCAGGAATTCTTCCCGTATACCTTCGCTGTTCCAGACGGTAAACATAGCCAGGAGAAGCTTCTTTTTGTATCATTTCTGCAAACTTATCCATCAGCTCTTTATTTGGTATGGATACCTTTCCGTCTTTGTAGTTCAAAAACCATATACCGCCATCGCAGAAAAAATTTCTTCCTTTGTCTTCAGTTCATCATACGCCGTAAAACCAAAAAATTCTGAAAAACTCTCCTCAAAAGCCTTGTATAATCATGAAACATATTCAGCTCCGAACCGCTTGAATACTTCGCTATCGTTTCACATCTTAACCAGAGAACATTCCCTTCCACTCAGCTCTCCTGCAGATAACTCTCTCTTTGGTCCGCGCCTTTGCGCAGATAATTCCCAAGATTTGTAATACATACCAGTGTCACTGCAAGAAATCCCCCCGGCACTGCAATCACCCACCAGCAGTCCGCCGACAGCGCCTGCTCTGCAAGAGACAGCATGCTTCCCCAGGAAATCATTTCTATCGGAAGCCCGATTCCCATAAAACTCAGAGCCGATTCCGCCATAATGGCATTACGGATATTCATAACCGCCATAAACATCACTGACAGCAGAAAATTCGGCATCAGATGCTTCCATAATATATGAAAGAATCCGCCTCCCATACACTTAGAGGCTGTCACATATTCACAGCAGCACAGCTGCCGTACCTGTGTGCGGATAATCTTTGCCATGCTCATCCAGCCTGTCATGCCGATGACCGCCGAAAGACTGAGCACCGTTGCTTTTCCCAAAACGGCCTGAACGAAAATCACAATTAACAGCTGCGGCACACTGAGCAGTATTTCCGTCAGCCTCATCAGCAGTGCATCAGCCGCTTTCGGGGCACTGCCGCTGACGGCGCCGAACAAAGCAGCTGCCAGCGCCGAAATAAATGCAGAAACAATCCCGATAAACAGCGAAATCCTTCCCCCGTACCAGACCATGGAAAAAATATCCCTGCCCATGGAATCCGTTCCAAAAAGAAACTCCCGGTTCGGAGCCGTATGGTAATTTTCTAAATCCATATAGCCCGGCTCCTTTGTCATAATCATCTCGCATCCCAGGCAGCAGATGATAACCACGGACAGAATTAACGCGGACAGAACAGGTTTATTCTTATGCGGTTTTTCCCTGTATACGGGCATTTCCTGCGAAATCTTTTGTATTCCGATGATATCAAACGGGCTGTCCGCTGATGCAGATTCGTGTTCTGCGCCTGGTGTTTCTGATTTTATCAACGCTGTGACCTCTTTTCTGTATATTTTTACGTCTAAAGTTTTATCCGAAGCGGAATTTTCAGCAGTTTAGGCAGTGAGGGGGACGTACTGGCCCCTCGGACGCCGGGGAGGGGATTTGCCAGGTCTTCCAGCGGCGGTTCCAGAATGTTAAGAATCCCTAAGCATTCTGCATTTACGCTGTGGTACCGGACGGTCCGCGGCACCTAGTTCGCCCTGGCCTGCAGCCAGCAGCTAAAGGTG
>CANDJC010000087.1 GCA_947384955.1 uncultured Eubacterium sp. | reverse complement strand
GGGTATTGAGCAGAAAACTAAGAACTTCCAGCTTTTTTCCAGAGTCACATCAGAAGGAAAAACTTTCTCCATCCAGCTGATTTTGATAAATTCAAGTTTTTAAAATCTACTTTCAGGTAAATAGTAAGATACCAGTTTACAAGTATTCGTCTCTATATCATATATGGCTTGAAGCGTCATAATTAAATGCAATATATAATTTTATTTTTGAAAATTGATTTAATCCAGAAAATCTGTAAACAAGTGTGCTGGCACGTTAGTATTTATGGCAAAATGATTCGGTTAGAATTCACGCCGCTTTATGTATTATTTAGCATTATTGAATTACCATAAATATCAACGTGCCACTACATTAGTGCAGTTATATCTTTTCAGTTTATATAAAAAGGAGCATACTGCCAGAATCGAACCTTAAATTTACGTCTATCAGCTTATCACCCCATAACCATACATTCAGGGCCGTATCCTACAGTTCAGCTATTGCCAGATTTCTGTAATAAATAGCGAACCGCCGTTTCTTACTTTTAACTGCAAACTGCCGTTTCTCGTTTTTAGCAGCAAACTACCATTTCTGATATTTTGTACCAAACTGTCATTTCTGATATTTTGCACCAAACTGCCATTTCTTACTTTTAACTGCAAACTTCCATTTCTTACTTTTAACTGCAAACTTCCATTTCTTGTTTTTAGCAGCAAACTGCCGTTTCTTATATTTAACATCAAACTGCCATTTCTTACTTTTAACTGCGAACTGACGCTTCTTACTTTTAACTGCAAACCGCCGTTTCCTATATTAGCCATTCTAATGTCCGCCTAATACAAATACATCAAATGTCCCGCCAAACTTATAACGTAAAGCCAGCCACAGTCAGCCGGATGGAGAAAGTTTTTCCTTTGGATGTGACTCTGGAAAAAAGCTGGAAGTTCTTAGTTTTCTGCCCAAAACCCAGGATTTGGGGACACATTACCTCCATTCCGGCAAAACTCTGAAGTCCCCAAAAGGCGCCTGCCAGCGCCACTGCTTAAACCCAGCCAGTAACGCCAGGGCATCAGGCGCCGGTCCGTCCGCAGCCATAACCCTGCCGCAGAAAACTTAGAACTTCCTACTTTTTGGAAGCGGAACATCCAAAGGAAAAACTTTCTCCATCTGGCGTCCCGCCGCCACCATATAACCGCCAATTATCTCAAAATCTCCTAAATATCTAAATCCATCATGCAGAACTAAGCTTTCTTCCTCTTCTTCCCTTTAAAGTTTTTCAGCCCTTCTCCTCCATCGCCAAATCCAATCACAATCCCGACTGCCGCAGCCGCCACAAACGCAACCGCACAAGCAATGCACGCCGAAATAAAGTTCGAGCCAGGCCCTCCTGCATACTGCAAAACCGTCAGGAAATTCGCTGCCCCCATCGTATAAACAGCAACTTTCAAAATACCGCCCACAAGACCTCCGATAAATCCGCCCACAATCTGGCAAATCATCGCACGTTTATTCCGCAGCAGGATACCAAACAGCGTAGGCTCTGAAATACCGCCGACAATCAGCGTAATCACGTTCGCGCCGGCCATCTGCTTTTCTTCGCCCTTGGTCCTGATAAAATAAGCAACCGTCATACCCATCAGCGCGTAATTGGCAATGTTAGAACCAGCCAGCACAATCGGGTCATATCCAAGCGTCGTCAGGTTGAGCAGCGCAATCTGAACAACCGCAATATGCATTCCTGTTGCAACCAGAAACGGCCAGAAAGCTGCTATTAAAGCTATCGCAAGCGGCCCTGCAATATCATATACCGTACTGAAGAATGTGCTTAAAAGCATACCCATCCAGTTTCCAATCGGTGCCAGCGCACAAAATGTCAAAGGCAGCATTACAACAACGGTCGCAAACGGAACGCCTATAATCTTAATTGACCTCGGTACATACTTATCAAAAAACCGGTATACATAAAACAGTGCAAATATCATCAGCAGGGACGGCAGCACCGACTGCGTATAATTATTCAGCTGCATCGGTATTATGCCATAAATGCTGAACGGTTCCCCGGCTTCTACAATGTTTAAAATATTCGGGTCTATCAAAAGACAGCTGAGCAGCATCGCCAGAGGAATGCTTGTATTCAGCTTCTTCGCAGCGCCCCATGCCACAAATACCGGCATAAAGTAAAATCCCGCATTACCTACAATATAAAGCGACTGCATCAGTGCAGATTCATTTGGCAGCACTCCTAATAAATCCGGCCCCAGAATCGCATAAAACATTTTGAAGAAGCCGGCACCCATCATAATCGGCAGCGTCGGTGCAATCGAGCCCGAAATATAATCCAGCAGCTTTGACGGAAGCTTCTTAATATCAAACGGCTCTTTCTCATCCAGATTTTCATCCACCGCTTTTGCCTCCCCTAAACCAGCCATAGCGCAAAACTCCGGATATACCTCCGATACATGCTGTCCGATAATAATCTGGAACTGTTCGCCGGAGAACTGTGCCCCCAGCACTCCCTTAATTTGTTTTACCGTGTTTACATCGACAATAGAGCGGTCTTTCAGATTCAGGCGCAGCCTTGTCATGCAGTGAAGCGCATTTGAGACATTGTCTTTCCCGCCGACTTTTTCCAGTATCTGTTCACAAAATTCAGTATACTTAGCCATAACTTTCCCCTTTCTTTCTATCAGTCATTTTTATGTATATGCTTTCAGGATAAAATGCGCGCCGTTTTATCCTGTCTGAGCCAAAATAAAAACCTGACACAATTCCGGCATGACAAATAAATGTCTGCCCGGAATATGCGTCAGGTAAAGCCCCTTTCGGGTTACAATCCATCTCTTGCACAAAGCCTGTTGATATGAATCATCAGATACAGAATTTCTTCTTTTGCCGGCTCAATGTGCAGTGTCGCAATAATATATTCTTTTATTTTTTCTCCAATTCTTTTCAGTTCCGGAAATTCCTCGCATACACTTTCGTACAGCTTTTCGTTTTCCGATTCTGCTTCTGACAGCTTCTCCGTACGCTTCAGCAAAAACTTTAAATGCGTGACAAACCGTGAGTAGCTGAAAGAGTTGCGGTCAATAATCACATCCATGCCGCTTTCTATAATATCCGTGATGTCGTCCGCGAAACGTTCGATATCATCACGTTCCGATGCCTGCTTCGCCTGCTGCTCTGCATTGATAAAGTGAAGCGCAATATTGCCCACTTCGCTTTGCGGAAGCCTTACGGACATCTTTTTTCAATATGCCGTATCGCCCATTCCCCTAAATGCATCTCTCTTTCATACAGATGCCTGATTTCATTCGTCATCGGGTTACTTACTACAAGCCCCTTTTTCAGATTTTCGATTGCATAATTGATATGGTCACAGAGCGAAAACCAGAATATCGTGTTAAATTCCATTTTTAAATAGGAACTTCCTTTTTGTACAATCTCCCAGGTGATATCCATCACACCCTCTGGAAGTTCGTCCAGCAAAGCGATATAGTGCGGTTCCAGATTATAATAGGTTCTGTCTATCTGCGATAATGTAATCTCATAAGGCGCCTTTTTGAATCCAATTCCTTTTCCAAACGCAATAACCTCATGGTTGTTATCGTCCAGACAGACTGCTACATTATTGTTGATATTCCGAATAACCTTCATATCTACCCTTAAATTCTCTGTACCCCCCCCCAAATCTGACTGCCTGTTTTCTGATAACAGCTCAGTCGGATGACTGCCTTTGCAGCAGCATATAAAATCCCGTCTGAACTGTTATGCTTTCTATCGTAAGCCATCCGCATTTTTACGCCGGCCTCCCTCAGACGAATGTGCCTGTAAGTGTAAAACTTTTAAAAGACAGAGAGCCTTTTCCATGATGTATAAAATAAAGCGCTGCCCTGCCATCCGCTGCATCTGCCGGAGCGCGAAATTCCTTCCAGGTATCACACGCATCCACAGATATTTCTGCAATCTCCCCGCCGTCTGTATGAGTCCTGACCGCAAGCGTACATGCATCTGTCGATTTCACTTTCACCGAAACCGCCTTTAATCCATGCAGCTCAAAATATTTAAAACCGGCTATCGAGCCATCCTGCATATTTGTAATAAACGATTCCGTCTGTTCCTTTAAGATATCCGGATTCTGCACAGCCGGATTGTCTGTCTGAGTCCCCGGCATGCTTATCTGTGTAACGGCCGGGTGTTTCTTTTTGTCTATGGATACATCTGCCTGGCATGCGCCGTCCTTTGCCTGCAGCACACATGCGATATATGCAGGATATTCACCTGTTCCCAAAAGCGGTTTTCCGTTCAGGCCCTGGGAAGTCATCTCCGCCTGGTCAAAAGTCCCGTCCGGATTCATAAAAATCCGTTCCGCAACCCCCTGCCTTTGGTACTGTGTATAGTTTGTGTGCCGGTGGCCGAAAATATAATACGCTCCTTTTATTTCCACTAAAGAACCATGATTGTTTGCATAATAATACTGCGGTTTCTCACTGACTCCCAGATTCCCGTTCGAATGCAGGACGCCTTTGTAAACAAACCTGCGGTCCGGATAATCGGACATGGCATAGCATAATTCATGCCCCTGCACGCTCGAGTAAACAGCATAATACTTTCCGTTAAATTTGCGCATCGAAGAAGCCTCAAAAAACTCATGTCCCTCAAATCCGCTTCCTTTTGAATTCGAAACACCCGGAAGAAGCATTTTCGGCTCTGTTTTTAATGTCAGCATATCTTCTTCTAACTGTACAACCCAGTTCCCCTGCGCCGAAACACGGATGCCGTCCGCTTCTTTTCCAAGCTTTTTTCGAATTTTCTCAGCCATTTCCGGTGTCGGAGAAAATCCGGAGTATAAATAAACCGTTCCGTCGTCATCCTTAAAAACACCCGGGTCAAACTGCTGTGAGTCTCCCTGTTTCAGTCCCCATACCTGTCCGTCTTTATGATGCACATTTCCGTAAAACTGATAAGGCCCCTGCGGTTTTTCACTGACTGCGACAGAAACTGCTGTTGAATTATCCAGTCCGTAATACAGATAATACCTGCCGTTATGTTCCATGACATCCGGCGCAAACATCCGGCGCTTCCCTGTTTCATTGAGCGTATCGTCTTTTCCTGTATAAATAACCCCGTGACAGGTCCAGTCAGACAAATCATCCACCGGAGCTGACCAGCATACATAAGGCTCCATGCAGTAACAGTCACCGCCGAACCGGTCATGGGAGCCGAATACATACAGCCTGCCGCCAAATACATAAGGCTCCCCGTCCGGCACATATTCCCAGGCTGGCAGATAAGGATTCAAAGCCTGTTTTTTCATCTATACCACCTGTTCCCCTGCCGAAACCTTCTTCTGCCCGAGATTAAATGCATGCTCATAGCCTGACGGAAATACAACCATGGTTGTAACATTATACCCCTTAGACTCTATCAGCTCTTTGTCAAATTCAATCACCGGCTGCCCGGCTTTGACTTTATCACCCTGGCTGATTAAAGGCTTAAATCCTTCGCCGTTTAACTCAACCGTATCCAGCCCGACATGCAGAATACACTCAATGCCGTCCTTCGTCTCAATTCCTACCGCATGCCCGGTCGGGAACACACTTGCCGCCGTGCCGCTGATTGGAGCGACAACTTTTCCATTTTCAGGAATGACCGCAAACCCATCCCCCATCACTTTCTGCGAAAATACCTCGTCCGCAACATCAGAAAGCGGAATCAGCTCTCCGTCTGCCGGAACCACGATTTTAAACTCTTCTTTCTTAAAAAATCCAAACATACTACATTCTCCTTCCCAATTTGAAATGATATTTTTCTGTGTACTACATTTTTGTATAAAAAAAACTCCTTCTTTGCACACCCAAAAAAACATCCTAGAAATTAGAAATTTTCGGGAAAGCCTTCGAAGAAGTTAAAACTCTGGAAGTTACAAACCTATTTCATTTCTTTAACTGTTACTATGATAGCCTGAAATCATTATTTTGTCAAGAGCTATTATAAAAATTGTATAAATTTCATAAAATGCACCGCTGGTATTCGTTACTATTTGCAGAAAGCAGAAATACAGCCTGCATCTTTTTCGTTAAATTTTCAGCCTTCCGGCACACCTTCCAATTGAGCAGAAAACTAAGAACTTCCAGCTTTTTTCCAGAGTCACATAAGAAGGAAAAAATTTCCCCGCCCGGCTGGTATTGGCTGAATTTACATTTTAATGCTGACTGTAAGTTATATGTTTCTTTTAAACATTCTGGATGTTTCAGGTTTTAGGTTTTAGGTTTTGTGTTTTATGTTTTGATTTGCAATTTTTTATTTCTGATTTTTACTTGATGCTAGCTATCAGCCGGGCATTACCTAAAATTATTTATGTATCAGTTCAATTTCATACATTAGAATAAACTGTACATGAATTAATTTTTCTTGTAATCGGACAAATCTTAAAATATGCGTCATCTTCTGAATTTACTTACAATAGCTGCTTTTACTATGTACTCTGGCTGTTCTTTTCCCTTCAGTCTTTCAATTCTTTCAACAGCTGCTTTTACCGTGTACTCTGGCTGTTCTTTTCTCTTCAGTCTTTCAATTCTTTCAACAGCTGCTTTTATTGTGTACTCTGACTGCTCTTTTCCCTTTAGTCTTTTGATTCTTTCAACAGTTGCTTTTACCGTATACTCTGGCTGCTCCTTTTCCCTCCAGTTTATCAATACTTAAAATATCCTCCATACTGTATATTCTGGCATTATTTCCTTTTAAGCTGACTATACTTTTAAATACACCATACCGTTTATTCTGGCAGCGTAAATTCTGCCACTGTCAGCCGGATGGAGAAAGTTTTCCCTTTGGATGTGACTCTGGAAAAAGCTGGAAGTTCTTAGTTTTCTGCCCAATAACCAGGATTTGGGGACACATTACTGCCAGCCTGGCAAAACTGCGAAGTCCCCAAAAGGCGCCTGCCAGAGCCACTGCCTAAACCCAGCCAGTAACGCCAGGGCATCAGGCGCCGGTCCGTCCGCTGCCACAGCCTTGATGCAGAAAACTTAGAACTTCCTGCTTTTTGGAAGCGGAACATCCAAAGGAAAAACTTTCTCCATCCGGCGTCCCATCACAATCTCCTCCCCCGCCAGAAATCCCTCCCTAAATTTTTGACAAAACCCCTCATGAATGATAAACTTAAATTTAGAACCACACCCAGCCGCCCGCAAAGAACACCGCCCCACACAAGCCGCGTCCTTTGGCAGGCATGCCGCGTAAGAATGGAGTTTACAGGATGGAAAGTACAAAGAACGCAGATATCAGAACCAATAACAGAAAACGGGTCGTAAACACCCTGTTCCGTCAGGGCGCCATGACCAAGCGCGACCTTGCAGACAGGCTGGATTTAAGCCTGGCGACGCTCACCTTATTATTAAAAGAACTAAAAGCAAAAAGACTGATTGCAAACGGCATGGCATTAGATTCCACCGGAGGGAGAAAGCCCCTTTTAATAGAACCGGCCTATGACGTAAAATACTCTGTCGGCATGGAAGTATCCCAGCATGAGCTTCGGATTGTGGCAATCGACCTTGGCAGTCATGTGCTGGCCAAAGAGATTTATCCATACGGCATGGACACGTCCAGGGAATACTGGCTGAAGGTCAGCGGCATTCTGGAAGAATTTATTGCCGAACATATCAAAAACCCGAAAAAACTGCTGGATGTCGGACTGGCCATGCAGGCTCCGTTATCCCGGGCACAGGATAAGACACTGACGGATGCCCGGGGACACATGCCCGAACCTGATATGATACAGTCCTGTTTCCGTTATCCGCTGATTATCCGAAACAGCGCCAAACAGGCGGCGCTCGCACAAATCTGGGGAGCCAGTCATCAGGACAATTTTGTGTATGTATCTGCCAGCTCTGTCTTAAGCGGGGCTATGGTATATGAGCAGCGTGTGATAGATTTGGAAATGCCGAACAGCCGGTTTGGCAGACTCCTTTTATCCAAAGAAGAATGCTCCATGCCGCGCTTTGAAGACCTCTGTACAGTAAACGCGCTCTGCCAGAAAACAGGCTCGTCTTCCATCGGGCAGTTTTTCCAAAAGCTGCAGGACGGCAGCCAGTCCTGCAAAGATGCGTGGGAGCAGGCTTTAGAAGCTTTCAGCATTCTGTTTTATAATCTGTATCAGATATTCGGCTGGAAGATTGTAGCAGGAGGTTCCCTGAGCCCTTATCTGCTCGCTTATCAGGACGATATCGAAAAGCGCCTTGCTAAGCTGTCAGAGGGCCGGGAAGAATACGATTCTTATGTAACAGTCAGCGACCTTGGAGTGCATTCTGCAGCCATTGGGGCGGCCATGCTCTCGATTGACCGTTTTCTGGAAACAGGGTATAATAATTTATAATGCAGCATAACGGTTTATCATGCCAAAAATGAAAACGCAGCACAGCAGCCGGGAAACGGCTGCCGGGCTGCTCTAAACCAGATAATTAACCCGTATAAACGTAATCTCATTCGGCTGAAGCTGCTCTTCGATGCGAAGATTTCCCTCTCTGGCCTCTGCTTTTCGAATCGTCAGGTTTGGCTCGCAGATGCGGCGGAAATATTTCAGGTCATCTCTGAAAAGCTCGCCCTCATAGCCCATATCAGACCAGACTTTCATCACACTGCCATAGCTGTCATTGATGCGGTATATTTTAATCTGGTACATGCCGTCTGTGACCCCGTCAAGGCTGATGCAGATGTTCAGTTTCTTTCGGTCTTTATAATATTTCCACATGGCTTCTTTTTCCATGGAAACTTCCGGTGTCAGATAATAATTGTCATTCAGCTCCTGCTGGTTGTGGCAGATGATTCCGTAATTATCGTGCTGGTCTGTCGTTATCAGCATATGCTCATCCTTTCCGACAAAATACGGAAACAGGCGGTTTAAAAAATCGTATGCAAAAGCAGCCGGCTTCATAACTGCATCTTTCGTTAAAAGCCCGCCTCCTCCAAAAAGCAGCTCGCTGGTATCAAAGGAAATGTCCTGTCTGTCACTGCCCACGGCATAGCCCATCTGCTGCACCATTCCGTAAAGGTCCAGTGTATTTTTAATCACATATGCCCCTTTAAAGCTGGTATCATTGATAAAATTCCGTACCGAAGGCGTCAGATTCCATTCATCTAAAATCAGCGGAAGCTCTCCGAACCCTGCCTGGTCAATCAGCCTTTTTTCTCTCTGAACCAGGTGCAGCAGAGCCTCGTTATCCGTACTCCTTCTGGCATATTTATCCAGCCCGTCTTCCCTTCTTTCGTAGCCGTAATACATCAGCGTCAGAAAGTCCGGGCAGCAGGAGGATTCCTTCCATTTCTTTAAAAAATTCAGCCGCCTTTTCTGGCCTGCATCCATGCGGATTCCGTACCCGCCTATCTGGATATTTTCGTTGCATGCCTTTACCGCCCGGTAAGTGGCCTCGAAGATTTTAAGATACAGCACTTCCTTATCCGGCCCCGCAATCCGCCAGCTTTCCTTAAACCACAGCTCCATGCGCCAGTCATCGAGCGTATGCACGCCGAAACGGTTTACAATATGGCGCAGAAATGATTTAATCAGATACTCCCAGCTCTCTGCCGTGTAACAGTCCATATTGCTGTCGCGCTCTAAATAATTTTCCCCGATTTCATGAAGGATAAATTTCGGTTTAACCGATAAGTCTATAAACGGCTTCATCCCCTGTTCGAGAATAAAGTCCAAAACGGAATCAATCTGGCTGAAATTAAATTCCTCCTGATTAGGGCGGATATAAAATTCCTCTGTAAACAGGCTGTGGAAACGCACATACTGAAAGCCAAGCGCCTGACGCAGGATAATCAGATGCTCGCGCACCGATGAATGCAGCAGGTTGGAAGCATCCCCAAAATTAATGATATTTCCCCAGTTGTTTTTCAGCCTGTCAAAAATACGCACATCAAATTCACTGGCTGTCTCTGGCTGCTGCTGCACTTTCTCCTTAGCACCGTCCTCAGATAACAGCACCTTTTCTAAGCGTTTTTCCTGCAAAACATGATTTTCGGCCTGCACGCTTTTTTCCAAAACACTCTTTCGAAACTCTGACGGTGTCTGCCCGTATGCTTTTTTAAATACTTTGTTAAATAAAGCTCCCGAAGTAAATCCGTTGTTATAGGCAATGCGTGTAATCGCGTCTTCCGTGTAAAGCAGGTCGTCCGCCGCGCGGTACAGCCGCACCTGTGTCAGATACTGCGCAAAGCTCATGCCATAATTCTTTTTAAAAAACCGGGACAGATAGCCGTTTGATAAATAGAGCTTTTCAGACAGCTCCTTCATGCTGATGGGGCGGCTGTAGTTCTGATAAATATAATTATTAATCTGCCTGATGCGCTCCTCATAACGGTCTGTGCCGTCTGTCATTTTCACTTCCACGGGCTTTGGCACAAAATGGACGGTCAGATAATGAAGTATCTGATAGCAGTCCGACAAAAATCCAAAGCTTTTGACATAATCCCAGTCTCTGATATAATGCCTTAACATGCTCCGGAGCATGCTGCGCAGTTCATCGTAGTCTTTTTCCTGTGAAGAAGTGGAATCACACCAGAACCTGACCTCTTCCCATCCTGTCTTATCCGCTACGACCTGGTAATGTATCATAAGACTCATAAGCAGAGCGTCGCTGGATGTATTTACGGAATGTCTGATATTCGGATTCACAACATAAATATCCCCTGTCTTTAAATGCAGCTCCCTGTTCTCTGCACAGATGTCTGCCCCGCCCTCTAGCACAAAGATAAGTTCTATGTCCTGATGAAAATGCTCCCCGCAGTTTTCCATGCTCTCAACTGCAAGTGTAAAATCTTCCCTCTTCATAATCTATCGCCTTTCAAAAACCGCAAAAAGACAAAGAGCTTCCTTCCCTCTGCCTTTCTGCCTTTACCGCACAGCCTGCTGCTTTTGTCTTTTGCTTTTTATTTCACGGCCCGCGCCTTCTTTGTACAAAGTGCGGGCCTCTCAGCCTATAGCCTATACTGCCTGATCTGCTGCAATCAGCGCTTTCATGGCTGCTTCTGCTTCTTCCGGCATTGGCTCATACGTACCGAGCAGCTTGGAATAAAACGTAGTAACTGCCATCTCTTCTGTATAAACAGCTGCATTCATAGCCGCTTTCATATTTTTGCCGCAGCTGAACATGCCGTGATTTTTAATTAATACGGAGCGTCCGTCTTTTCCAAGTGTTTCTACGACTTTATCTGCCACATCATCGCTGCCCGGCATGGTAAACGGTACGATGCCGACCGGCGTAAACTCACACTGCGGCGGAGTAATCGGGCGGAGCACCGGATTTTCACCCATTGCCATAATCGTTGCAAACATGGCATGCGTATGTACCGTTGCCCTTACGTCCGGCCTTGCACGCATCACAGCTGTATGCATCGGTACTTCGGAAGACGGTTTATATTTCCCGTCCAGCCATTTTCCGTTTAAATCGACAATCGCAATATCTTCCGCTGTCATTCCGTCATAGGAAATGCCGCTTGGCGTAATTGCGACAACATCGTCTTCATCGTCGCGCAGCGCGATATTTCCTGATGTGCCGTGGATAAGCCCCTGTGCCACTGCCTGTTTAATCGCATCTAATACAATGTTTCTGATTTTTTCATATTTCATGATTCTTTCCTCCTTATTATATCCGCAATGCGCTGAAATAACCCTGGTTCACAGCCTGGTGAATCTGTCCGACATTGCTGCAGTCTCCAATAATCGCATATTCATCGGCTTCCTTTGCCAGTTCATCCACAGCCGCGTATTTTGCCCGAAATCCCAGTGCACATACGACAGAATCTGCCCCAATGACAAATGTTTCCCCGTTTCGTTCCGCTTTCACGCCTTCCGGCACGATTTCCACGACTTTTGTATCGGTATAAACAGCAGCCGCTTTTTCCACCTGCGGCATCAGCCCGCCGCGGTAGAATGAATTCACATCCTGCGCAACCTCGTTTTTCATTTCGATAATGCTGACCTCATGCCCTTCATGATGAAACGCAATCGCGGCTTCGGCACCGACCAGGCCGCCGCCCATAATCGCAACCCTTCTGCCCAGCTTTTCCGGATGCAGCTCTGCGTCGACAGCCATAATGACATTGTCCGCGTCAATTCCTTTTATCGGAGGCCGCAGCTCGTCAGAACCAATCGCAATCACCAGAAAATCCGGGTCAAAGGAACGCACATATTCCGGTGTTACCTCTGTGTCAGTCACAATGTTTACCCCGGCTGCTTTTGTCCTTTGAATCAGCAGCTCGCAGAGTTTGGCAATATCTTCTTTAAAATATGCAGCCCCTGCCGGAAGCAGATTTCCGCCTAACTGCGATGATTTTTCAACGAGCGTGACATCGTGCCCGCGTCCTGCAGCCGTAATGGCAGCTTCCATTCCGCCCGGCCCGCCGCCTGCTACTAACACTTTCTTTTTCACCTGCGGCGCCGGTCTTCCGCTCCGTTCTAACAGCTGGTAACCCATCGTCGGATTAACCGTACATTTTACATTTTCACTCTTCGATGTCTCGCCGAAGCATTCATAGCAGCGCAGACACGGTGTAATATCATCCGCCCTGTCATGATATGCCTTATCCGGCAGATACGGGTCGGCTAAGAGAGCTCTTCCGATTTCCACCAGGTCTGCCTCGCCGGAAGCAATGATGCGCTCCATATGCGCCGGATCATTTAACGAGCCCACACAGGATACCGGCTTTTTCAATGCCTTTTTCATTCCGGCTGCCAGATATACATTGACTCCCCGCGGGAAAAATGCCGACGGATGGGTGCGGCAGAACATTTCCGGGTCTTCATGGTTGCCGCAGGAAATATTAAATAAATCTACTTTGTCTTCAATCAGCTTTGCCGCTTCGATACACTGCTTTTCATCTAATCCCTGTTCCGTCAGATCGTCGCCTGCAAAACGGCATTCAATCGGGAATCCCGGGCCGACTGCTTTACGTACGGCATCCAGCGCCAGCATCAAAAACCGGCAGCGGTTTTCCAAAGAGCCGCCGAACTCATCCGTTCTTTGATTGTATACCGGCGAAAGGAACTGGGAAAACAGCCAGCCGTGCGCCGCATGCACCATGACCATGTCAAATCCGCAGTCTTTGCACAGCTTTGCCGCTTTGCCGTAAGATTCCGCGATTTCATAAATCAGCTCCTTTGGCATTTCAAACACTTCACCCTCAGGCGTCATTTCATGGCTCGGGCCGTATGCTTTTTCACAGACATTCTGGTCGCCGCCAACGCTTGCCAAGCCGCCGTACTTGCCGCCGTGCGAAAGCTGGATATTCGCGTAAGCTCCGGCATTGTGAATCATGCGCGTCGCTTCCATCAGCATCTGCTTTACGCCAAAGGAATCCAGCTGAAGCTGTTTGTTATGCGACTTTCCTGTCGCGGAATGCACAATTGCTTCCCCGTAAGTAACAACCGCAGCCCCGCCTTTTGCTTTTTCTTCCAGATAAGCGCACATTTCCGGCGTCATATGCCCTTCGCTCGTAATCATGCTCGGGCTGGTAGGCGCTGCGATGATACGGTTTTTTAATCTCAGATTGCCGATTCGTATCGGCTCAAATAAATGCGGATACCGCGTCCGCCCCATACAGGATTTCGCTCCCATTTTTATCCTCCTGTTCCCCGATTTGCAGCGGCCGTTTCCTGCCGCGTGCAAAATCAGACTTTGCCATTTTTTTATTTACGCACTTTCCATAAATATTTCCCGGATTCGCCTTTTAAGTAAGCCGTAATTTCTTCTGCCATCATTCTTCCCGACCATCCGTCTACATCCGTCGTAAGCCCTGCCATATGCGGCGTGCATACGACATTGCTCATGGCAAGCAGCGGGTGGTTTGCCGGAACCGGCTCCTTCCAGTATACATCCACGGCAGCCCCTGCAATATCGCCGTTTTGCAGCGCTTCCACAAAATCCTTCTGGTCAATGACATAAGCCCTTGCCGTATTGACAACATAAGCGCTCTTTTTCATCTTAGAGAACCATTCCTTATTTACAATCGCCTTGCAGGACGGAATCGTAGGCAGATGAATGCTGACAATGTCAGATTCTGCAAGCATCGTATCCAGGCTGACCCCTTTGACGCCGTCCGATGCCGCTAATTCTTCATTCAGGTACGGGTCGTAAGCAAGCACTTCCATGCCAAACGCTTTCGCACGGACTGCTACTTCACGGCCAATGGCGCCGTAGCCTGCGATGCCGAGTTTTTTGCCATACAGCTCAAATCCGATGCCGTAATCCAGAAACGGATGTTTTTCATCTAACGGCCCGAAGGTCACATTTTTCACATCCGGCACATCGTAAATATCACATTCCTCGCCGGTATGCTCTCCCTTCTCAAGCCCCGCGGATGCAATGGTCATGTGTCTTGCCATCGCAATCATCATGCCGATTGTATACTCTGCAACTGCCACGCGGTTACGTCCCGGCGTATAGGAAAGTGTCAGTCCCGCCTCCGTAATCGCATCAAAATCTACCGTTGCAGGCGTTCCTTTTGCTACGCCGATAAATTTCATGCCGGCATCTGCCCATGCCTTTATCGTATCTTTGCCGGCATATTCATCGCCGAGCACAATCAGTTCGCTGCCCATGCATTCCTCGCGGACCATCTCTTCTGTTACATTTCCTTTTCCGTGTTTCAGCTCTCCGCAGACTGTAATTTCGCACTGCTCTTTAATCGGTGCAAGCAGTTCGTCTGAAATCGGTGTACAAAGCGCCATTTTTTTCATAGCTTTTTCTCCTTTTTTGATAAACCTCTTTATTTTAAAAACTCTCTTTTTTAAAACCTCTTTAATTTAAACCTTCCGCTCAAAGCGTATCCGGCGTAACAGCTCAGACTAAAACTGCTTCGTGACGGGATTTTTGTACTCCTGAATCACTTACTTACATCCCGCATTGTAAATGTACAGGACCATCTGAACTGTTATCTGTTACCATCCGGCTGCATTTTTCCTCTGCTACGCGGATTTGCGCAGCATGACAAACGCACATAACACCGCTGACAGTATCATGCCGCCCGCCGCTACTGTATACACGCCGGATGTCGTTACTTCTCCAAAAATAAGTCCGGCTGCCGTATTTAATACAAACGGCGATAACAGCTGCCCGCTGCAGGTCCCGCAGGTAAATACCCCGGAAGCCATGGCCGCTGCGACAGGAGGGACTGCGTTCGCTTCCTCTACCATCGCGGTCGGGATAAATACCCCCTGGGAGAATCCGCACAAAACGGCTCCCGCGCAGAGCATTGCAAAATTAGACGGAAACAGAATCAGCAGCACGGCCCCTGATACAAACGAACACATTGCCACCGGAAGCGCTGCCTTTTTTAACACCTTCGTAATAGAAGCTAACACCAGTCCGATGATAATCTGCGCAATGGAAAAAATACTCGTAAGATTTCCAGAGGCTTTCGCATCGCCCGCAAGCGGCCCGGCAAGATGCATCGAAATATTCGTCGTAAACGATATCAGAAACATAAATTCCAAAAATCCCAGCACCGCAATGATAACGACCCGGCTGTTAATCTCTATCTTCTCCCCTTCCGTCTGAACTGCACGCCCGGTCTCCGGCAGGCAGATAAAAATCAGTACAAAGCAGATAAAACCAATACTGTGTATCAAATAAGAATTCGTAAATACCGCCGCTCCAAGAAATCCCGCGCCCGCCGTCGTCACCGCCATGCCCGCGCCCACGCTGGCCGCCTGAATCCCCATCGCTTTTACCCTGGCATCGCCTTCAAACCATTCCGCTACCACCGCCGTATTTAAAGCGGTCGCAAGCCCCAATGCAAACCCGTAAACAATCCGGCAGCCAAACAGCAGCCAGAAGCTGTCCGCAAAAAGAGGCAGCACACCTGAAATGCCCGAAATCAGGCTGGCAGCAAGCAGCAGCTGTTTCTTGCTGATTTTGGTAACCAGCACGCCGCTGGCAAGCGCGCAGAACATTCCCACTAAAGACGGCGCTGTAATCAGCATCTGAACCATGCTCGTTCCGGCCTCTGGAAAATGCTCGCTAATCTGCTTTAAAACCGGCGACGGCCCGTACTGCAGCCCTTGTAAAAAAGAGATGCAGACAATGGTCAGATATATTCGATATGTCATCTTTTTGTCTAACTGTTCCATTTATGAGTACCTTTTTCTATGTATGAAAGATTCCTACAGTTTCCGATTCTAATATGCCTGTTTCAAAATTTCAATCACGTCCTCTTTTGTCACGCCCTGGCGCGGATTAAACCCAAGCACCGGCTCTTTGAGGACATCTTCTGCCAGGCGCTCCAGCGCGCTTTCCGGCACGTTCTGTTCGCGCAGCGTCCTGATTTTCAGCTTCACAAGCAGTTCCTTCAAAGCATCCGCTAAAAGATACTGGTCCTTTTGCAGCTCGCCGGATAAAGGAAGCCCAATCGTCTTCGCCATATCCGCCATCTTCTGCGGGCAGGCTTTCGCATTATAAGCCATGACATACGGAAGCACACTGGCATTTGCCATGCCGTGAGCCAGTCCGAAATGAGCGCTCAGCGTATGGGCAATGGCATGTACCAGCCCGAGATTTGCATTGGAAAAACCATATCCGGTAATGATACATCCAAGCATCATCTGCTCCCTTGCTTCCATATCCGAACCGTCCGCCACAGCTTTCGGCAGATTTTCATAAAGAATGGACAGCCCCTTTAACGAATGATACTCTGTCAAAGGCGTGGCTTCATTTGAAATATAACTCTCCACCGCATGCGTAATCGCATCCATGCCGGTAGCCGCTGTTACAGAAACCGGCATCGTCTTTGTAAATTCCGGGTCCGCAATGACATCCGAAGGTACGATATGATTGTCAATCACCACATACTTAATGACCTTTTCCGTATCAATCAGCGCGCTCACGTTAGTAATCTCCGAAGACGTTCCGGCTGTCGTCGGTATAGCCACAAGCGGCAGACACGGATTCTTCACCATATTCATCCCGCCGTACTCCCCAATGCTTCCCGGGTTCGTCATCAGGACATTTACCGCCTTGGCTAAATCAATACTGCTGCCTCCCCCGACTGCCACAAAACCGTCCACACAGGCCTCTTTTGCCATTTTTGCCGCTTCTTCCACGACTTCATTCGTCGGGTTCGGAATGACTCCGTCAAAAATCAGATATTCCACTCCGGCTTTTTCTACTTCGGCCACAATCTGCTCCGCAATCCCAGCCGCCTTCACTCCCGCATCATAAACTACCATAACCTTTTTCAGCCCGTAACTGCTGATTATCTGCGGCAGCTTTTTCACCGCACCGCAGCCAAATGTAATGCTGCTTTTCACGAAAAAATTATAACTCATGCTGCAAGCCCTCCTTACTATTCTGCTTTCGTTTATCTGTTTAAATTATAGCGAAAAATCCTGTGACAAAACAGAACACTTTTTTTGGAAATGTGCAAATTTAACATATACTGCAAAACTGTATATTCTGGATAGCGGACTTATCGGGTGAAAAGATATTGGTGTTTTTATCGGGGGGTATACGGTGTGTCTGACGGGACGCCGGATGGAGAAAGTTTTTCCTTGGGATGTTCCGCTTCCAAAAAGCAGGAAGTTCTAAGTTTTCTGCGGCAGGGTTATGGCTACGGACGGACCGGCGCCTGATGCCCTGGCGTTACTGGCAGCTGTAAGCAATGGCACTGGCAGGCGCCTTTTGGGGCTTCAGAGTTTTATTTTGCGGCAGGCAGTGAGCCCCAAATCCTGGGTATTGAGCAGAAAACTAAGAACTTCCAGCTTTTTTCCAGAGTCACATCCCAAGGAAAAACTTTCTCCATCCGGCTGACTGTGGCAGAATTTACGTTTCATTTCGAAATTTTGGACGTTGAGAAGATAACTAAAAATTTCAGCTTTGCAAGTGTCGTGCAAATCGTCAATTGGAAATTCTTTCTCCATCCGGCTGACTGTGCCGGTTTTTCGTCTCGTTTCAAAGTCCTGGATATTGAACAGATAACTTAAAACTTCTAGTATTTGTCTGTGTCATGCAAATCGTCAATTGAAAATTCTTTCTCCTCCCAGCTGACTGCTCCTGTTTTTCGTTTCTTTTCGAAATTCTGAATATTAAAAACAGAACTAAAAACTCCCAGCTTTTACCAGTGCCATACAAACCGTCAATTGGAAATTCTTTCTCCTCCCGGCTGACCGTGCCGGTTTTTTCGTTTCAAAATCCTGGATATTGAACAGATAACTTAAAACTTCCAGTTTTTACCAGTGTCATGCAAATCGCCAAATGGAATTTCTTTCTCCACAAGGCTGACTATGCCTATTTTTACGTTTCACCCTAAATGTGTCTCCAGATACTTTCAAATTAACAAAACATAAACTAAACACCACACCGTAAATTCTGTCAATGTAAATTCCGCCAAAACCAGCCGGGCGGGGAAATGTTTTCCTTCTTATGTGACTCTGGAAAAAAGCT
>CANDJC010000086.1 GCA_947384955.1 uncultured Eubacterium sp. | reverse complement strand
TTTTTGGAAGCGGAACATAAGAAGGAAAAAATTTCCCCGTCCGGCGTCCCGAAAGCAATCCCCCTCCCCGCCCCATTTTTCATTCAATCGACTTCAGCGACTCCGCCATATTAATCTTCTCCAGCTTAAAAAACATCACCCCATTCACCAGCATCGCAAAACAAAACGTAAGCAGCAGGCTCCACAAATAGCTTTCCGTCCGAATCATCGTCTTAAACGAAAGCATATCAATATTTACCTGATACATAACAAACGCATGCAGCCATTTCCCCAGTCCCAGCCCGATAACAGCCCCGATAGCTGTCAGCGCCAGATTTTCGCGGAAAACATAATCCGCCGTTTCCTTTGCATAAAACCCAAGCACTTTAATCGTAGCAATCTCGCGGATACGTTCTGTAATATTAATATTAGTCAGATTATAAAGCACAATAAATGCCAGGCTCCCCGCACAGACAATAATCAGCATGACAATGTAATCCATGCTCTCCATCATAGATGCAATCCGCTCCCGCATATCCCCGGTAATCGAAACAGCCAGGACATTCCCGCTGTCAGAAACAGCTGCCGCCGTTTCATGGATATCTTCTCCTTTCTTTACAGTCACATAAGCGCTTTTAAATTCCGGCTCGCTGCCAAGCTGCTTTTTGTAAGTTTCCCTGCTGATGTAAATGTAATTATAGACATAATTTTCACACAGCGCTGTTACGGTTACCGACAGACTGTTCATATCGCTGTCGCGCAGAGTCAGCGTATCTCCGGTATGGATTCCCAAATTATCTGCGATTTTCGCACTGAGGACTGCTTCTCCCTCAGAAGGGTAAGCAATTTCTTTTCCGTCCTTTGTATGGAGATTTAAAAAGGCACTGATTTCTCTGGCATTTTCCGGGATTTCCAGATAAATAGATTTTGTTTTCCCGTTAAAATCCAAATCCACGCTTTCCTCATAATGGCAGGAAATTCTGGATATTTTTTTGTCCAGACGTTTTTTTAACGCTTCCATATCCTTATTCGATACGCCGTCGGCAAATGTTATTCCGATATCGTAAACCTGTATTTCATTGTACTGCATATCCGCCACATTTGTCACAGAATCCTGAATGCCGAATCCTGTGACCAGCAGCGCCGTACAGCCTCCGATACCGAGTATCATCATAAAAAACCGTTTCTTGTACCTTACAATATTGCGCATCGATACCTTGTGCAGAAATTTCATCCGGCTCCAGATAAAAGACACCCGTTCTAAGAAAATCCTTCTGCCGCTTTTCGGAGCTTTCGGCCGGATTAGGTTTGCCGGCACACTGTAGAGCTCATAACGGCAGGAAGCATACGCGGCTCCCACAGAGCACAGCAGCGCAGCCGCCAGAGAAAGCAGTGCCAGGCGGACGTCAAAAATATAAGTAATATCCCCCATGCTGTACATAATACTGTATCCCATCCAGATGACTTTCGGAAACAGCCAGGTACCGCCCAGACATCCGGCCACGGCCCCGAGAAAGGCCGCGGAGCCTGCATAAAATAAATATTTGCCCATAATGGCGCCGTCGGAATATCCAAGCGCTTTTAACACACCAATCTGAGTCCGCTGCTCTTCTATCATCCGGTTCATTGTCGTCATGCACACAAGCGCTGCGACCAGGAAAAAGAACACCGGAAATACATTCGCAATCGCTGCTACAATATTCGAATCACTCTCATAACAGGCATATCCGATATTTGTATTCCTGGTAAGCACATAAGAATCCGGTTCTTCGAGTTCAGAAAGCTCTGCCCTGGCATCATCTATTTTCCGCTGTGCATCGGCAGTTTCTTTTTCAAATTTTTCCACTGCATCCGTATACTCTGTCTTCGCATCCGCAAGTTCTCTGCGGCCTTTTTTTAAATCTGCCTTTCCTTTTTTCAGTTCTTTTTGTGCATCTGCAAGCTCTGCCTTCGCCTTTTGAAGCTCCGTTCTGCCGTCTGCAAGCTTTGTGCGCCCGTCTGCAAGTTCTGCTTCTGCCCGGGCCAGCTGTGTCCGGCCGTCTGCAAGCTCTGCTCTTGCCTGAGCTGTTTTGCTTTTGCCAGCTTCCAGCTCACGTTCGGATTTCAGCAGCTGCGTTTCCTGACCCGCAAGTTCCTTTTTGCCGTCTGCAAGCTGCATTTTGGCAGACTCGATTTTTTTCTTCCCGGCTTCAAGCTGTTTTTTGCCGTCTGCAAGTTCAGCAAGCCCTGCCTGGAGCTGTTTTCTGCCGCTTTCTGCCTGCTTTCTGCCGTCCGCAAGCTGAGCTAACCCCGCCTGTACCTGGCTGATTCCATCTGCAAGCTCCTTTTTTCCTGCCGCAATCTGGCTTAAGCCTTCCTGAATCGCTGCCATGCGCTCTTCATAATCTCCGGCCTGAGATTCTGCAAGACTTCTCCCAGTATCTTCCAGACCTTGTTCCTCCTGCGGCAGTTCTGCCTTCTGCTGTCTCAATACCCCCTGGTCTGAATCCGTGTTCTGCTGTCCCGCTGTTCCCTGGTCTGGTTTCGCAGACTGCTGTCTGAATGCCCCCTGGTCTGAATCCGCGTTCCGCTGCTCCATTGCGCCCCGGTCTGGATTCACAGACTGCTGTCCCATTGCTTCCTGGCCTGAATCCGCGTTCCGCTGCTCCATTGTGCCCTGGCCCGGTTTCATATTCTTCTTCTGGGATGCTTCCTGGCCTGACAGTTTCTGCTGCAGATTCAGGCCTGCATATGCCTGCTCTAACTGTTCTTTCTGGGCAAGCAGTTCTGCTTCCTGGCGTTCTAATTCCGCTTCCCTGCTCTTAAGCTTTGCGAGCTGCTCACTGAGCGCTTTCTCCTGGCTGTCTGCTTCCTTTATCTTTTTGTTCAGCGCTGTTAACTGCTCCTTCAGCTCTGCTTCCTGGCCTGGCAGCGCTTTTTCTTTTTTCAGCAGCTGCGTTTCTTCCTGTTTCAGCTTTGCTTCCTGTGTTTTTAACTGTTCCTCTGCCTGCCAGAATTTTGCTCTGCCGTCTGCAAGTTTTGTTTCATTATCCGCAATTTCCTGTTCTGCCTGTTTTATTTTCACTTCTGCATCGAAAAGCTGGCTCTCCCTGCTTCGGAGTTCTTTTTCGCCGTCTGCAAGTTCTTTTTCACGGGAAGCAATTTCGCTTTCTGCGTCTGCGCATTCTTTTTCGCCGTCCGATATTTTCTTTGCACCGTCTAAAAGCTCCTGCTCGCCGTCTTTAAGTTCTTTTTCACCGTCTGCTATTTTCTTTCTGCCGTCCCGTAATTCTTCCTCTGCTTCTGCCTTCTTTTCATCCAGCTCCTTTTGCGCATCGTCGATTTTTTCCTGCGCTTCCCGCGTCAGTTTCTGATACCTGGCCTGGACAAGAGTTTCCGTCTGCGTCTCCATGCCGTCTAAAATAGAATCAATGTAATCTTCATACGCATCTGTATAGACATCGTACTTCTGCTTTGCAGTCACATAAATCTCGGTCAGATAATCACAGGCAAAGGCATCCTTCGGCACATACAAAAATGCCGTAATCTTTCCGTCTCCAATCGAAGACGTGCCCCGTTCAAAATTAATATAATAAGGAGAACGCACAATTCCGACAGCCGTAAATGTGCGTTCCGCAAACATATCCAGTGTATCCGCGCTGTTATTATCCGTGACCCGGATTTTAGAACCGATTGCCTCCTCGCCGTACAAAGACGCATCCAGCACACATTCATCCGCACGCTGCGGCAGTCTTCCGGCTGTTACGACAACACGGCTGACAGCATCCGGCACCGTATGGAATTTATAAACCGACTCATTCCCGTCCCCGGAATCACAGAGCGCATCCGCCGACACAGCCCCTTCCACATCCGCTGTCTCTTTTAGCTGCTTTATCTTCTCAATATCCGTATCTTCAAACCCAATCGAAGATAACAGGCGCAGATCAAAAAAATTCTGCTCGCTGAGATACTGGTTCTCCGTTTCAATCATCGCCGGCGTCGTTGCCTTTAACCCCGCAAACAGCCCTACTCCCAGCATAACAATTGCAAAAATAGCTATGTAGCGCCCAAGGCTTCCCCTGATTTCCCTGACCGTTGTTTTTATCATTCCGCTGCTCATGCACTGGCTCCTTTCGGATTTTCTTTATACAAATTACCACTCGATTTCTTCTACCGGCAGGATATGCTCATTGATTTCCATTTTCCAGACCGTGCCGCTTTTCACCGTAATAATCCTGTCCGCCATCGCCGTCAGCGCCTGATTGTGCGTAATGACAACAACCGTCATCCCTTTTACCCTGCAGGCATCCTGCAGCAGCTTTAACACCGCTTTTCCTGTACTGTAATCCAAAGCTCCCGTCGGCTCGTCACACAAAAGCAGCTTCGGATTTTTCGCAAGCGCCCGGGCAATCGCTACCCTCTGCTGCTCACCGCCGGATAACTGCGCCGGAAAATTTCCCGCCCGCTCCTTTAATCCAACCATCTCAAGCACCGTCATCGCATCCAGCGGATTTTTGCAAATCTGCGCTGCCAGCTCTACGTTCTCTAACGCTGTCAGATTCTGCACCAGATTATAAAACTGAAATACAAATCCAATGTCATGACGCCTGTAAGAGGTCAGTTTCTTCTTATTATAAGAAGATATATCCCTGCCGTCTAGCAGCACCTGCCCTGAGGAAAGACTGTCCATGCCGCCTAATATATTCAAAATCGTCGTCTTCCCCGCCCCGGAGGCTCCGACAATTACACAGAATTCGCCTTTTTCAATCGTAAAGCTGACATCCTTTAACGCTTCAATATCTACTTCGCCCATATGATAAGTCTTGCCGACTTTTTTAAATTCTACAAAAGAATTCATTTCTTTCTCCTAATCTGCTGGCTTCTTTCATTATGTCTGCTATTATAACCTGTTTTGCAGTTTTTTTCAACTCAGGAAGCTGTTACTCTCTGGACGCTGCCCCCGTATACGCTTAGAAAGCGCTCTTTCACAGCCGGCTGCAAACCATTCCGTAAACAGCTGTTCAAGCATTTCCTGTGTTTCATAATTTACATTGCCCAGAGTATAAACCGTCTTTCGCCCGTTCAGCTGATAATCTATAACCTTTAAATACCCGCATGCCAAAAGCAGGCTCCAGACAGCATTCTCTTTCTCATCTAACTGATGAAAGCCAATTTCTTCATCAAGATTATTCAAATCTGAAAATATCGATTCTTTGCTGACCCTCGTAACCCCGGTCAGTATCGCCCGTTCCAAATAAGGATTAGCTTTAAAGGCAGAATTAAATAAGCTTCTCATAAAACAGAACAGTTCCTTAAGATAATCATTTACTTTTCTTCCCAGCTTAAAAACTGCTGTATACCTAAATATTTTCCTCTATAAAACCTGTTTTCTGCACCAGCTTTCCTTTCCATAGAATCTGATATTTTCTATATGCAGATGACCTGACTTCCTGTGTTTTACATTTATTTGCAGCAATCCGGTAATACACCTCGTAAGCTGCCACCTCGTTATGAAGTATACGTTCTGCCGCTTCCAGCTGTCTTGCTGCTTTGACTAAATCGGAACCTTTTAATTCTATAAAATATGCCTTTTTCTTATCTTCGTTTAACAGCAGGTAATCACATCTGCTTCCTGATTTAATTACATTTCCGTCTATCTTATAATGTGTAACAAATGATTTTGAAATATTATTTGCTTTATGATACTGAGGATTTCCTTTATCCCTCGAAATAATCTGCCCTGCATTTCTGCTGCACAGTGATTTAAAACCCTGCAGAGGCATTTTACACCACACCTTCCCCATCTGTTTCCTGCAATTCCAATAATTCGTCAAACTCCTGATTAATTACTTTTGAAATTTCATCTATTCTTTCATTCTGAATCATGTGAATATCCGAATCCATACAATTTTCAATCGTACCGTTTTTTACAAACCAGGAATTGAACTTATTTTCATCTATCCACAATAATTCCGGTATAATCTGACACGCCTTTTTCAGATGCCGGGTCTGAATTGTATGTGCATATAATAAATTATTTAATGCCCCTAAAACATAGGGACTATGTGTTGTCAGCATGACAGAATGCCCACAGTTATTTACAAGTGCTATCAGCTCCGTAACTGCCTTTTGCGATTCTGGAAATAAATGCGATTCCGGTTCTTCTATTATAAAGAGAATCCGTTCCGGTCTTACTAAATAATAGAATAGTAAATTTAAAATCCATACACATTCCTGCTGCCCGGATGACGAAAAATTGATTTTTACATACGACCCGTCATCCAGGACAATTCGTTCTTCACCATCCGCATATCTGTAAGAACCACGAAGAATCCGTCTGATTAAGCTCAGCGCCAGTTTTACAGATTCTGCCTGTACAGCATCCGAATGAACGGCTCCTAAAAGCCCGTCTGAAAACTCAGGCTTCATCCGCAGTATTCGTTCCAGATAATCTCTGGTACATCTGTCCAGAGAACGTTTTATGCTATCCGTCATATACGCATAAATGAACCCTAACTGCTGGGAAAGCAAAGTTATCATACTGCGCCCCGCCGGAATATACACAACGGAATAGATATCATCAAACAGCCTGTACAGTTCCCTTTTCAGCATACGTATCTCATCATCCGGTATTCCCAGCGGAGTAACAGAAAAGCAGTTATTTTTTTCTTTCAAAAACTCTTCTAAGCTGCTGCTAAATACAATTTTAATCTCATTTTGTACCTGCTTTTCATTCGTCCTGGTCTGCGAAATTTTCATATAACAGGATTCCGTATACTGATACTCCATAGACATATCATAAGACATTCCCTTAGATGAACCAAACGTACTGAAAAACTTTTCCTGCAGATAATTCTCAAGACCTTTCTTCAGCTCCGCTTCATTTGCAGCATCAAATTCATCTTCAAACCCATTTACAAATGTTTCACTCAGAGCCTGCCTTTTAGCCATTTCTATGATGTCATCTTTTACCGTTCTAAAATAATAGACTGCTTTTGCAATCGTACTTTTTCCCGCTGCCTGAAATCCTGTAAACGTCATAAAACTGGAGCATTCCAGTTCACACCGCTTAACCGGGCCAAGCTTATTTATAATCAGTCTGTGCACGATGCATCCCCCTCTGTCTTCTGCCATACAGGAAATTCTATTTGTGTAATAAAAATACCCAGGCATCCAGGCCCAGGTTTTTGCTTTTCACTGTACAGGCTTTTGTTATTTAAGATTTTACCCGGAAAGAGCAGGGATGTCAACTGCTTTGTGCGTTTACATCCCGCTTTTCATACCTCCGCCCTGCTTTCCATTGTGCGACAGCCTGCAATGCTGTCAGATAAACTGACCGCTGTATCTCTAATCCTTTCCTAATCCTACACATCCGTCCATCCCTTTTCAATAATATCCGCAAGTCCTGAAACTTATCCATCCGTTCCTTATTTGGAATATAAACCTTTCCGTCTGTATAGGTTAACAGTCCATAAATTACCATAGCAGAATAAATCTCATCTTTTGTATTCAGTTCCATAGAAGCCGCGGCATAATTATGAATCCCTGCCTCTATCCCTTCCCTTGCAGCCAGCAGAACCAGGTTAGGCCCGGAGCTGGTCCAGTAATTTGCCAGCTGATTATTTGCCAGCGCACACACCACCGAACGAGGGTTAAAAAGTCTCTCACCCGAGGCCGTACGGTATCCGTCATACCATCTACCCAAATCTTCCCTTGTAATCTTCGGTTTTTGCGTTGTCTTAAGATAAATATCAAAAAGACGGTCTGTCTCCTCTTCCACAAATCCAAAACTGTCGCTAAACCGCTCCATCACAGTCATATCATATTCCACAAACATATTCAGTTCCGAACCGCTGGAATATTTTGCAATCGGCAGCACTCCTGTCATATAGCATAATTCCACATAAACCTGATCCTTTAAAAGATTTTTGAGAAAGGAAAAATAATTCTGCTGATTTTAAATTTTACCCGCAAGCAGCTAAGATGTCAACTCAAAATGCTTGACATTAGTATGACACCGTGTTATATTATAAATACAACAGCCTGTTATACAAAAAGGAGGACACAGCCATGATACAGCAGCTATCCGATTCCGAACTTGAAATTATGAAAATCATATGGGCAAATCCACAGGAAATCACACTTTTTTCCTGCATTATGGACTCTCTTGCAGCCAGGGGCAGGCCGTGTCAGAAAAACACCCTGATTGTACTTCTGTCCCGGCTGATGAACAAGGGTTTTTTGAGCGCCAGAAAAATCGGACGCCGCAACGAATATACGCCGCTTATTTCAGAAGCAGAATACCAGACAGCGCAGACCAGACATTTTCTGAATAAATTTTATGAGGGAAGTGCAAAGGGCCTGGTTTCGAATCTGATTTCGGCCGACCTGCTGACAGATGAAGAATACGAGGAATTAAAAAGTCTGCTGGAGAAAGGAAAAAAACAGCTATGAACGCAGTCTTAAAAATCTTTCTGTCCATGTCCGTTTCCGGCAGCCTGCTTATCCTGGCACTGCTTTTTATAAAACGATTATGGAAAGACAAAATAAGCAGACAGTGGCAGTATTATATCTGGCTCCCTGTCCTTTTGCGGCTGCTGCTTCCTTTCAGCCCGCAGATAAGCCTGCTTGGAAAAACCTATCTGGCCGCAGACCAGGCAGTCTTTCAGAGCGCACTTTTGCCGCAGCAGGACAAGCCCGGCACTCTTTCTGACATTCCTGCCAGCGAAATAAACCCTTCTGATGAAAGCATAAGCATCCAGACAGAACATCCGGCAGCTGTCTATTCGCTTCCAGACATCGGAACACTGCTGCTTCGTCACATCTGGCTGGTCTGGCTTACGGCTGCGCTGGGTCTGCTGATACGAAAGATAACAGCATGGCAGAGTTTTATGCGGTATGTCCATGCAGGAACGGTTCCGGTTTGTGACATTGAAATGCTGGACCGGCTATCTAGCGCGGCAAAACAGGCGGGCATCCGAAGGCCGGCAGAACTGGGCGTAAATCCGATGCTTTCCTCTCCGATGCTGACGGGTTTTTTTCATCCGTGCATCGTGCTGACGGACATAAATATCCCCGAAAAGGATTTTGTGCATACCGTCCTGCACGAACTGATACATCTAAGGCGGCTGGATTTATTTTACAAATGGCTTGTACAGGCTGCCGTCTGCCTGCACTGGTTTAATCCCCTCGTACATCTAATGAGCCGGGAAATTTCCAGGGACTGCGAATTTTCCTGCGACGAAGCTGTCCTTACGAAAATCGGGCCCGCAAATGCGCCTTCGTATGGGAAAACCCTGCTTGACGCGATGGCGGCGGCCGGAAGATATCAGCAAAACTCCCAAGCTGTCACTTTAAATAAAAATAAGCGGCTTTTAAAAGAAAGGTTAGGTGCCATTATGAATTACAAAAGAAAAACAAAAGCGGTCCGGTTTCTGACCGGTGTTCTGACACTATGCATGATTTCAGGGGCATGCTTTGCCGGCGTTTACCCCGTCGCTGCAGCCAGCCGCACAGCAGCCCGGTCTGAAACAGACGGAAAGAACAAGATGCCCGCACAGCCTGAGACAGATGCAGGCAGCAGTGATTATGCTTCGCTTGTAAAGCAGTATTATAAAGCCGGCAGTATACCGCTGTTTCAAACCGCTTTCTCCCGGCTGGATGAGAAATCCCAGAATAAATGGATGAATCAAATTTATAAAGATGACCGGATTATGTTTTGGAGCGCTGCGGCCGGTCAGCTGGAGAAAGACGGTACACTGATTCAGCGTTATGCAAAAAAAGCCTATGCAGATGAAAACATCTCCTATTTCTCCGTCCTTACCATGCACATGAGTAAGGGCACGCTGAAAAAATGGCTGGATAAGGCAGCGGAAGATGAGAATTATGTTTTCCAGTCTGTCCTGTTCCATGCCCTGGACGAGGATGACGAATGGGATGAACAGGAAGAAAAGAAGCAAAAGGAACTGGCACAGACGGCCGCATATCAGGCAGCAGGTGTTACAGCCAGCGGCAGCGATTATTACTATAAAGGAGAACTGTGCTATGTGTTTGCAGACAAGGTCCGTACTGACCAGTCCTCCTGCACGCTGACTGTAAACCCGGCGGGAACCGTCAGTGTCAGGATTATCCGTGATAAAAATAATAAAATTACAGGAGCTGTCCGTATGACCGAAGCGGAAGTGACTAAACTGCTGGGCAGCATGGACGGCCTGGATGCTAAATCGCATTCGAAAACGATTCCTGTTCATTTGAAAACTGCGAAAGCCGGAGAAACAGTCTGCCTGGGAGAATACAAACTGTCCCTCGGGGATAAAATCCGCTATGATATCTTAGTTAAAGCCGGAAACGGGATACATGTTTATTTCGCAAAAGACGGACAAAAAAATCCCATCTTCTGGTCTGTGCATAACCTGCGCCAGCAAGGGGAACCGCTGAAATGTACCGCTGATTTTACCGTCAGTCCTCCGGCAGAGCCTGGAACATACAGGCTGTTTTTAAAGGCTTCAGACGGCACCTTGAAAAATGTAACCGGCAGTATTTCGATTAAACCAGCCAGCGCAGATTAACATGCTCCAGGCAGCCTGACACATGCAAGCAGATTAACATACACAGGCAGATTAGCATACACGGCAGATTAACACACAAGCAGATTAGCGTATGCAGGCAGATTAACATATACAGACAGTTAGCGGCAGTTTTAAAATCAAATTCAAATAAGGAAGAGTCAGATTTTCTGTGTAAATTTTATGCCCAGTCCCATGCAGCAGGCATTTTAAAATAATTACAGAAAATTTCTGACACTTCCTTTCATACCACTGTTTTTCAGCATATCATATTAAAAGACTTCTCTTGCGCCGATGACTCTTTCGTATCAAATTCAGATTTTTAACCTATTTTTGCGCCAGCATAACCCTGCACCGCTTTTTATAGCAGGCGAATCCATATTTCAGTATCTTCTCCACTCCGTCATCAGCAAGGTCATCTTCATACCTTGTATATTCTATCTGTTTTAGCGCCTCTTTACATGCAGCGTCCAGTCTGCCGTCATGTGCATATTTTACTTCTATGATAATCCCCATATTCCCGGTATCCGGCTCTGCGAGGATATCCGCATAGCCTTCGCCCATTTCCCGGTTAGAAGAAATTCCCCACCGGGCTTTTACTCCCAGGATTCCAAGCAATATCCCATGGTAAAAATTTTCTTTCATATCCGTTCTTACGGCCGTATCCCGGATACTGATGGCCCTTCTCAGATATTCTGTGAAAATCTTTTCTGCCTCCCTTTCATTGCCGTTTTGCAAAGCATCGCAGAAACAGTTTAGCATCTCTCCGTCTTTTCGGACATTCTCCTGAAAAAAATCCATAATCTGTGTCACAAAAATATCCCGGATTTCCAGATTCGGGATTGCCAGTTTCATCTTCCTTCCCTCTGCTTTTCCCCGCTGTGTCAGATAGCCGGTAGTAAAAAGCAGGCTCCAGATATGATCAATCGACTGATAAATCTCCGCATACGTAAGCTCCTGATGGATTTCTTTTGTAATCACCTCTCCCGCTGCCAGGCGTTCAATCTCCCGTTTCGTCACAGCATTTGCCGATTCTTCTATAAACCTCCTCACCGCATCATTGCTGCTGGTGTTAATCCAGTAATTTTCCGGCTGCACATCAGGACTGCTTCTAAGCCTGTCACAATAATTCAGCACATCCCACGGGCAATACACCTGTGCATTGCCAAACTGGTAGCCGTCATACCATGTTTTTACAGTCTCATAACGCTGCATTACACCATAATAGTCTAAGAGTTCTTTCACTTCTTTGTCTGTAAAACCAAAGCATTCGTCAAACCGCTCATCGGCAATCGTCAGCACTTTCAAATTATTAAGCCCGGTAAAGATACTCTCCTTCGATATACGAAGACATCCAGTCAGTACCGCTAATTTCAGGCTGCTGTTTGTCTTCAGCGCCTCTCCAAGAATCCCCCGCATCAGAGATATCATCTGGTCATAATATCCATTCGCCTGTGCCTTTGCCAGCGGGACATCATATTCGTCTATCAGAAGAATCACCCTGGTATTATGATGCTTTTCTAACAATTCTGACAGTATTCTCAGACTGTCGCAAAATACAGCTTCATCCATACTGCTGTCCAAAAGGCTGCGATATTCCCGTTTGTCACTCTCACTTAACACATCGCTCTTTAAAAGGTACTGCACCTTTGCCGCTGCCCGTCTCACAGTCCGCACTCCCATCCGAAAAGCCGTTTCAAAATGAAGCGCATCCATCCCTTTCAGTGAAATCGAGATAACCGGATACTTTCCCATATATTCCTCACAGAGTGCCGTTTCTTTCGAAATTTCCAGTCCGTCAAAAATGCTCTTATCGCCATTCATTGAAAAAAAATGCTCCAGCATACTGATATTCAGCGTTTTTCCAAATCTCCTTGGACGTGTGAACAGATTTACCGCTCCCCAGTTATAGAGTAATTCCGCAATCATTCCGGTTTTATCAATATAGTAAAAATCTTCTTTCCTGATTTCTTCGAAATTTTCAATCCCAATCGGAAGTTTCTTCTTTCTCATCTCCATCTCTACCACATTCCTTCCGCATCTGTTTCTTCCTCTATAAATGATACAGGAAGCTTTGCAGCAAAAGAAACTGCCAGATGACTGCCTGGCTAAATCCTGATTACATCCCCGCAGTGCAGCTGTACCAGCTTATCTGCCATCACCGGTTTCATAATATCAATCGCCTTCTGCCCGGTACAGTGTCCCGTATAAAATACGCAGTCCATCCCAGCCAGCTCCCGTGCCGTATTTTCTATGATTTCCCGTTCTTCCTTTGTATAATCCGTCTTTTTCATCATATGGAACCCGCTGATTACAGCTGACGGATATCCGCCGTATAATTCGTGATATTTATCCAGGATATTCAGGATTCCGTTATGGGCGCATCCGCTGACGAGCACTGTTTTTTCTTCCTGTATGACCAGACACTGTTCATGCGCAAACTCATCCTGTACTATGTGCCCGTCTTCCTTTGCCGACAGCTGCAGATTGCTCACAGGCCAGTACCTTCTTCCTGAAATTCCGGCAAATAACGACAATTCTTCGTCAATCTTTCTGTCTCCGTTTAACAGATTCAGATTTTTCATCTGTAAAATGCGCTGATCAATGCCTATGTAACGCTCTTTGTGATAATACTCCTTTGAAGCAGCCTGCTGCATATAAACCGCTGCATGGCTGTTCTTCCCGCCAAACGCCAGAAGCCCGCCCGCATGGTCATAATGTCCATGGCTGATTATAACTGTATCCGCTAAAGATAAATCAATGCCTGCGCGTTCTGCGTTTGCAATCGTCTTCGCCCCTGCCCCGGTATCCATGATTAATTTATGCTTCTTCGTTTCGATATACAGGCTGAAACCATGCTCGTATTCATACAATGGATTTTTGCAGGTATCTTCCATCAGCACTGTTATTTTCATAGCCGTCCGCACTCCTTTCTTCTAAAAATACTCCTGTTACACACTTTCCCCTGTATTCCGTTTTTATCGCAGCCATTCCACACTGCATGCATGCTCCTTTGTTTTTGTACTGTATCCGATTCCAACTGCGAGAATGCGGCCGGAATATTCAGGTATTTCTGCTATCTTTCCCTGAAACCGCATAGCATATCCTTTCTCTTTAATCTGACAAAGCGCTTCTTCGGATGAATGATTTACTTTCAGTTCCAGAATGATGCAGTCCTGATTCTTTCTTTTCGGATAAAAAATAAAATCCACAAATCCCTTTCCTGCTTTATCTTCACGCTCTATGTTGTATTTATCCCTCGCTGAAAGATATACCAGACTGACCACCGCGGACAATTCCGTTTCATGATTATAAGATAATACCGGAGTTTCGGTATTATGGGCATACTGCAGAATCTCTGCCATTGTCTGTGTATCGCCTTCTATCGTTGCTTTCAGCATTTTTGAAGATATCTTTGCAAGGCGGTAAATATATCCAAGGGATTCTTTATTAAGAAGCATTTCTTCATACTTCATCATCAGTTCTTTATTAGGAATAAATACTTCACCATTTTCATAAGTCAGCAGTCCGTATACAACCATTGCAGAATAAATCTGGTCCTTCGTTTCCAGTTCCTGGGAAGTCGCGGCATATTCCTGAATCCGCATTTCCACCCGCTCCCCGGATACCATCAGCCCCAGGTCTTCCCTGACAGCTTCGATATTATTCCTGATGTAATAAAATACAGAATCATAAGTACCTGAACCAGTCCAGTAGCCGGCCAGCTGATTATTCGACAGTGCGCTTACTACCGAACGCGGGTTATACAGACATTCCCCGAGTGCTGTGTGATAACCGTCATACCACTGCGCCAGTTCTTCTCTTGTAATACGAATTTTTTTCGTATTAGCCGCATATCTTTCATAAAGCATATCTGCTTCTGATTCCAGAAATCCAAAATATTCTCCAAAACGGATTTTAGCAGACATGTCGTATTCCAGAAACATATTCAGCTCAGACCCGTCAGAATATTTGGCAATCGGCAGAATCCCAGTCATATAAGCAAATTCCACATAGCTTTTTCCTTTTAACAGCTGCTTTAGAAAAAGAAGGTATTCTCTTTTATCTGCTTCACACACAAAAGACATATGAAAGATTGCATCCCATTCATCCATAACGAAAAAGAACTTTTGCTCCGTTCTTTCAAAAATAAGAGACAGAATATCCCAGACTGCTTTTTCCCTCTGCAGCTCAAGCTGCGGATATGCTTCTATTAAATCCCGGCAGATTCCCTCTTCAATTCTTGCTATATAATCCTGATAACAGCTGCATCCTTTTGGAGTTTCACTAAAATCAATATAAATCAGGCTGTAACGGTTTATATATTTTTCATACTCTTTTGACTGTGCAATTTTAAGACTGTCAAACATACAATGGCTGTCTCTTGCCTTTCCGAAAAAAGCAGCCGTCATATTCGCCATAACCGTTTTGCCAAACCGTCGCGGTCTGGTAATGCAAAAAAAGCGCTGCTCTCTCCCAAGTTCCGGAAAAAGCTCCTCTAACAGCGCAGATTTATCAACAAAATACAGGTCTTCAAATATTGTTTTATATCTGTCATACGGCGCTATGCTGTCTAAATACATTCCCATGCTGCTCTCCTCATTTAACCGCTCTGTAAAATCCATCCCAGTGTGCACAGTGCATAATAAATCCCGTACTTTATTCCTGTCCGTCAGCAGGAAACCGGATGCCGCAGATATTTCGTATCTCATCCATCATACGCATAGACTGCAGTGAAATATTCCGGTACTGCTCCACGCTTCTTTGTCCCCGCACAGCATCGATAAACGTCTGCAGCTCATATTTCAAATTACTGTCATATGCTTCATCCCTTAATGTCTCTGTCTTTCCATTATAATATCTGATTTCTATTTTTTCAGGACTGGCAATGGAATCAATCAGCATCACACCGGATTCTCCCTGTATCTCACTCGCCAGATGCGATTCTGTAATTTTAGAATACACCAGTTCGCCAATCATATCTCCATAATCAGCAGTCACCGTGCCAGCGCCGTCTATCCCGCCGTCAAGCATAACAGAAACCGGATGCAGAGAATGCGGCTCTCCAAACAGAGCTGCTAACGGCTGGACACAGTAAACCCCGATATCCATCAAAGCACCGGCCGAGCACTCCGGGCGAAAGATATTTTGCACAATTCCCGCTTTAAAATCATCATACCGGCTTGAATACTGGCAGTAACGGAACGATGCCCGCCTGATTTTTCCAAGCCTGCCAAGGTTTTCCTTTATCACGGCAAAACCAGGGTCATGCAGAGAACGCACGGCTTCCATTAAAATTACATGATTTTTTTCCGCCAGCGCAAACATCTGCTCTGCCTCGCGCAGATTCGAACAAAGCGGCTTTTCACATAAAATATGCTTTCCCGCCTCCATAAGCTTTACCGCCTGCTCATAATGCACCGCGTTCGGACTTGCAATATAGACCGCATCAGCCGCCTTATCATGAGCCAGAGCCTCCAGATTATCATAACCGCTGTCTGCATGATGCTTCTCTGCAAATTCTGCCGCCTTTTTGCTGCTCCTTGAATACACGGCTGTCAGCTGGAAACTGCTGTTTTTCGCAGCTTCGCCTAAAAATTTCTCTGTAATTTTACTTGTGCCGATTGCCGCAAAACGAATTTTATTCTGATTCA
The DNA here is from genome assembly GCA_947384955.1 of uncultured Eubacterium sp. Taxonomy (GTDB): domain Bacteria; phylum Bacillota; class Clostridia; order Lachnospirales; family Lachnospiraceae; genus Eubacterium_J. Next base: position 2,254 of record CANDJC010000086.1, on the reverse strand, counting down.
TTTGTTATCCTTCATTTTATCTTTCTATCATCATTGTTTCTATATTTATACTGATTTAATTTATGTTCAATCTTTTTCCCCTGCACGTTACAGAAATTCTCAAAACAGTTTCCCATTTTCTCTGCAATTATTTTATACTGTCTCTTCGCGGTTCCTTCAGTAAATCTCAGCGGATTCTATGACTGCCACGATTCAGCCAGTTCATAAATCAGGCTTTCCGTCTTCCCCCATCCAAGACACGGGTCTGTAATCGACTTTCCATAACAGTGTTCGCTGACTTTCTGCGCACCGTCTTCGATATAGCTTTCAATCATAAGGCCTTTTACAAGCCTGCGGATATCCGGCGATACTCTGCAGCTGTGCATAATATCCCTGCTGATACGAATCTGCTCCAGATAATTTTTCCCGGAATTGGAATGGTTTGTGTCAATCACTACAGCCGGATTTGCAATCTCCTTCTCCCCATACAGCTCTAACACATGCTGCAGGTCTTCATAGTGATAATTCGGAATATTCCGTCCAAATTTATCCACATACCCGCGTAAAATTGCATGCGTATAAGGATTTCCTTTTGTCTTTACTTCCCACCCGCGGTACAAAAAAGTATGGCTGCACTGTGCTGCAATAATCGAATTCATCATCACAGTAAAATCACCGCCTGTCGGATTTTTCATTCCCACCGGAATGCCTACCCCGCTGGCTGTCAGCCTGTGCTGCTGATTCTCCACCGACCGCGCTCCGACTGCCACATAGGAAAGCAGGTCTGAAAGATACCTGTGATTTTCCGGATACAGCATCTCATCCGCACAGGTAAATCCTGTTTCTTCTACTGCCCGCATATGCATCTGGCGGATTGCGATAATGCCTTTTAACATATCCGCCTTCTTTTCCGGATCCGGCTGATGCAGCATTCCTTTATACCCGACGCCTATCGTTCTTGGTTTATTTGTATAAATTCGCGGTACGATTATAATCCTGTCTGCTACCGTATCCTGTACCCTGCGAAGCCTTGAAATATAGTCAATCACAGCATCCTCATGGTCAGCTGAACAGGGGCCTATAATCAGTAAAAGCCGCTGATCCTTTCCTGTAAGAATATCACAGATTTCCCTGTCCCGGACAGCTTTTCTTTCTGCGATTTTTTTATTTACCGGAAACTGTTCCTTTAATTCGCTGGGTGCAGGCAGTTTCCTTAAAAATTCCATCTCCATTTCCATATAGATACCTCCGTTGATTTTACACTCTGACACGTTACTGTGTAAATCTGTCTTATGTATGATACTGCTTTCGGAAAGAACTGTCAAGTCAGGGCATTTCCGGGGATTGTTTATGGCCAGGGGGATTCAGGGCGGATATTTGGCAGAGTGATAGATTATGGGTGGTTGTGCGTTGTGGGCTGACGGGACGCCGGGCGGGGAAATTTTTTCCTTCTTAGGTTCCGCTTCCAAAAAGCAGGAAGTTCTAAGTTTTCTGCGGCGAGGTTATGGCTGCGGACGGACCGGCGCCTGATGCCCTGGCGTTACTGGCTGGATTTAAGCAGTGGCTCTGGCAGGCGCCTTTTGGGGCTTTAAAGTTCTTTTCCGGCTACAGGCAGTGAGCCCCAAATCCTGGGTGCTGAGCAGAAAACTAAGAACTTCCAGCTTTTTTCCAGAGTCACCTAAGAAGGAAAAAATTTCCCCGCCCGGCTGTTTTTTGGCTGAATTTACGTGATGATTGCAGCTGTACGTTATCTATTTTCCTATAAAATACTGGATATTTTGGGTCTGATTTCGGCATCTATTTCCTTTAAAATACTGGATGTTTGGGGGTTGATTTCGACATCTGCTTCCTTTAAAATACTGGATGTTTGGGGGGATTTCGACATCTGTTTCTTTTAAAATACTGGATGTTTGGGGGTTGATTTCGGCTCGCTTGTCTATTATAAATTAGACATTACTTATACATGCATTTCATATAGCAGAGAAAAATGCACCTATGATTATTCTCTTAAACTGACACCCGTTTACAGCTTTTCAGATTTCAATATATTTTTGTAATAATCAATACTATATCTTGTATATATTCGCTTCCATTTAATCTGTATCCTTTACAAATCAAAAACTTTTAAACTGGTGTTAAACTGACAAAACGTAAAATAAAAGCCACTACTGTAAATTCTACCAGCGTAAATTCAGCCAAAACCAGCCGGACGGAGAAATGTTTTCCTTCGGATGCGACTCTGGAAAAAAGCTGGAAGTTCTTAGTTTTCTGCTCA
>CANDJC010000085.1 GCA_947384955.1 uncultured Eubacterium sp. | reverse complement strand
CGCTCTAAATCAGTAAAAAATGGAAAATTCGGGATAACTCTTTTTTCGGCATAAGCTGCACAGATTGCACTTGAATCAGGTGTTGCTGAGGATGGAAAATTAATAGCAGAGTTTCCGCATTCAGCAATTATTTATCTTCGAAGTAAAAAGCAGCCATTAAAACAGATGCAGATTATTATAAGGACACCTGGCGGAGAAGCAGAATATTATGTTCCGGTGCTTCATGTCAGGGACTATACTATGGAGACTATTTTTGAAAAAAGACTGTTTTTTCTGATACCGTTTCTAATATTTAATATAGAAAGTGAGTTTTCGGCAATTGATGTGAGTTCAGACAAACTGGATGCTTTGCAAGAGTTTTATATAGATATGATGCATAAGCTGGAAGAAAAGGTTTTAGAAGGGCAGCTTACAGAGTTTTCGTATTTAGAAATAAGGGATATGACGAACAGGGTTGTCTGGAATTTAGCGAGAAATTATGAAAATATCAGGGAAAGGATTAGTGATATTATGGGTGGAAAGGTACTGGTTACTGAGGCATCGAAAATTCGCAGTAAGGCAAGAGAGGAAATGGCAGTTGAAATGGTTGAGAATATGCTTAGTTCCGGGATGACACCGGAAATGATAGCACAATCATGTAAACTGGCTCTGGATGATATTAAAATGGTTCAAAAGGGCATGTTACAAAAGCAGATGGTCTGACTGACAATATTCACACTGCGAATGTGTCTGAATCTGCAGTGTGAATATCAAAATATGATTTACATCAGCCGGGTATTTATCATCATTCCTAACAGTACAGCTCCCGCAGCTGCATAAACGCAGCAGATAACCAGGCAGATTTTCATCAGCTGATTCTGAACCTTAACTTTTGTATAAGAAACGGCAGTAAACACCCCGCTGAATATCATAAACACTGCATAACCGGCAATCATGATTTCAGCGGCGGGCGATTCCAGCGCCCACTCAAAAGACCGCAGCGGCAGAATTGTCCACGGGATAAAAATCATAATAAAACTGACAGCGGTTAAAAGTTTCGTTTTCATAAATATTATCTCCTTTCTGCCTGCCCGAAACGGATGCAGGACACACACAGACATACGATTGTTATCATAACAGCGGCGGGTATCCATGGGATAAGCTTTACCTGGGCTGTGTCAAGATTTGCCGCGAGTTTTCCGTATTCTGATGTAATGACAAAAAACGGATAAGCCATCGGATATACAAACCAGGCTTTTGTATTAATAATCAGAACAGACGGCACAATAGAGGCCAGTCCGATTCCAATGGAAAATATCGGCGTCTGAATACACACAGACAGCATCCAGAAAAATGCCGTCATGGGAATGGCGGACAGGAATATCAGGCTGATTTCTTTTGCGACAAACAGCGGCGGCAGAATGAAATGGTAATGCTGCGACGCGGAACAGACAGCGGCGCTGATATAGTACATGCCCGTCATAATAAAAAGCTGCACAGCTGACAGTGTAAGCAGTATGGCAAATTTAGCGAGGCAGAGCTTCGCTGTGCTGACTGGCAGAGAAAGCATTTTTAAAATTCCTTTATTCATGCGTTCGGTCTGGCAAAGAAGCACGGTTCCTACTATCATGCTGGCGGGAAACATAAACCATGACATTCCCAGAAAACCCTGAATAAAGAAATTATGTTCCGGGGAAATCCCTTCCTTTTGCATTTCAAAATTTAAATGTACATTCAGAATAGATGGCAGCCATAAAATGACTGCCGCTGTAAACAGAATCAGCAGTATCTTCGAGCGTTTCAGTTTTCGAAACTCAATGCCGGCAAGTGATACAAAACTCATGCGAACGACCTCCTTATTTTAATCAATATCAGTTCTGCAAGGCTTAGAACAGCAAGCTCTGCAGCCATAGCGCAAAGATACCGCAGAACCTGGGCAGAATCCGTACCCGGCAGAGTCTGAAACGGCGCTGCAAACGGAAACAGCGAAAGCACAAAATGATTTGCCGGCAGCATGGATGCAGTAAAAATGCACAGCACGCCGATGCCGAGCGATACCCACATATTCCTGCAGGCTTGTGAAATCAGTAGCGATAAGAAAATGCACGGGAGCATCAGCACAAATTCATATCCGAAGCTTCTGCACAGTTCGCTGTAAGAGCTTTTTTCTGCATGAAACCAGTAAAAGCAGCAGAATGCGACGGCTCCGGCTTCGGCTGCGAGCGTGAGAATGCTCATAAAAACGGTCAGAATCACTTTGCCCAGGAACACAGAGCTTTCACGAACCGGGAGTGTCATCATTTTCTGCATGGCATTATCGGCGTATTCTGTATGATACAAAATGCAGGCGCCTGCGGTTATAAGCAGAAGGTTTAACATAGCCATCATCTGCCAGTCTGCATCAAGCAGAATCTGAACGGCATTGCCCTGCTGCGGCAGATAAATTTCCGAACGGACAGCCATATTGAGCACCGGCACAGCAGCCGCTAAGAGGGCTCCGCCTAAAAATGCGGGCAGAAAGCCGGTCCGTTTTGCTTTCATACATTCCAGAGAAACGCTCATCTGATACCACCTCTTTTCTGGTTATCGGCATCAATCAGAGCAAGGAAGGTTTCTTCCAGATTGTCTGTCGGATAACCCTGTGCATGTGCGCTGCATTTAAGTTCCTCGGGCGTTCCTTCAAACAGCAGATGACCGCGGTTAAGAATTCCGATATAATCAGCCATCAGCTCAATTTCAGACAGCAGGTGTGACGATACGAGAACCGTACAGTTAAATTTCTCCGGCAGCGAGCGAATCAGCATCCGTATTTCGTGAATCCCCGCGGGGTCCAGCCCGTTTGTCGGTTCATCTAAAATCAGAATCGGCGGTTTTCCGATTAGCGCGCCCGCAAGGCCCAGCCGCTGCTTCATGCCGAGAGAATATCTTTTAGCCAGCCGTTTCTTAAACGGTGTCAGTCCTACGGTTTCAAGGGCTTCTGCCACGGCAGATTCCGAAAGCCCCAGTATTCTGCGGATAATTTCCAGATTCTCCTCACCGCTTAAATTACCGTAAAAAGCGGGAGCTTCAATAAAAGACCCGATTTCTTTCAGGATTTCTGTCCGGTATTCAGGGTACGATTTCCCGTTAACCGTAAACGAACCGCATGTCGGCCTGGCAAGCCCTAACAGCATTTTCATAGTCGTGGACTTTCCGGCGCCGTTCGGGCCGAGGAATCCGTAGACAGAACCTTTTGGAATATGAAGGTTCAGGTCCGATACTGCGCGGAATTCAGCATAAGATTTTGTCAGATTTTTCGTTTCGATAATATTCATCGCATTCATGTTCGTTTGCTCCTTATCTGCCCTCCGGTGCTTCGGAAGGCGTATTTCATTTCACAGATACATTGTAAATCCCCTTCCTTACGGCAGCCTTCCCGTTACCTTACATTTACTTTACATTTATTGCATCAGCATAAAAACGGACAGATTTTATGATATAATAACTGGCACAAAGGAGGTATCTGCCATGAACGAAAATTATATAAAACAAAAGCGGATTCTGATAGCCGATGATGAGCAGGAGCTTTTAGACTTGCTGGTATCGATTTTAAATGAAGACGGATTCTGGAACATACAGACAGCGAAAACAGTAAAACAGGCCATAGCGGCGGCACAGACGTTTCAGCCGGAATTTGCCATTTTAGACGTCATGCTCCCGGACGGCAGCGGCTTTGACCTTATGGAACAGCTGAAAAGCATGTCGGATTACCCGGTACTGTTTTTAACAGCCCGCGGCGAAGAGGACGATAAATTCCGCGGTTTCGGTCTCGGAGCGGATGATTATATGGTAAAGCCGTTTCAGCCGAAGGAGCTTTTATTCCGTATCAGCGCCATTCTGCGCAGAAGCTATAAAAATGAGAGCCCTCTTGTAAAGCTGTCAGGAAGCGAAATAGACTTTGAGCGTGCACAGGTAATGAAAAGCGGAGAGCGCATACCGCTTACAGCAAAAGAATACGCCATACTTTCAGCCTTATACCGCAATGCAGGCCGGATTGTTACAATAGACGCCCTGTGCGAGGCTGCCTGGGGCGATAATCCGTTTGGCTATGAAAATTCGCTGATGGCGCATATCCGCCGCATCCGGGAAAAAATCGAGGCAAATCCATCTAAGCCTGTTTCGCTTGTAACGGTAAAAGGTCTTGGATATAAACTGAATACGGAGGGCCGGTAATATGAAAAGCATGCCGAAGCTGATACGGCGTTTTGTCGCAGTCATGCTCTTATCCTCAGTCCTTCTTCTTATTTTAAATATAACGCTTATGGCAGTATACACGTTAAACAAGAAGCCCAATGGCCATCCCTGGACCACGGCTCAGCAGACCGCAGAACAGCTGACACCGGCGGGCTGCGGGTACATTCTGTCTGATGATATGAAGCGGGAGCTTAAAAACGCGGATGCATGGGCCGTTTTGATTGACAATCAGACTCTGCAGACGGTATGGCAGACAGACAATGTGCCGGATACAGTACCCAAATCCTATTCTGCCTGCGACATCGCGGAGCTGACGCGCGGTTATATCGACGGGTACCCGGCATTTACCGGAAAATCAGAATACGGACTGGCTGTGTTAGGCTATCCGAAAAACAGCTTTTGGAAGCATTTATGGCCGAGCTGGGATTACAGTCTGATTGCCAGCCTGCCGAAAACACTGCTTATGATTTTAGCATTTAACTTTGCACTCATATTTATTATTTATATGACAGCCAGTTCCAGTCTCCTGAAATCTGTAAAACCGATTGTAAACGGAATACATTCCCTGTCTGTATCCAAAGCCGTTTCAGTCAAAGAGCGGGGACTGCTTTCCGAGCTTGCGGCAGGCATCAACGAAACATCCAAAATCCTGCAGTCCCAGGACAGACAGCTTCGCAAAAAAGAAACCGCAAGAGCAAACTGGATTGCCGGGGTATCGCATGACATACGCACGCCCCTTTCTATGGTCATGGGTTACGCATGCCAGTTAGAAAACAGCCGCCGCCTGCCGGAACAAGACCGCAGAAAAGCTGCCGTCATAGTAAAGCAGAGCGAACGGATAAAAAACTTAATCAGCGACCTCAATCTTGCATCCAGGCTGGAATATAATATGCAGCCGTTACATCTGGCAAAGCAGAACCTGACTGCGGCAGTCCGCCAGGTAACCGCTGATTTTATGAATATGGACATAGACGACAGATATCCCATAGTATGGCAGACCGATGAGGCTTTCAGCGTCTGTCTGGCAGATATAGACAAAGACCTGATAAAACGCGCGGTCAGCAACCTGATTCAAAACTGTATCAATCATAACGAACAGGGATGCCGTATCTTCGTCAGCGTCGCGGCTTTAGAAAGCAGCTGTTCGGTTACGGTTGCAGATGACGGAAAGGGAAGTACGGATGAAGAGATTGAAAAGCTGAATCATGCGCCGCACTATATGGTCTGCGATGACAATACAAGCAGGCAGCGCCACGGGCTGGGACTGCTTATTGTAAAGCAGACCGCGGCGGCGCACGGAGGAAAGGTTCATATCGGGCGCAGTGCTTATGGAGGGTTTTTAGTTACACTGGAACTGCCGGTATGAAATCCTCTTCCGAAAAATCCTCCGATACACAGGATGTCTTTGGAAAACCTCATTATTTAATTGACAACCGCTTCAATTCATTAGATAATAGGTTTGAATAAAAAAGGAGGATTTTTACTATGAATGAAGCAAATGAATTTAAGCCATATATTCCGGCAGACAAAGTGCTTCCTGAAATTACGCCTGTTTCGATTGTTCTTGGAATACTTCTGGCGGTACTTTTCGGCGGCGCGAATGCCTATCTGGGATTACGGGTAGGAATGACTGTATCTGCATCGATTCCGGCAGCGGTCATTTCCATGGGAGTCATCCGTGTGATACTGAAACGGGACTCTATCTTAGAAAACAATATCGTGCAGACCATTGGCTCCGCGGGAGAATCACTGGCAGCAGGAGCCATTTTTACGCTGCCGGCTTTATTTATGTGGGCAGAAGAAGGCGGGACACAGACACCTTCCCTGATTGAAATAGCCCTGATTGCGTTTGTCGGAGGAGTTATTGGTATTTTATTTATGATTCCGCTTCGTACAGCGTTAATTGTACAGGAGCACGGCACACTTCCGTACCCGGAAGGAAAAGCGTGTGCAGAAGTATTAATGGCAGGCGAAGAAGGCGGTGCCAGCGCTTCTACAGTATTTTTAGGCCTTGGAGTTTCTGCTGTTTATAAATTTATCGCAGACGGACTCTGTATTTTTCCAAGCGAAGTAGATTTTGAGATAAAAAGCTATAAAGGTTCCGGAATCGGCATGGATGTACTGCCGGCGCTGCTTGGCGTAGGTTATATCTGCGGTGCGAAAGTGTCATCTTATCTGCTGGCCGGAGGTACGCTGGGCTGGTTTGTGATTATGCCTCTGATTGCATTATTCGGAGGAGATGCGGTGATTTATCCTGGGACAGACCCTGTCAGCTCACTAAATCCGTTCGGATTATGGGGCACATATATCCGGTATATCGGAGCGGGAGCAGTTGCGGCAGGCGGTATTATGAGTCTGATAAAATCGATGCCTTTAATCGTACGCACCTTCCGTCAGGCGGTGAAAGGATTCGGAGCAAAAGCGGGCGAATCAAACCGTACGACACAGGATTTGCCAATGAATTTTGTTATCATCGGAATTGGAATCATGGCTATTTTTATGTGGCTGTGTCCGGCAATTCCGGTCAATCTGCTTGGCGCAATTATTATTATCATTTTCGGATTTTTCTTTGCAACCGTATCTTCCCGTATGGTAGGACTGGTTGGAAGCTCCAATAATCCGGTTTCAGGCATGGCGATTGCAACACTGCTGATATCCACAATGATATTAAAAGCTACAGGCATGATTGGCATGACAGGCATGGTAGCGGCAATCAGTATCGGTTCTGTAATCTGTATCATTGCGGCAATTGCCGGAGATACTTCTCAGGATTTGAAAACCGGGTATCTGGTCGGCTCTACGCCGAAAAATCAGCAGATAGGAGAGCTTATCGGCGTACTTGCCTCAGCCATTACAATCGGCGGGGTTTTATATCTGTTAAATGCGGCATGGTCTTACGGTACAGACCAGCTCCCGGCACCTCAGGCGACACTGATGAAAATGGTTGTAGAAGGGGTTATGAACGGAAATCTCCCATGGGCTCTTGTATTTTCAGGGGTATTTATTGCCATTGTTGTAGAGATTCTCGGCATTCCGGTCCTTCCGTTTGCAGTAGGACTGTATCTCCCGATTCACCTGAGCACGCCAATGATAGTCGGTGGTCTGGTGAGACTGTATTTTGAAAAGAAAAAGAATGAAAATGAAAAAGAGAGAAAGAGAAAAGTAGAAAACGGCGTGCTTTATTCTTCAGGCATGATTGCCGGTGAAGGACTCGTCGGCATTATGCTTGCAGTCTTCGCGATTATCAAGACAGGCGTTAATGCAGAGGGAGAAATCATAACGCTCGGAGACAGAATCAATCTTTCAGAAATGATAAATCTCGGCAACTGGGGCGGACTTGTATTTTTTGCGATACTTACAGCATCCCTTGGATATATTATGGTAAGAAAGAAAAAATAAATACAAAAAATAAATACAGATAACTGCCAAAGGATATGAAATTCAATGTCAAAGAAAAAAGAAAATTTTCTGGATTATATTCCAAAGAGAAATGCACTGTATCAATGGGAAATCAATCCTCAGAAGCATGTAGAAGTATCTGTCGTCAACAGGGGGCTGTATAACCGCATCGCCCAGATTTTCTTCCGCAGGCCGAAAATCAGCAGAATCGAGCTGGATGATATGGGCAGCTTTATCTGGCAGGAAATGGACGGGCATAAGACAGTGTACGAAATCGGTGCGGCCGTAAAATCCAGGTTTGGAAAAAAGGCCGAGCCGCTTTACGAGCGTTTAAGCGAATATATTCAGACGCTGCGCAACAGCCGCTTCATCGTATATGAAAATAAAAAGTAATGGGCAGGCGGTTTTCGGAACAGTCTGAAAGAATTTTGCAGCATACATGTATTTTAAAAAGAAAGAAGGAAAGAAAGTGGGAGTATTATCTGATTTAGAGCCAAAAGAAGTGTTTTCTTATTTTGAAGAAATCTGTTCGATTCCTCATGCTTCCTATCATGAGGAAAAAATCAGCAATTACTGTGCAGAATTTGCCAGAAAGCACAATCTGACATATTACCAGGATGATTTGAAAAACGTAATCATCATCAAAGAAGCATCCAAAGGATATGAAGACGAAGAGCCCCTGATAATACAGGGACATCTGGACATGGTATGCGAAAAAACACCTGGCTGTCAGATTGATTTTGACAAAGACGGACTAAAGATTATGGCCGAGGGAGACTATATTACTGCGGACGGCACCACGCTGGGAGGCGACGACGGTATTGCAGTAGCATATGCGCTTGCGATTCTGGCATCCGATTCCATTGCGCATCCAAGACTGGAAGTCATATTCACCGTATCAGAAGAAGTAGGCATGGAAGGTGCCTCCGGCATTGATGTGTCCATGCTGAAAGGACGCAGGCTGCTGAATCTGGATTCTGAAGAAGAGGGCATCATGCTGGCCGGATGCGCTGGAGGAGCGAGAGCAGCCTGCAGCCTGCCAGTCAGAAGAGTCCCGGCACAGGGCACTGCCGTAAAAATATCCGTTACAGGACTGGCAGGCGGCCATTCCGGCGCCGAAATCCACAAAGGACGGGCCAATGCCAATACCTTAATGGGCCGTATCCTGGTAGATTTGTCAGAGCAGATAACATACAGTCTGGCGGTATTTGAAGGCGGAAATAAAGATAATGCGATTCCCAGAGAATGTACCGTAACACTTTTCATTTCTGAGCAGGATTTCGAAGCAGCAAAACAGGAAACGGCAAAAATCCAGAAAGCCATTTCCAGCGAATATGCCGTAACAGATAAAAACATCCAAATCACTATCCAGACAGCAGACGAATGCGGCGGGTTAACACCGTCTTCCATGTTAGATGAGGAAAGTACCAGACAGGCCGTGCTCCTTGTAAACGCACTGCCAAATGGAATCCAGGCAATGAGCGCGGATGTAGAAGGCTTGGTGGAAACTTCCCTGAATCTGGGTGTTTTAAAGCTGGAAGAATCCGAACTTATTTTAACATATGCAGTCCGCAGCTCAGTAGGCAGCGCACAGGAAGCATTATTAAACAAAATGTCCTATCTGACCCGGGGACTCGGCGGCAATATCCGCATAGCCGGGCGTTATCCGGCCTGGGAATACAAACGCGATTCTGTACTGCGCGATAAAATGTCCGCAGTCTATGAAAAGATGTATGGCACAAAACCTGTGATTCAGGCGATTCATGCCGGACTGGAATGCGGTCTTCTGGCTGGAAAGCTGCCAGGACTGGACTGTATTTCCATAGGGCCGGATATGGAATCGGTGCATACAACGGAGGAGAAGCTTAGTATTTCTTCGGTGAAGCGTGTGTGGGAGTTTATACTGGAAGTGCTGAAAACAAAATAAAAGAAGGGAATTGTCCTGCTGTTTTTTGAGTTTAAGAAACAGCGGGATTTTCTTTTTTTTGGGGAGGGGAGACGTTATTGGCTGCGCGGACGCCGGGCGGCGGGGAGATGTCCTGGCTTCCTGCTCCGGCTCCGGAATGTTAAGAATCCCTAAGTATTCTGCTGTTTACGCTGTGGTAACGGACGGTCGCGGCACCTAGTTCGCCCTGGCTTACAGCCATAAGCTAAAGGTGCCGCTTCGGCTTCGCCGCCTGTTTACTGGGCAGAATACTAAGGGATTCTAAACATTCCTCCAATGTCGCGGGAAGCCAGGACATCTCCCCGCCGCCCGGCTGGTTTTGGCGGGTTTTACAATGAAAAACTGTAGGACGGTGATAATTGGCCGTGAAACAATGGAATTAACGTGAGCTGTTTATACTGGTGCTTCATCCGGCCCTAAATTGTGCTCTGCTTGCTCCGTATCATTTTGGCATTAAAATCTCTAGCCAATGGGAACCGCATCACTGTCGTAATTCTGCCTCATACTGGCACGAATCATGCAAAACACAAGTATAATTTCGGACTGGTTGGAGAACTGGCAACAGTTTACAGCTTTTCAGATTTCTATTTATTTTTGTAATAATCAAGAATCTCCAAAGGTACATGGCAAATAAACTTGAAATTGCCAACTCTCATTCCTGTCCATTAAAAAAATATATAACATCCACCATATTTAAAAGCAGCGCTTCCCGAAAACCAGCCCGGCCAGTTCCCCTCTCCCGGCATCCGCGCAGCCACATCCCCCTGGCTTTTAGTATTCCAGCCCCGCCACTCCCCCTCTCCCGGCATCCGTGCAGCCACATCCCTCTATTTTCAGAATTTGTTGATTTCTTTTATATTGACAGCCCAACGACGAATAATTTATAATAGAAAAGACAAATAGTTTCACTATAATGAACAAAAAGAAAGAGAGGATGCGTCAAAATGCTTAGAGTGGGTATGCTTACAAGCGGCGGTGACTGTCAGGCACTGAATGCTGCCATGAGAGGCGTTGCAAAAGGTTTAAGCTCAAATGTAGAAGAGCTGGAAATTTATGGATTCTTAGATGGATATAAAGGCTTGATTTACGGAAACTACCGTCTGCTTTCCTCGTCAGACTTTTCCGGTATTCTGACAAAAGGCGGAACAATTTTAGGCTCTTCCCGCCAGCCGTTCAAGCTGATGCGTACGCCGGATGCAAACGGACTGGACAAAGTAGAAGCCATGAAGCAGAATTATTACAAGCTGAATCTGGACTGCCTGGTAATCCTTGGCGGAAACGGTACACAGAAAACAGCGAATCTTCTGCGTGAAGAGGGACTTAATGTCATCCACCTGCCAAAAACAATTGACAATGACATATTCGGAACAGATGTTACGTTTGGATTCCAGAGCGCAATCAATATTGCAACCGATGCCATCGACTGCATACATACAACAGCTGCTTCCCATAACCGTGTATTTATCGTGGAAGTCATGGGACATAAGGTTGGCTGGCTGACGCTTTATGCAGGGCTTGCGGGCGGTGCGGATATTATTCTGCTTCCAGAAATACCTTATGATATCAAAAAAGTCGTAGCAGCAATTGAAAACCGTACAAAAGCAGGAAAAGGTTTTACGATTTTAGCAGTTGCAGAAGGCGCAATTTCGAAAGAAGACGCGAAATTAAGCAAAAAAGAATACAAGAAGAAAATGGAAAAATCTCCATATCCTTCGGTATCCTATGAGATTGCACAGAAAATCGGCGACAAGCTCGGCAGTGAAGTGCGTGTAACAGTACCGGGACACACACAGAGAGGCGGAAGCCCGACTCCGTATGACCGCGTGCTTTGTACAAGACTTGGCGCAGAAGGCGCAAAAGCAATTCTGGAAAAAGACTATGGTCATATGATTGCCATGGTGAATAATGAAGTCAGACGTGTTCCGTTAGAAAATGTAGCCGGAAAGTTAAAAACCGTTGATCCGAATGCCCAGATTGTAAAAGAAGCAAAGCTGACAGGCATTAGTTTTGGGGATTAAAAGCTTCTATATTAAATGGTGAGTATTTTTTTGAAATTAAAGTTAAATCTGCTGCGTGGCTGCTGAGTGATATGGCTGGGAAATTTACAGGCATAAATCAGGTTTGCGCAGCAGTTTTTCTATGCAGACAGCAGTCAGGGAGGTCAGGATGTCATATACAGCGCTTTACCGGAAATACCGCCCGCAGAGCTTTGAAGATGTAAAAGGGCAGAATCATATCGTGACAACAATCCGCAATCAGATAAAAGCAGACCGTATCGGCCATGCGTACCTGTTTTGCGGGACAAGAGGGACTGGAAAGACGACCGTAGCGAAAATATTTGCAAAAGCAGTGAACTGCGAAAACCCGGATAACGGCAGTCCCTGCGGCCAGTGTCCGGCTTGCAGGGCAATCGCACAGGGCAGTTCTTTGAATGTCATAGAAATCGATGCCGCTTCCAATAACGGCGTAGATAATATCCGGGAAATCAGAGACGAAGTCACATACGCGCCAACGGAAGGCAGATATAAAGTCTATATTATCGACGAGGTTCATATGCTTTCCATAGGGGCGTTTAACGCGCTGCTGAAAACACTGGAAGAGCCGCCTTCGTATGTGATATTTATACTGGCGACGACGGAGGCGCACAAAATTCCGGTGACCATTCTTTCCAGATGCCAGCGGTATGATTTCCACCGTATTTCAGCAGATGTAATTTCACAGAGACTGCAGGAGCTTTTGGAACAGGAGCATGCGCAGGCTGAAGAAAAGGCCGTGCGGTATATTGCCAAATGTGCTGACGGCGCAATGAGGGATGCACTGAGCCTGTTAGATCAGTGCATGGCATTTTATATGGGACAAAAACTCACATACGACAATGTGCTCGATGTGCTGGGTGCCGTCGATACCGAGCGCTTTTCCGCGCTTTTGCGGGCGGTTATAAACGGCAGTGTACTGACGGCAATGCATCAGATTGAGGACCTGGTAACAGAAGGGCGCGACCTTGGCCAGTTTGTAAATGATTTTACCTGGTATCTGCGAAATCTGCTGCTTTTGCAAAGCTCGGATGACATGGAAGAGGTTTTGGATGTTTCGAGTGAAAATCTGGCTCTGCTAAAAGAAGAATGCCGGATGACGGACAGTACACAGTTAATGCGTTATATCCGTATTTTTTCAGAACTCTCAGGCCAGATACGGTATTCTTCACAAAAACGCATCTTAATCGAAATCGCGGTAATTAAGCTGTGCCGTCCGGAAATGGAAGAGGACCGGGGTTCCATACTGGAAAGGCTGAAACAGTTAGAAAAGAAAGTGGAAGAGGGCGTGATGATTCAGCCGGCACCCGCTGCAGTGCCTGATGCATGCAGTCCGCCAGATACTCCAAAACAGAAAGCGCCTGATATGCCGATGCCGAAAGCCGTATCCGAAGACATTCAAAAGGCGGTCAGAAACTGGCAGGCGATTTTGGCGGAACTGCCCGACGCGGCCAGAAATTATCTGCGCAAAGCCCGTCTGAGTATAGGAGATAATGATGTTCTTCTGATTGTATTTGATGATTCGATTGTATATGAACGGATTTCTGAGGAAGAATGGCAGAAAGAAATCAAAGATAAAATCTCGAAAAATATAGGCAGGGAAGTTCAGATACAGATGAAATTAAATGATACCGGACATGCATTTGAAAACGCATATGTGGACTTAGAACAGATGATTCATACAGAAATCGAATATGAAGATTTTTAATTCCGCCGAACAGCCCGTTGTCATTAACTATTGTCAGAATGGAAAATATGCGTTAAAATCAGATAGCAGCTTAAAAAAATCAAAGCAAGGAGGAATGGATTATGGCAAGAAGAGGGGGATACGGGGGCGGCATGCCGAATAACATGGCAAACCTGATGAAGCAGGCGCAGAAGATGCAGCGGCAGATGGAAGATGCCTCAAAAGAACTGGAAGAAAAAGAAATGACGGCTGCCGCAGGCGGCGGAGCGGTAGAGATTACCGTATCGGGCAAACGGGAGGTCACAAAGGTAAAAATCGACCCGGAAGCAGTAGACCCGGATGATGTGGAAATGCTCGAAGATTTAATTATGGCAGCTACAAACGAAGCAATGCGCAAGATAGATGAATATTCCCAGAGTACAATGGGCAAAATTACCGGCGGGCTTGGCGGCGGAATGGGGTTATTTTAGGCATGGATTACTACAGCAGCCAGATTAGCAGACTGATTGAGTCTCTGGCAGCGCTGCCGGGGATTGGCATTAAGTCTGCGCAGAGAATGGCGTTTCATATTTTAAATATGCCGGAAGCAGAAGTAGAAAAACTGTCCAATTCGATTATAGAAGCAAAGCGTAAAGTACGTTACTGCAGCCAGTGCTTTACGCTGACAGATGACGAAATCTGTCCGATTTGCAGAAATAAAAACCGTGACCAGACGCAGATTATGGTTGTGGAAAACCCAAGAGACCTTGCGGCATATGAAAAAACCGGAAAATTCGAAGGCGTGTACCATGTCCTGCACGGCGCTATTTCACCGATGCTCGGCATTGGCCCGGCAGATATCCGTTTGAAAGAGCTGATGCAGCGCCTGCAGGGAGATGTCAGCGAAGTCATTATTGCGACAAATTCCAGCCTGGAAGGCGAGACAACCGCCATGTATATCAGCAAGCTTATAAAGCCGACGGGCATAAAAGTAACCAGGATTGCCAGCGGAGTGCCGGTTGGCGGCGATTTGGAGTATATCGACGAAGTGACTCTGCTGCGGGCGTTAGAAGGGCGGATAGAACTATAGATTCATTTATCTGCTCTGCTAACAACAATATATGCCAAAATCGGCCTGTTTTTTATGTTACATTGGACGCAGACCTGAAAAATTGGAAAGAGGTGTGCGAAGTGGCAGAACAAAAACAGTCGGCAAGGACATTACCAAAGAATATCCGCCAGATAGGAATGAGCAAAGGAAGCTGCAGAGTATATCTGGAGGATTATGTATATACATATTTACATGCACAGGAAGAACAGGAGGACTGGCTTCACCGGGGATTTGTACTGCTCGGAAAAGTCGAGAGCGGCAGGGATTATACCAGATATTTTATCAGCGGCCTGATTCGCGTAGAGGATACGTTTTTCAAAGACGGTGTTTTGGAATTTGGCGACGATACATGGGCATACATTTACAAAGAAATGAAAAAATACTACGACGACCTGGAAATTACAGGCTGGGGACAGGATGTCAGCGGCGCTTCCGCCAGTCTGACGGCAGAACTGGAACGCAGTCATAAGCAGAATTTCAATATTCAGAAAAACGTCCTGTTTCTGCTCGACCATGTAGAAAACGAAGAAGCCTTTTATGTGTTTGAAAAAAATGTGCTGCAGCGCAAAGAAGGCTATTATGTCTATTATGAAAAAAATCCGCAGATGCAGGAATACATGATTGAATCCCAGAAATCCAGACAGCTCGACATCCCGCCGGAAGAAATCGAAGAACCGCTTGTACACAGCTATCGGGAAACACTGCTGGAAAAAAAGGCACAGCTGTCAGCCCGTAAATGGAACGGAGTCTTATATGCAACCAGCATGATGCTCGTGCTGTCAGTCTGCGTTCTGGGAGTCAGTACCGTAAATAATGTAGAAAAAATGCAGAATCTGGAATCTGCAGTCAGCAAAATATCCGGCCAGGACGGACAAGCCGGAGGCATCCCGGCTATGAGCCAGAATACCGGGAAACCGGATGAAACAGAAATCAGCAGCAAAGCAGATTCCGGCAGTCAGGGTGACAAATCTGGCGCAAAAGGAGCAAAGACCGGCTCAGATTCCAGCAGCGGCCAGGAGGGCTCTAAAGGCACAGAAACAGACAGTACAGGCGAAAATTCCGGCAGCAGTACGGACGAAGGAAATGGATTCGATGCAGACGGCGCGGGTGAAAATTCAGGAAACGCTTCCAAATCAGGCAGCACAGGTGAAAGTTCAGGAAACGCTTCCAAATCAGGGAGTACAGGCGAAAACTCCGGCAGCCGGGACAGTTCTAAAAGCTCGAAAGGCAGCGGCAAAGAGGAATCTGGCAGCGACCCGCAGGCAGATATGAGAGAATCCGAGCAGATATCTTCCGACAGCCTGGAAACAGCCGCTATTTCAGAAGCGCAGACCTATCTGCTGCAGGGCTATTACATAGTAAAAAAAGGGGACAGCCTGGCTGGAATCAGCAGAAAGATATACGGAACAGCATCAAAAGCAAAAAAGATATGTGAATTAAACGGAATAGACGATATGGACAAGATTTATGCCGGACAGAGGCTGGAACTTCCATAAAAACGAAAGTAAAACAACAAAGGAAAAAGGACAGGCTTATGCATGGCCAAAGCCAGGCCGGGCCTTAGAAAACGGGCTTTGGGGATACAGGAGCAGATATGGCAAAAAGCGGAGATACAAAATTGCGGGCTCTTCCAGAGCAGAGTGCGGAAGAGTTATCCGAATTAAAACAGAAAATCCGGATTCACAGAATGAAAATACTCATACTGGTTCTGGCTGGAATCAGTGTGGCAATAGGATTGTGTTTTGCCGCGTTTATCTATTTTGAAAACAAAGTATATACAGATTTTGAAATCATAGAGCAGATAGAGCGCAGCGAAATGGAAGCTGCAGAATATGTAGAATTTCGCGGCAATGTACTGCAGTATACCCAGGACGGAGCCGTTTACTCAGATATATCAGGGAATGTTTTCTGGAATCAGACATACGAAATGGAAACACCGCGCATTACCATATGCGAAGGTTATCTTGCCATTTATGAGCAGGGCGGAACCCGTATTTACATTATGAGCATGGCAGGACAGCAGGGCACTATCAATACGACACTGCCCATCCAGCGGGTCAGCATTGCCAGCGAAGGAACCGTAGCCGTGCTGATGGAAGATTCCCAGACCAGCTATTTACATATGTATAATAAGGAAGGAAAGCAGCTGGCCGGGGGTGAGCTGCATATAGAAAACAGCGGCTATCCGCTGGACATCGCGCTCTCTTCCGATGCTCAGAAGCTGGCAGTCAGCCTTTTGGATATCAAAGATGCAGCTGTGAAATCAGCCGTTGTATTTTATAATTACGGAACCGTGGGAAAGAGTGAAATTGACAATATCGTCAGCTCGTACAGCTATGCGGATATGGTCATACCCAGCATCCGCTTTGTATCCAATGACAGGCTTCTGGCGTTTGGCGATACCGAAATTATTATTTTTGAAGGAACCCAGAAACCGGCAGAAGCCCGGAAAATCAAATGTAAAAACAATATCCGCAGCATATACTGGGACGATGAATATTTCGGACTTGTGTTTGATAACCCGGATTCTGCAAAAGGATATCTCACACATATCTACAGCATGAAAGGCGCGCTGGCAGCAGAACAGAAATTTGACCTGGAATATACAGACATCGGCTTTCTGCAGAACGGCCTTTTATGCATCCGAAATGAAAAAAGCGTGCAGCTATTTACAATGCGCGGAAACAAGCGGTTTGAATATACATTTGACCGGAACGTTTACGACGTGATATCCGGCAGCGGACAGACCGATTACTGGATTATATTAAGCGGAGAAACTTACAGAATAAAATTAAAGGATAATAAGATAAAATGAACTGGTTATATATAGCTGTAATGGGATATATTGTGTTTTCTGCCGTGCGCGGATACCACAAAGGGGTATTAAGAGTTGCCTATTCGCTGGCAGCGCTTCTGATAACAGTTGTATTCGTGGCAGCGGTATCGCCTGCAGTCAAAAATGTTCTTACCGAACAGACTCCCGTCGCACAGCAGATAGAAACGATAAGCGAAGAATTTATAAGAAATCAGACCGAACAGAAAATAGAAGACGGCACATTCACAAAAAGCAAAGGCCTGCCCTGGTCCATGCTCCCTGAATCCTTACGAGATGAGCTCGGCGGCGGGACGGAAAAAGTCATAAAAGAAGTTTTGGAATCTCAGAAAATCTACCAGAAACTGGGGAAAGCCGTGGCTGACTACTGTATTTCGGCAATCGCATTTACAGTTACACTGGCAGCCATCCAGATTTTTCTGTTCCTGTTTCGCAAAAAACTTAATTTATTTGCAAAACTTCCGGGCATAAACATTGCAAACATGATACTGGGATTCTGCGCCGGGGTTTTGAAAGCGTTTTTTGTTATCTGGATTGTGTTTGCGCTGATAAAGGTGAGTGAGATTCTGCCGGTGAGCGCGGGGCTGATTGAGATGATTGAAGAGAATGCTGTGCTGACGGGGCTGTATGAGCAGAATCCGATTTTGGAGGGGATGAGGAAGATGGGGCTGTTATAAGATGGTGGCTGAGTTATGCGGGATGGCTGAGGGGACGCCGGAGGGAGGAGCTGTCTGCTTTCGGATGTTCCGTTTGCAAAAAGCTGGAATTTCTAAACTTTCTGCGGCGGGGCTGTGAAAACGGACGGACCGGCGCCTGATGCCCTGGCGTTGTGGCTGTTCAAATGTTTTGGCACTGGGCAGGCGCCTTTTGGGGACTTCTAGGTTTTATAAGGCGGTATGCAGTGTGTCCCCAAATCCTGGGTATTGAGCAGAAAGTTAAGAACTTCCAGCTTTTTGCAAAAGTCACATCCGAAAGCAGACAGCTCCTCCCTCCGGCTGTTTTTGGCAGAATTTACGTTAAAAAATGCATTGTATAACTTTAATTTTGAAAACTTTTAAACTTTACAAGGCACCAGTCCTTCCTTAAATTTATCTGTATATTTATTATAACCGTTTTGCATAATTTAAAAAAATACATAACGTAACATAAAGCTCCAAAAAATGGAATTCAGCCACTATCAGCTGGGCGGAGAATGGTTTTCCTTCGGATGTGACTCTGGAAAAAAGCTGGAAGTTCTTAGTTTTCTGCTCA
>CANDJC010000084.1 GCA_947384955.1 uncultured Eubacterium sp. | reverse complement strand
GCGTCCCGTCCGGTGCCACAGCGTAAATGCAGAATGCTTAGGGATTCTTAACATTTCGGAGCCGTCACAGGAATCCGGTGCATCTTCCCGTCACCCGGCGTCCGAGAGGCCACAACATCCCCCATCCTGCCTGAAGAAACAGACCGCCGCTTCTGCGAATCAAAGAAGCGAAAACCCAAAAGACATACTATATTCGACAAAATACAAGAAATATGTTATGCTTGTAACCACACAAAATAAAAGGCAGTGAGCCTGTAACTGAAAATGTTCTTACTGGAAATATAAAAAGCGGTTATTATATGGCAATCGTTAGAAAAATGAAATGTGCAGAAGCGAAAAGGGGGAATCTGGAATGAATACTTATCAGGTGATAGACGAAAAAAACTGGGAGAGGGCCATGCACTGTATGGTTTTCAGGGGAAGCGTGGAGCCTGCTTTCTGTGTGACATTTGAGGCGGATATCACGAATTTCCGGCGGAAGGTGAAGGCGCAGAACCTCTCTTTTACGCTTGCGTTTGTGTATGCGGTATGTAAATGCGCGGATGAGATGGAAGCGTTCCGGTATCGTTTTCTGGATGGGAAGGTGGTTCTTTTTGAGCATATTGATACGGCGTTTACTTATCTGAATCAGGATACGGGGCTGTTCAAAGTGGTGAATGTGCCGCTTCGGGGCAGTATTCAGGAATATGTAAAGGCAGCGGGAAGGACTGCCAGGGAGCAGAAGGAATATTTTACCGGACCCCTTGGAATCGATGTATTCCAGTGTTCGCCTATGCCCTGGATTACCTATACGCATATCTCACATACCAATTCCGGGAAAAAAGATAATGCGACGCCCCTGTTTGACTGGGGGAAATATTATGAGAAGGACGGTAAAATCGTGATGCCGGTATCTGTCCAGGCTCATCATTCTTTTGTGGACGGGATACATATTGGACAGTTTGCGGACAGGCTCCAGAAATATCTGGAATTGTTTTAAGGAGCAGAGACGGGATTCGGCTGGCTTCTCTCAACGGAGCGTTTAGTATGGAATCAACGCTTCGTATGTTTTAAACAGAGTCTCTTACTGGTATACTGCGTTTAAATATAATAAAGGAGATTTATTGTATGGATCAGAAGAAAATAGGTGCATTTATTGCACAGTGCAGAAAAGAAAAAAATCTGACACAAATGCAGCTTGCCGGGTTATTAGAGATTACCAGTCAGGCAGTTTCCAAATGGGAAAACGGAAGAGGGATGCCGGATGTATCGCTTTTGCAGCCTTTGTGCGATGCTCTGGGTATTAGTCTGAACGAGCTTTTTTCAGGGGAGCATATATCAGCGGAGGAATACAAAGGAAAGGCAGAAGAAAATATTTCCGAGCTTTTTAAAGAAAAACAGCTTGCCAGTCTTAAGCCTGTAAAATACTTATGTTCCATATGTGCGAATGTCACGCTGCTTGTAGCAGTGACTGAATTAGCCGCTGGTCTTGCCGGGAACTTTTTTAATTCAGCGATATTGAAACCCATGTTAATCAATGTTTCTGTGTGGCTGATATTGTTTTTGGCTTCCATGGGAAAGCTGGCATATGACAGGACAAAATTGAAAAATCTGAAGCATTCAGGCGCCTGCATGGACTCCGAAATAGAGGACATGATTCCGGCAGCCTGGATTAGAGTGGCAAACTACACCAGCTGCAGAATTGTCTGCCGGTTTATTTATGAAGGCAGAGAATATAAAGCAGTAAGCAGCTATTATGTTTTGACACCATTTATGCGAAAAGAAGATTTGCACGCGAATGTTTATATCGGCAAAGATAATCCTGCCAGATACAGTGTAGAGCTTTTTCAAACAGGCAGGTAACCCGTCAAAAACGAAATTGTCAGCTGTTTACACAGCGGCACATCCAGGCAGGAAATCTGAAAAGAAATCCTGCCTTTTCTATGCCCGGAATCTGGAGAAAGTTGCACACCCTGCCTTTTCTATGCCCGGAATCTGGAGAAAGTCGCACACTTGCCTGCACTGCAGAATCACTATTTTGCAGAAGCAGCTTGACAAAACGGTCTAATAGCATTAGACTGTAAAAAGAAAGTCTAACAGTGTTAGACCGACTGGGCGATAAAATAAGGAGTGAAAGCGGCTGGAAGCAGACGGAAAAGGATGGTATCCGGTCGGAGGCTCAGAGTGAACAAAAGGGGGACTGGAAATGGAACAGGAATTAGGGCAGATGGAACAGCGTTTTGCGGAGCTTATCTGGCAGCATGCGCCGGTTGCATCAGGAAAGCTGGCAGCAATGACGGCGGAAGCGTTTGGATGGAAGAAGTCTACAATGTATACAATGTTAAAGCGTCTGTGTAAAAGAGGACTGTTTGAAAATGAAAAAGGAACGGTAAAAGCCTGCATAACCCGGGAAGAATATCATCTGCAGAAAGGAAAAAAGGTGCTGGCGGAGGGATTTGGCGGTTCGCTGCCGGGGTTTCTGACAGCATTTGCCAGGCATAACCGGTTAAACGAACAGGAGATTGAAGCGCTGCGGCTTTTGATAGAAGAATATGAGGAAGGGGATAAAACAGTATGACAGGGATATTTTATGCGGTTTTACAAAGAAGCGCTGCATCCTGTCTGGTTATCCTGGCAGTTCTTGCTGTACGGATGCTGTTTTTCCGGCTTCCGAAAGGGTATCGGTGTCTTTTATGGCTGGCTGTGCTGTTCCGGCTGTTGTGCCCGGTTTCCGTGCAGAGCAGTTTCAGCCTTTCTGCCGTTACGGATATGGCGTTACGCTGTGTGCGAAGTGTGTCAGGTGTTTCTTCTATTATAAATATGTCTGTTCATACATCGCTGGACCAGGCTCTGACGAAAGACAGTATGCCAGGGGCGGACGGGCAGACAGATGGACAGAAAAAGACAGAGCAGACAGATGGACAGAAAAAGACAGAGCAGACAGATGGACTGAAGTTAAGGAGAGAAGGCGGACAAAAAGCAGCTGTGTTTTTCAAAGAGCATGAGCTTGCGAAAGATATGCTTATGTTTTGCTGGCTGGCTGGAATGGCTGTGATGACTGCATGCAGCCTGATTCGCCTGCTACTGCTGATGCAGCGTCTGCGCGGGGCTGAATGTACCGGATATCTTTCACAGTATCTGGATAAAAAGCTTCCGTTTTATCTTGCAAAGGTCCGGGTGCTGCGCGTAAAAAATCTGGAGACAGCGTTTGTGCTTGGGATTTTCAGGCCATGCATTTATGTGCCTTTTGATACCGCTTTGGAAACGGAGCGTTATATTCTGGCGCATGAAATGGTTCATGTGCGAAGGGGCGATTTTCTGTGGCGGTTACTTGGTTTTGCAGCACTTATCCTGTACTGGTTTCATCCGCTGGTGCAGGCTGCCTGGGTGCTCAGCAGCCGGGATATGGAGATGAGCTGCGACGAAGCAGCGGTGCGTTTTCTTGGCGCGGATGCAAAAAAAGGCTATTCGGCGGCACTGCTGTCAGCGGCTGCGGGAAAAAGGATTCTGACGGGCAGAACGCCGGCTTTTGGAAAAGGAGATATTTCGATGCGGATAAAAAATGTACTGTATTATAAAAAACTGCCGCATCGGACGGCTGCTGCGGCATTTGTGACAGTCCTGGCATTTTGTGCATTTCTGGCAGCAGATGCTCCAAAGAGCAGTGAAACGGCAAATACCATAAAAGCAGAAGATACCGGAAAAACCATGAAAACAGAAAGCAGCAGTCAGGAGAGTGATATTAAAGATAAAAGCAGAATCTGGCAGGCTGACCTGACACATGACAAACGAGCGGAAACGATACGTCTGGATTTATACAGACTGCAAGACAAAGGGTTTGCTGATTTCACAGTAGAGTCGGACGGAATGCTGCTTTATTCGGATACAGTTTCATTCAGCCATGCCGGATGGAGGACCTATGCGCTTTATCAGGATGAAACCGGAGCATATCTGTTACAGTATCAGCCTTATTTCGGACAGGGCACGGGCCAGTATTCTTATGAACTGTTCTGCTTTGATACTTCCGGCAGGCGTGTCAGGGAAGAGGGCAGCGTCAGCTTCAGCGCCGGAATGCCGTATGCCGCGCCGGATAATGATATCGATGCGCTGACTGATTTTACAGACGAAGTGAACGCTTTGTGGGAACATTCAGTGCTGCTGGTAACGACTGACCAGAATGTGCTGGCGGGTCTTTATAATGCAGAAGGGGTCAGAGCCAGAGCAGGGGAGCACGATTACGCTGCGCCGGATATTCTGGATGAACAGCTTCATTATGTGGAACAGATGAGCTGGACGGAAATAATGCTGGAAGGCAGGGAAACGGAGGGAGCGGATCTGCGTACACGCCTCGAAATGGTGAACCAGGTGCTTGCGGAGCATCGGAAAGAGGCGGAATCTTATCGGGAAGAGTGAATGGGCTTTGGATGGACGGACGCCTGGAGAGGGGATTTGCCCGGTCTTCCTGCTGCGGTTCCAGAATGTTAAGAATCCCTAGGCATTCTGCGTTTACACTGTGGCCCCGGACGGGACGCGGCACCTAGTTCGCCCTGGCTTACTGCCAGCAGCTAAAGGTGCCGCTACGGCTTCGCCGCCTGTGTATCGGGCAGAATGCCAAGGGATTCTAAACATTCTTCCAATGCAGCAGGAAGACCGGGCAAATCCCCTCTCCAGGCTGGTTATTGGCAGGCGTTACATGAAAAACGTATCAGCATTGAGATTTTTTAGGAAAGCTTCGCTGCATAATTATGAAAAAATGCAGCACAAAGTATACGGGTATACATGCAGAACTTTCGAAAACCAGCCGGGTGACGGGAAGCTGACCTGGATTCCTGGGACATTGGAGGAATGTTTAGAATCCCTTGGCATTCTGCCCGATACACAGGCGGCGAAGCCGAAGCAGCACCTTTAGCTGCTGGCAGTAAGCCAGGGCGAACTAGGTGCTGCGTCCGTCCGGGGCCACAGCATAAATGCAGAATGCCTAGGGATTCTTAACATTCCGGAGCCGTCCCGGGAATCCAGGTCAGCTTCCCGTCACCCGGCGTCCGAGAGGCCACCCCCTGTTTATTGTCTGAACTCTAATTATATTTCTAAATTATACAAGAAATAATTTGCAGGCACATCTCCCCATGTGATATAATAAGCCTTAAAGGCATTTACAAACTATATAATTACAGGGAGGAAGATAAATATGTTTCAGTTTACGGACGACTGTAAAATAGGGGTTTCCCAGATTGACGACGAGCACAGACATTTGTTTGAGATTATAAACAAGGGAGCAGAACTGGCAAAAAACGGCTACGCAGACCGTTATGAAGAGGTCAAAATAATGCTCGAAGAGCTGGATGATTATGCGGAACACCACTTTTCGCATGAAGAAGCATATATGGAGCAGATACGCGACCCGGAACTGATTCTGCAGCGCAGCCAGCATATGGTATTCCGTGATAAAATCCGGGAATGGAGTTTTACAGACATAGACGGTTATGAGCAGCAGCAGAAACTGCTTGGGGAACTGATGGAGTATCTTGCGCGCTGGCTGTATCATCACATTATATCCAGTGACGCGATGATTGGAAAGCTGCCGAAGCTCGAGGAGTGGATGGTAAAAGAAAATCCTTGTGAATTTTTGGATGAGTACCGTACAGGCATTGAATTTGTAGATGAAGAGCATAAAGAACTGTTTCGGATTACAGATAAGGCATACCATCTTTTGCATGGTGATTTTTCGTTTGACGGGTATGATGAGATTATGGATGTGCTAACGGAGCTTAAGGATTATACGGTGCGTCATTTTAATGATGAAGAAACGTATATGGAACGCATTCGTTATGAAGGGCTTGCGGCGCAGAGAAGGGCACATGAATCCTTTGTGCAGCGCATCGAGGACATTGACCTGGATGCGGTAGACGGGGATCCGAAAGTCTATTTAAACAGCCTGATAGAATTTCTGCTCGGCTGGCTGATTAATCATATTCTGTATACAGATAAAAAAATACCGCTGGAAGTTTAGGCAGGGAGGCTTGGCATGCTTACAGGAAAGCATATATTACTGGGAGTTACAGGAGGCATTGCGGCATATAAGACAGCCAGTCTTGCCAGCATGCTTGTGAAATTACATGCAGACGTACATGTGATTATGACAGAAAATGCACAGAAGATGATTTCACCGGCTGTATTTGAAGCATTGACCGGAAACCGGACGGTGAATGATGTTTTTGACCGTCACAGCGGCTATCAGGTGGCGCATATTGCGATGGCACAGGAAGCGGATGTGATTATGACAGCGCCGGCGACGGCAAATATGATTGCGAAACTGGCAGGAGGGATTGCAGACGACATGCTTTCGACGGTCATGCTTGCGGCGACAGCTCCTGTTTATGTGGTTCCGGCAATGAATACGCATATGTTTGAGCATGCTGCGACGCAGGCGAATATCGAAAAAATCAGGTCTTACGGATACCATGTTGTGGAACCGGCCAGCGGCCATCTTGCATGCGGCGATACGGGAAAAGGCAAGATGCCGGAACCGGAGGAGCTGCTGGAATATATTTTATACGAAGCTGCGTTTAAAAAAGATATGGCGGGAAAACGTGTGCTGGTGACTGCGGGGCCTACCAGGGAAGCCATCGACCCGGTGCGTTTTATTACGAATCATTCTACCGGAAAGATGGGCTATGCGCTCGCACGGAATGCGGCATACAGGGGAGCCGAAACCGTGCTTGTCACAGGGCCGGTCAGTCTGCGTGTTCCGTACGGCGTCGAGGCTGTGCAGGTTACGAGCGCACAGGAAATGTACGAAGCAGTGGCGGAGCGGTTTGACAGCCAGGACATTGTCGTGATGGCGGCAGCGGTTGCGGACTACCGTCCGGTGCATGCCGCCGCGGAAAAAATCAAGAAACAGGATGCGGAAAGCGTGCTGAAGCTGGAGCGGACGAAGGATATTTTAGCCAGTATGTCGGCGCGCAGGAAAGGGCAGTTTTTGTGCGGCTTTTCGATGGAAACAGAGCATATGCTCGAAAATTCGATGCACAAGCTGGAGAAAAAAAATCTGGATATGATTGCTGCAAATAACCTTCGCACAGAGGGCGCCGGGTTTGGCACGGATACAAATATCGTAACGCTGATTACCAGAAATGATGTGAAAAATCTGCCTCAGATGAGCAAGGATGACACAGCGGCAGCGATATTCGATGCAATATCAGCACAGCTTGCATAAGCCTTTGCAGCTGAAAAACAGCACCCGGCTTTGTTCCGGCCGGAAATCAGAATATGCAGACTCTGATTTCGGCAGAATGGAGCCGGGTGCTGTTTATGTCAGCTTCAGATTCATATAATAGCTGGTTCCCACAGGCTCATGATTAAAATAGTCAGCAATTATCAGCCGGAAGCTGCCGCAGCCTTCTGGCAGGCGGAAAGCGGTGAAGCCTGTAAGCTCCCGGCCTTTGACATGGTACTGCGGAAACTCGTACAGAGAATCCAAAGGCAGGTTAAGGTCCGGATAGCTGCGTCTGCCGTCTGGAAATACAAGAAAGAGTATATTTGCAAGCAAAAAGCAGGAATCACCATAATCCGCCCGGTCTGTCATGAGCGTGCTGATACGGAAAACGATATAGGAGTGTTCCCTGAATTGATAAATTTCTGCTTTCTTTATGGTAATGTCTATCCCGTTTTCCAGTGAGACTGTCTGCCCGAAATCTGCAGGACTGTACCGGCTGCAGTCTTCATAGAGGTTCTGCCTGTTTACTGCCGGAAAATATGCCAGGCATTTTAAGGCATCCTGGTAGCCGGACAGGATACGGAGGCTGGTCTGCCCGGAATCAAAATGAAATACATGTCCCAGGCCGCTTTTAAAAAGTTCCTGGTTCTGCGGTGTTATAACCCATATCTGAGCATCTGAAAAGTCTGTTAATTTCAACGGTTTCCAAGGACTTACGTTTACCGCAATCATTTTACGGTATCCGTTTTCATATAAAGGACGAATCGGTACGTTGTCGCTAAGACCGCCGTCATAATACCTGTGTCCGTTTATTTTAACCGCGTCAAAAGCGCTGGGAATGGCGGCGGATGCAAGAAGTACCGAATTTACCGGATACGTGCTTTTATCCAGCCGGAAGTATTCCGGGCTGATGCTGCGGATACGAAAACAGCACGCATAGAGTTCGTAAGGCGACAGAAATATTTTCAGGGGATTCACATACCGGCTGATGATGCTTTTTACTGCCTCCTGTGACAGCAGCCCGCTTCCAAAAGCCTTTTCCGGCCTGAAATAGCGTAATATATAAGGAAGCTTCTGCGGGTCTAAATATGCAGTCAGCGCTGTTACAAAGCCGATGGCTGCTTTTTTCATATCCAGCTGTATGACATCTTCTGTAGACAGGTTTTCCCACAGTGTCCGTGCAAGCGTCAGATCATTCTGGGCGAACAGCGCCATGTTCAGCGCCCCGATGGATGTACCGGATACGCCGGTAATTTCCGTTTCCAGCTCCAAATCACGCAGAGCCATCCAGACTCCGATTTCATAGCTTCCTTTTGCGCCGCCTCCGCCGAATACAAGTCCTGTTTTTTCTATTTTAGACACCCCCTTTTGAAAATTTTCACCTGTTTCAAATGATAAATATCAGTATATCATAAAATAAAAACGATGTATAGAGTTCATTTTATTTTTGATTACACGTGAAACCCGATTTTATTTTTAGTTGAAATCATAAGGCAGTCATGTATAATAAAAAGAACAACAGAATAGGAGGGATACATTTATGAAGCCGAGAATTTTTATCAGTTCAACTTTTTATGATTTGAAGTATATCAGGGAAGAGTTAGCGTCCTTTGTCTGTCTGCACGGGTATGAGCCGGTTCTATTTGAAAAT
This sequence comes from uncultured Eubacterium sp., assembly GCA_947384955.1. GTDB lineage: Bacteria > Bacillota > Clostridia > Lachnospirales > Lachnospiraceae > Eubacterium_J. The sequence goes on along the minus strand of CANDJC010000084.1, from coordinate 9,698 downwards.
GGCGACATTGGGTATACTCCGGGGTTTCCTTTGGATAATGCATGTTATGAGGCAATGAAAAATTCGAATATGGCGCTGCTGATTATTGGCGGGGAATATGGAAGCGCTGCAGGCGGGCAGACACAAGAGCGGTTTGCGGAATATATGTCGATTACAAGGAATGAATTCCGGGCGGCAGTCAGTAAAGGGATTCCGGTTTTTGCCATGATTGACAGCGAGGTTTTTTCTGAATACAGCCTTTATAAAGCCAATTACCATGCCATTGAATCGGAAGGCCTGCGCATTGCTTTTGCACGTACGAAAAATATCAATGTATTCCGTTTTATAAAAGAAATAGAAAACATGGGCAGCATTCCGATTCTAAAATTTACAGCGGTGTCTGATATCAAACGTTTTATGGAAAAGCAGTGGGCAGATATGGTAAAAAAGCATTTAGAGCTGGTTCAGCAGCAGAAAGAAAATGCCGTGCGAAAACAGCCGCAGGTGCCGGAGGGATATGTCTGGGAAGATGTACCTGATAAAAGAGCCATGACGCATGCAGAAACGGATATAGAAAGGCCGCCAGTGGAAGAAAACTGGCTAAAGGATCAGTTTAAAAATATTATCAGGCATTCTGACGGTTTTTATCATACAATAGAGGAGCTCTCTGACAAAGAAGAAATTGACGTAGAGGATATTGAGGATTTTTTTGACAAAGCAGCTGATATTGCAAGCGATATTTTAAAATTTTTCTGAATAATACATAGCAATCAGGTCATACTAACTGTAACAAAAACTATGATATCAGCCGCTGGCTGAGAAGATGCAGCAGTCTGCAGCGGATTTTACCAGTACCCGGCAGACAGGAATACCAAGTCTGGCATGCCGGTCCGGGCTGCTGCGGAAAGTGAGGGAAAAAGATGGGCAGACGGATTTATAGAATGTGTCTGACAGCAGTTTTAATCATAGCAGTTGCAGGAGGTGTATACTATTATATGACATTACATGAAAAACAGACAGGGACGCAGAAAGGGACTTTTGTAGACAGAATGGACCAGGCCGCAGAAAAAACGGAGCAGATGGCAAAAACAGCGGCGCGAAAAGCGGAGAGTACAGCCCGCGCAGCGGCAGATAAGGCCGGAAATATGGTACATGCAGCAGAACAAAAAACGGAGAACATGGCATACACAGCGGCGGATAAGACAGAATGCCTGGCAGAAGAAGCCGGCAGAAGGATTTCTGCAGCCGCCAGAACCATGTCGCAGGCGGTATCCAGGGCAGGGGAAACGGCGGTGAAAGCAGCCTCCAGAGCAGGAGATGCGGCATCGCAGGCGGTTTCCAGCGCAGGGGAAACAGCAGCGAAAGTGACACATGCGGCAGAAGAATCGGCAGAATCAGCAAAGGAAGCGGCAAGAGAGGCTTTTTATTATGTAAACGGAACGGCGAAAGCGGCGGTTACGCATACCGGGAATAAAATAAAGGAAGTATCCAGGCAGGCAAAAGATGCGGTTACAGAAAAATTTCAGGCTTAAATTTCAGATATCAGTTTCAGACATATTGAAAATAGTTCGTTAGAAAGGATAGAAACAGCAATGGCAGCACCGGATACACTTTATTTAAAAATAGACCAGAATATCGTGGTGCAGGATTACCATGTGTATTTACAGGATATCGCTTCCATGGAATGCACAAATCAGGCGGTTCTCAGGCAGCTGAAGCAAAAGAAAATCTATACATTTCAGCAAAAAGATACGCAGGAGAAGAAAAAGAACCGGATACAGGTTTTTTCTGTTTTAAAAATTATACAGAGCATTCATGAAGACTATCCGGACCTGGAAGTGCAGAATGTGGGAGAAGCGGATTTTATTATAGAGTGCCAGGCAGATGTTACTGAGAATAAAATGCTTGACATTCTAAAGACGGTGGTATTATGCATCGTCATCTTTTTCGGAGCCGCATTTACGATTATGACTTTTAATAATGATGTCGCAGTGGCGGATGTGTTTTCGCAGCTGTATTATCAGATTATCGGCAGAGAGTCTGACGGAGTGACGGAAATTGAAATCTGCTATGCGATTGGCATGCCGATAGGAATTATGATTTTTTATAACCACATCGGCAGAAAGAAAGTGACGCATGACCCGACGCCGATTCAGGTGGAAATGCGAAAGTACGAACAGGATGTAGACCATACGTTTATCGAAAATGCAGGCCGGGAAGGGAAGAGCATAGATGTTAGCTGAGCATATATTTTTGGGATTTTTAGGACTTGCCTTCGGGCTGTCGGTTGCTACGGGCAGCTTTGCAATCGCCGTCAAGCTGGGAATTATACCGGAAATGGCCAGCAAATCCAAAACGGCAAAGCATATTATTACGTATGAAAACGCTACGATACTCGGCGGAATCGCGGGCAATGTGATGTCGGTATTTTCCGATATCCGGTTTCCGGCGGGACATGTCTTTTTAGCATTATTCGGGCTGAGTGCGGGCGTGTTTGTAGGCTGTATGGCGGTGGCATTAGCGGAGATTATCAATGCGTATCCGATTCTGTTTCGGCGTGTGAAGCTGAAAATGGGGCTGGAATGGATGGTGGCGGTGATTGCGATTGGAAAGATGAGCGGGTGCCTGTTTTACTTTATGCGCGGATTTGACAGCGGAGCCTGAGCTGTTTTGGACGGTACAGGCAGGTCTGCTGCTTATGAATGAGTCACACAGCAGTTTAGGCGGGCTGCTGTGTGATGTTACTGTTTTGTATGCATGGATATGTACATAATATTTTTTCCGCCTGTAGAAAAAACAATCCATAACCTTGCTGAATCTGTTATAATAATAATATTTATAAAAAACAGACGGGAGGTATGATATGGAACTGATACTTGCAAAGCAGAGTGTAATGATTAAATGCAGGCTGAAGGCTTCTATTATGATGGGAAATTATGAATTTTATTATGCGGCCGGGCTTTTGTGCTCCTTAAGCGGAAACCAGCCCGCATCAGGGCTCCGGCCGGGGGAGCTTGCTGAATTTTTAAATCCTGTCTTGCATGCGTATGAACCGAAAAAGGAACAGGAGCAGTATCTTATAAAAATGCTCAGAGAATATAAAGTGTCGCAGGAGTATGACGGGCAGATGGAGGAACTGTTTCAGATGGGCATTGCAGATGCGGCGAAACTGGTGACGAAATAAGTGACGGGAAAAACGCTGAATCATCAGATGCTGGTTAAAAATTTACCTTGTATTTTCTGTAATTTTCCAGTAAAATAGAGAATGGAAACAGAGAAATTCTGACAATAAGAAGTTCTCGTCCTACAAATTTCAGACAATTAAGAAAGGAACCAGGCAATGAAAAAACGAAACAGAATGCTTTCCCTTCTGCTTGCGGCGCTGCTTGCATTTCAGGCAGTTCCAGCCTCAGCGGCATTAGCGGACGGCGGGGCGCTGACAGCTGTAGAAGCTGCGGCAAAGAAAGCAGAAATTACGAATGTAACAACAGATACACTGACGATTGAAAAAGGCGAGACATTCCAGTTAAAGGCAAACCGTTCGGATGTAACATGGAAGAGCAGCAGCAAAGCGGTAACGGTCAGCAAAACCGGAAAGCTGAAAGGCATAAAAAAAGGCACTGCTAAGATTACGCTTACAGCAGGCAAAACAAAGGATACGATTACCGTTACGGTAGGAACAAAGGTGACGGATGTCAATGTTATCAAATCCGCGGCAGCCCTGCAGCCTGGCGGAAAATATACGATTAAGGCAGACGTTTCGCCTTTGAATGCGTCCAACCGTTCTGTGATTTATCAGTCCGCGGACAGCAAAATTGCATCGGTGTCCAAAGACGGCGTTGTTACGGCAAAAAAAGCCGGCAGAACCAAAATCACGGTACTGGCCTCGGACGGTTCGAAGAAGAAAGAAACCGTGACGGTAACGGTGCGCACGGCAGATACTCCGGTGCGTCTTGAGGATGATTTTTATCAGGCAGTCAATGCTTCGATATTAAACGGGCATCCGCTCAGGGAAGACCAGGGAGTGTGGAGCAATTTCAGCAGCCTTCAGGATGAGGTTACGAAGAATCTGAGCGCTTTAATCGATGAGCTTGCTGCCGGCAGAGACAGCTATGAAAAGGACAGCATCCAGCAGAAAATCACAGATATCTATTTGCTTGCACGCGATATGGATACGAGAGATAAAGCCGGCATTTCGCCGCTTGCGCCGTATCTTGCACAGATAGAACAGGCCCAGACCGTGGAGGAATTTGTCAGTGTGCTGGCACAGCTGCAGAAAATAGGCGCGGTCAGCGTGCTGAACTTTACTGTGGCTCAGGATACGCTCGATTCAAATAAGTATGTGCTTACCAATGCCGGCCCGACCTATCTGCTGCCGAAGGATTATTACGGGCAGGGCGATGCGAACAAAGCCGTTCAGCAGGCGATGTTAAATTTCATGAAACAGATGTATCTTCTGGCCGGAGAAAATGAGCAGAAAGCTTCCGAACTGGCGCAGCAGGTATATGACCTTGCAAAGGAATTTGCGCAAAACGGGCCGGGGCTTGAGGACCGTTATAATATCGAGCTGGTGTATAATCCTTATTCCAGAGAGGATTTTAAGAAGCTTTACAGCAACTGTGATATTGAAGGATTTTTAAAGACCATCGGCATTACGGACTTTGACACATGTATCGTAAGTGAAGTGGAGAATGCGAAAAAGGTAAACAGCTATCTGACGCCGGAGCATTTAAGTCTGTTAAAGGAGTATACAAAATTCAATCTGTATGTATCCTACAGTAATTTTCTGACAAGTGCGCATTATCAGGCTTTGCAGGATTTTAATGCGGCTTTGTTAGGAACCGTTGAACAGAAAACGCCGGATACGGTTGCAAAGGAACTTACACAGTCTCTGTTTGCATGGGAATTTGGCAGACTGTATACCGATAAATATTTCTCGGAGGAAAGCAAACACGAAGTAGAAGCAATGACCAAAAAACTCATTGAAACATTCCGTAACAGGCTTTCTAAAATCACCTGGCTTTCCGAAACAACCAAGCAGAAAGCAGCCAGAAAACTCGATACGATGAAGATAAAAATCGCTTATCCGGATAAATGGCCGTCTTATTTAGATAAAATACCGGTAGACGCGTCGCTCGGACTGGTTGAAAATATTGCGCATATTCAGGAGGCTTTAAATGCAGGCGCACAAAAGAAGCTGGATTCCGGCGTAGATAAAACCGAATGGGGAATTACGCCGCAGACAGTAAATGCCATGTATAATCCGCAGGCAAATGACATTACGTTTCCGGCGGCAATCTTACAGGCTCCGTTTTATGATAAGGACGCAGAATATGTGCAGAATCTCGGCGCAATCGGCACTGTCATCGGACATGAAATCACGCATGCGTTTGATAATTTTGGTTCCGGCTATGACGAAAACGGCAATTACAGCAACTGGTGGACCGAAGAAGACCTTGCGCAGTTTACGGCGAGAGCCCAGAAAGTAAAGGATTATTACAGCAGTATCGAAGTCGCAGACGGCGTTTTCCAAAACGGGGACATGACCGCGGGAGAAAATATTGCGGATATGGGCGCCATGGCATGCGTGCTGGACATTATCGGCGATGATAAGGAAGCGCAGAAAAAAGCATTTGAAAGCAATGCAAATATCTGGGCTTCGAACCAGACAGACCAGTACCGTGATTATCTGTTAACAGTTGATGTGCATTCGCTGAATAAAGTACGCGTCAATGCGGTGCTGCCTCTGTTTGAGCAGTTTTATGAAGTATACGGCATTACGAAAAATGACGCGATGTATGTCGCACCAAAAGACCGGGTACAAATCTGGTAAAGACCAAAGCTTTTCCAGACAGAAGGCGGATTTTGGAGATACTTTGCAGAGAAAAACTGCGGGGCAGATTAGAGCCGCAGCTAAGGAACTGTCTGGCTGATTTCCATACAGCGCAGCGGTTCCTTAACGGCCTGGCCTGAATCTGCAGTTTCAGGAAGGCGGGGGATTTTAAATGGTTTATTTATCTCAGTTTCGGTTTCCGGATGCAGAAAGGGAGACTGATTTTTTGTTTTCTTTAAAAATGACCTGCTATGATACGGTATACCCGTACGGAATTCTTTCCAGGCATCATTTACGCCAGATTGATTTTGAGCCGGTTACGATATTTTACGGCGGCAACGGCTGCGGGAAGACGACGGCTCTGAACGTGATTGCAGAAAAGCTGCGGCTTGAACGGAGCACGCTTTACAACCGCAGTAATTTTTTTGAACAGTATCTAAACGAATGCCAGTGTGTATGCAGCAGGAATCTTCCAAAAGAAAGCTGCGCTGTTACCAGTGACGATGTGTTTGATTTTATGCTGAATCTAAGGTGTCTGAATGAGGGCATCGACGGACGGCGTGAAGAACTGATGGAAGATTATCTGGATGCAAAATATACTCCGTTCCGGCTCAATTCACTGGATGATTATGAAAAGCTCAAAAAAGTAAATTCGGCACGCAGCAGTACCAAATCAAAATATATCCGAAAAAATCTCAAGGACAATGTAAGGGAGCATTCCAACGGAGAAAGCGCTTTTTTGTATTTTGGAAACAAAATCAAAGAACACGCACTCTATTTATTAGATGAGCCGGAAAACAGCCTGTCGCCGGAAAAGCAAAAGGAGCTGCTGCGGTTTTTAGAAGACAGTGCCAGATTTTTTCAATGTCAGTTTGTGATTGCCACGCATTCGCCGTTTCTGCTGTCCATGAAAGGGGCAAAAATATATGATTTTGATGAAGACCCTGTGGATGTAAAAAAATGGACCAGACTTGGCAGTGTCCGTCAGTATTATGAATTTTTCAAAGAACATAAGGATGAATTTGAAGACTGACAGCAGGAAATGTCAAAACTGCCGCGGGACGATGCGCTGTAAGATGGGAAGGAGCATTTATGAAGAAAAATGACAGAACCAATGTGATGCGTCTGTTAGACAGTAAAAAAGTAACGTATCGCAGTCACTCTTATAGTCATACGGATGCAGTAAGCGGAATGGAAGCCGCTGCAATGCTAAACCGGAATCCGCAGCAGGTATTTAAAACGCTTGTAACCGTCGGCAGAAGCGGCCGGCATTATGTGTTTGTGATACCTGTGAATCAGGAGCTGAATCTGAAAAAGGCCGCGGAAGCAGCCGGGGAAAAGCATATTGAAATGATTAAGGAAAAAGAGCTGCTTCCGCTGACCGGGTATGTGCATGGCGGGTGTTCGCCAGTCGGAATGAAAAAGCTGTTTCCGACGATGATAGACCAAAGCTGTGAAAATTTTGATACGATTCTGTTTAGCGCCGGAAAAATCGGTTATCAGGTGGAACTGCCGCCGGCAGAGTTAAAAAAAGTCATACCGTTTCAGACAGCAGATTTAGTGTAAACCCGGTATACTTTACGGTACAGAGCGGATTTTATATTTTCAAATCTCTCCTCACTGACCGCTTCTTTCGCAGTCATAATCATCAGAGGAATCTCCTTTCTGCCGGATGAAACAGGCGGCTGCATATAAGGATAAGAATTTAAAACAAATCCGTTCCGTTTATAAAATTCAATTCTTCTTCTGGCAATATCCGTCTGCGGCAGTTCCACTTCCAGGCAGAGCTGCTTTTTAAAAATACGCGCGGCTTCCTTTAAAATCATGCTTCCGGTGCCTAGTCCGCGCAGTGCGGGCGCTACTGCAAAATGTTCGATATAAGTAAAATCGTCAAACTGCCACACAGCCAGAAATGCTCTGACCGTGTCTGGATGATGCAGTACATAGATGCAGTAGTCCTTGTTTTGCAGCAGCTGCTTTTGTTCATGGAAAGGCCTGAATTCATCGATTGGAAAGCTTTCCTCCATCAGGGAATATACCTGGGCAAATTCTTCGGGTTTCATAATTTCTAACATTTCTGTCTCCTTTGCGGTTTCCGTGTCTGGTGTCTTTTCATTAAGAAATGCGGTACTGTGCATATTTTGCGGCATCTGCCTGATGACACCGCACTTTCAGCCTTGTGCCGTTTTCCTCAAATGCCTGCTCTGCGATATGCGTATTTTCCATAAAATAAGACGTAATATCCCCTTTCTGATACGGTATCAGAAATTCAGCCTGTACATAATCTTCGTATACTTTATCCAGAATCATGCCGGTTAACAGCTCTATGGAATCTGCTTCCCGTGCGGATATATAAATTTTATCACTGCCTGCAATTTTAGGATACTCCAGGGAATCCCGGCATTTATCCGCTTTATTATAAACAGTAATCATCGGAATTCCGGCTGTCTTTAACTGTGATAAAATCTCTTTTGTCGTCTCCATCTGTTCTCTGTGGTCAGGGTCCGAATAATCTATCACATGCAGAATCAGGTCAGCGCTTTCGAGCTCCTCGAGTGTCGCATGAAATGCCCGGACCAGCGCATGAGGCAGCTTATGAATAAAACCGACCGTATCGGAAAGCAGAAAATCCCTGCTGTTTCCAGTGCAGATACGTCTGACCGCAGTATCAAGAGTCGCAAACAGCATATCTTTTTCCAATACTCTCTTTTCATCGTTTTTCATATAGGTATCAATCATGGCATTCATAATCGTAGATTTGCCTGAATTGGTATACCCTGCCAGCGCGACCAGCGGGAGTCTGGATTCCTCGCGGGTTTTTCTCTGTACGGCCCGTTCGTTTGCGATTTCCTTTAAGTCCCGGTTCAGCTCGGTAATGCGCTGTTCGATTCTTCTTCGGTCAAGCTCTAATTTCTTCTCTCCGGCGCCGCGGCTGCTCATGCTTCCGCTTGTACCGCCCTGCCTGGTAAGCGCCTGATGCATGCCGACAAGCCTTGGAAGCAGGTATTTCAGCCTTGCCGATTCCACCTGCAGCTTTGCTTCCCTTGTCTGGGCGCGGGTTGCAAAAATATCCAGAATCAGCGCCGTACGGTCCATTACGGGCATATCGAGTTCTTTCTGCAGATTGCTGAGCTGGGACGGGGTGAGCGTATCGTCAAAGACAACGGCATCCGCTTCTGACAGCAGGGCGGTTTCCTTTACTTCCTGTACTTTTCCGGTTCCGATATAAAGCGCTTTATTCGGACTGTCCATCTTCTGCGTAACCATTCCGACTGGTTTCATAAAATGGGCTTCGGCGAGATTTTTTAATTCTTCCATGGAACGGTTAAAATCATGCTCGCTCTTTCCACAGTTGACGCCTGCTAAAAGGACGCGCTCGCAGGATTCTGCATGGGATGCGTCTTTCTGATTCGGGTATTTTTTGGAATATTCTGTGGCGGAATATTCTGTGGTGAAATTTTCTATGCCAGAATCTTCTGGAGCGGAATTTTGCGGAATCGTATCTTTTGGAGCGGAATTTTCGGTATTAGAATTTTTAAAGTTTCTATTTTCCATAATAGTGTTCTCCTGTTTTTGGTCTGGATGCGGTGTTTTTAGTTTTTGCATTTCTTTTGCAGATTATAACATAATGTATCCTGTTGGGCAATCAAATTAAATATCTGACGGAATTTTAGGGGATGTGGCTGGGGTGTGTGGGGGAGGGGAGGTATTGGCTGAGGGGACGCTGGACGGAGAAAGTTTTTCCTTCGGATGTTCCGCTTCCAAAAAGCAGGAAGTTCTAAGTTTTCTGCGGCGGGGCTTGTGGCAGCGGACGGACCGGCGCCTGATGCCCTGGCGTTACTGGCAGCTGTATGCAGTGGCACTGGCAGGCGCCTTTTGGGGACTT